>NZ_SRRZ01000023.1 GCF_013179805.1 Microcoleus asticus IPMA8 | reverse complement strand
CACTCTCCCACTCTCCCACTCTCCCCCTCTCCCCCGCTCCCCCACTCCCCATTCCCGTTACCTATTCCCGCAGCTCCGGCTCCAATCAAAAAGCAGAGCGACTTTTAAGAAGCCGAGTAGTTCGGGCTGTTGGCGGTTGTCGCTGTTGAAATCTTGTTCCAGGGTAGTTGAATTCTTCTCGTGCAATGCGGCTCAGCTCGACAATCACAGACAAGTCTACTCCGGCTCGTGCAGCAGCATCGGCCGCCGATAGATTCTGATTTCTTACCAGAGCTAAAAATTGTCGCACGCTGTAGACTACTGGGTCGCTGGCTGCTGTGTAGCCTTTTTGAATGGCAATCAGCAATCCTTTTTCAACATCTGATGCTGCGGGGGCGCGACCTCTATCAACGTTCACAGTCGGCGACATTCTTGGGGTGACGGGAGCGATGCGAATTCCTAAGTGTTCTGGTTCTTTGTTGGTAGGAACGATGTTGAAGTTGTAAAGTCGCTGTTTCCCTTTTGAATCTACAGTTTTGATTGAAAGGTTAGTGATGGTAGCTGTGGTAGCTCCCGGAAAATTGAGCGCTTGAATGGGACGCAAGAAAACAGTTTTGGCTTGGCCACTTGCCAACTGTGCGTCGGTACTGAAAACTATTTTTGAGGGGTCGGCAATTAAAACGTAGGCGAGAGCTTCGTCGGTTGAGCTGAAGTCAATCGCACTCGCGCGACCGGGATAGACTAAAATATCGATCGCACTATTGACGGCAATGTCTCGATCCACAGTTTGATAGCCTGTTACTCTTGATTGAGCAAAAGCACAGTCGGGGTAGCTCGCAGCAGCGAGCGCTGCTGCAAGGAGTGACAAACTGAGAGTTTTAATTCTTGGGAAAAGCATTGTAGCATTCATAATTGTTATCGGCAGATATTGAGAAAGCTATTCAATTTTGGTTGCACCGGAATGATGGGAGTGGAGAGGGGGAGAGGGGGGGAGTGGGAGAGTGGGAGAGTGGGAGAGTGGGAGAAGTTTGAAAACTTGCAACAACCCGATAAAAACTAGAGGGCTTCAACATCTAACATATACTCACCCAATTAAATAGAAATGAGGGATTATGTAACTGCCATCTACCTGAAAATTCAAACAGCTTGCTGTTTACTGCACACCTCTAATCTCCCACTCTCTCCCTCTCTCCCACTCCCCCACTCCCCATTCCCCACTCCCCACTCCCCACTCCCTTTTTTTAATCAATGTTCCGCCCAAAAAGCTCAGTTCAAAAAAAGTCTGCCCTCCCGCTGCGCGTTGTGCTTACAGTCCCCAACGCTCTTCTAATTTCAACCTTACTATGTCTGACGGGATGGCTTTCTTTTCAAACAGGGCGACAGACAATGAATGACGTAGTTGCACACCTATTGGGAGAAGCAACGAGTCGCATCTGGGACCGCCTTGACAACTACTTAACAGAAGGGGTTGGGAAAGGAGAAGGGACTTACAATCAAATTCCAACTGGTTCAGTAAACCAACTTTCCCCAAGTCAAACAGCCGGAGTCACAATCAAACCAAATGGCAAAAGAAATGGGTCAGACTCTCCAAAGACAATATTCCGTCAACAAAAAACAAATTCTGCTTTTCCCACCCCAACCTCAGCATTCAACTTGTACGATTTCCTCATTAGCCCTAACTGTCAAGCCTTTATCTTAGACCGTTCGGGACGTTTAGTGGCTCGGAACGAGGTACCTGAACCAAAACCGTCTATTTCTGTTGACGGACAGCAGCGAGAAAGCACCCAAGCTCTGCAACAAAAAGTAATCCAGCTTTCAACAGAGTATTTGCTTAAACATTATGGCAGCCTCGCTGCTATTAACAGCAGCCAAAATCTTAACTTTACTGCCAACAACTCACTATACTTGCTACAAGTCAGACCTTTTAAAAACCCGAAAGGCTTAAATTGGCTGATTGTGGCAGTTGTACCCGAAACCGACTTCACCCAAAAAGTTCAGGCCAACACCCGCAACACTATTTTGCTCGTCCTAGTGGCTTTGGTTCTTTCTATCTGCCTTTTGCTGTCCATTTCCCTAAGAATAGAACAGCGGCTGCTGCGGTTAATTTCGGCAACAGAGGCGATAGCTGGTGGCGACTTCGACTCAACAGTTTTAGGTAGCGGTATTGCCGAACTCGAAGCCCTAGCCTGTGCTTTCGAGCGCATGAATTGCCAGTTAAAAGCATCTCGCCAGCGGTTAGAAGAATATTCTGGCGATTTAAAGCGGCAAGTTGCACAGAAAACAAAGGAACTAAAACAAGCTAAAATTGCCGCCGAAAGTGCCAATCGCGCTAAAAGTACCTTTCTGGCGAATATGAGCCACGAATTGAGAACGCCTCTGAATGCGATTATCGGCTTTGCCCATCTCCTTGTGAACTCTAAAAAAACTGCACCGGAACAGCAGTCGAGTTTAGATATTATCAATCGCAGCGGCGAGCATTTGTTGAAACTAATCAACGATATTTTGTCGCTGTCTAAGATTGAAGCCGGTCAAATTACCCTCGAATCAAATGCTTTTGACCTGTACAGTTTGCTCGATGACATCGAAGGGATGTTCCAACTCAAAGCTCAATCTAAAGGATTGCAGCTTGTTTTTGAACTCCGGAAAGATGTACCGCAATACGTCCGAACTGATGAAAGCAAGCTGCGCCAAGTTTTGATTAATCTGTTGGGCAATGCTGTTAAATTTACTGAGGCGGGTAGGGTGAAGCTGACTGTAAAATGCCTTCAGTCTATGACTAAAAAACCGTTACCCAAATTCTTTCTCCAGTTCTCAGTGAAGGATACAGGCCCTGGTATTGCCCCTGATGAGGTTAGCCGTTTGTTCAAGCCGTTCGTGCAAACTGAAACTGGTAGGAAATCGCAAACGGGAACGGGCTTGGGATTGCCAATCAGTAGCTCTTTCGTCAAGCTGATGGGTGGCGAGATTAAGGTCAAAAGCTCTGTGGGAAAAGGAACGGTTTTTAGTTTTTACATTAAAGTCAGTCATGCAACTGAGAGCGAAATTTATGACAGACAGCCGCAAAAACGTGTGAAGGGGTTGGCATCGAACCAACAAATATATCGCATTTTGGTAGCGGATGATGAGTCGGCAAATCGGTTGCTGCTAACTCAGATATTGAAGGCGGCTGGCTTTCTTGTGTGGTTCGCGGATAACGGAACCCTGGCTGTTAAATTGTGGCGAAAGTACAAGCCGCATTTAATTTGGATGGATTTGAGGATGCCTGTTCTAGACGGCTTTCAAGCTGCTCAAAAAATTAGAGCTTTGCCTAACGGTTCTAACACTAAAATTATTGCTTTGAGCGCTAATGCTTTTGTTAAAACCCAGGAACTGGCCATGTCGAACGGCTTCGATGACTTTGTTGCCAAACCGTTCCGAGAAACAGTAATTTTTGAGAAGATGGCGCTTCATTTGGGTGTTCGCTATATCTATGAAGAGGAGTCGCCGAGGAAGTCCGAACAGGATGAGCCTGTTATGCAACTAACTCGTGAGTCGCTGTCTGTGTTGCCGAGGGAGTCGATTGAGAAGCTTTATAAAGCAGCCGCTTGTGGAGACGAGCAAGCGGTAAGGCTGTTGATTGAGCGAATTTCCCTGTCGCAGAAGCCTCTTGCTGTGGCTCTGACTAAATTAGTTGATAATATGAGCTTAGATATTATCAGCGATTTGAGTCAGAAGTGCATTTCGACGGATTGTACGATCCCCAAATCACAAGACTGTTCTCAAAGTTAACTCCCTGTTGAGAACCCGTGCCTCAGATATCGATATATGAAGTTCGTTAGTCCACGATCGCGCGTATTATCAGAGTAGCGCGCCACCCAGTCTTTTCGTTCGAGTCCATTCAAAAGCCCGGTGATAGTTGTACAGATGACGACAGCTCGAACGTTTGAATAGCGATCCACTGACCAGCACGTTAGAGTCAATAACAAATCCGATCTTACTCATTGAGAATAGACTGTAAAATTTCAGGAGTTCATAGACACGGAAGGGTTGGGCGAGTCAACTGAACAATCTGCATTAAAATACCTAGAATGAGTTGAATATTTTCAATAAAATGCTCTGTTGTTTCAATATAAACCGTACTTTTTTCGAGTTTCATAAACTTCCAAATACTGCCGGTTGTAACGGCACCATAAACACAAGAAATACTGTTGTTTTTTTGAAGATTAAACATCTGGGCTGCCAACATTTCAGCAATGCACTGGGCAATTCCAGATTTGATATTGTCATTCTTGGCTTCGACAAGTGTAAACACAGGGGCGTTTAAAGATAATTGTTCTGGTGAATGGCTAATCATAAAGTCACAGACACCGTTGAGTCCTTTGACTCGATCGATATTGAATTCCGTACCGGAAAAGAGGCTGATTTGACGATCGCAGCGCCTGCGGAGTTCAATCAATACCGGAGCGACAATCATCTCTGAGCGCGCTTTTTCCGTGTCGATTCCCAAGGCTAAGGGAATATTTTCTGCTAAGGTTTCCTTTAAAAGCTGACTGGGTTCTATCGGTTCTACAGCCGTAATAACTTCAGAGACTTCTCGAATTGTCAACCCGAGTTTATTTTTAATATCATCTAGGGAAAATTCGCTATAAGACATAGTTCCACCTTTCACTCCGCCGTTCTAACTTTGGCAAATTTATCTCTAACGTCTTGAATCTGTTTACCGTCCCATTTATCCCCGATGCTAGTTACTGCAATATCCCGTCGCCCAAAATCCACTCCGATGACTTGCTCTGAAGGGATAGGATCTGGCCCTTCATTTTTGAGTTGAATGTGGATGTAGTATTGCCCGTCACGGTGTTGGCACAGTTGAGCGCTATTCGGTACTCTGCTCTTGAGCTTGCCTCTATGGTAGTTACCTGGCTTCAACTGAATATATTCGCGTCCATCCAGTAATGTCAGGCTGACTTTCCAATCCTTCTCTCTGGAAGCAAAGATTCGAGCATCGTAGTCGGCGCTGGTAGCAGCAAACGCCTTGACAGACTTGCCCTTGAGTTTTGCGGTTAGCACCAACACGAACACAAACTCTAACTGCTTGATTGGCGCCGGGTCCAAACTGTTTTCGTAACTGTTGATAAACCAAGTTCTGAATCGTGGTTTTGCTGGTTATTCCAGATTTTACCGTTTGATTTGCCGGCGTTACAAGCATCCGCAAACGCCTTCAGTAGAGCATCTATTTTAGAAGCTTGCTCAGGTGTCGGTTGGAGCTTGCAAACTCTCGTCAGAACTTGTTCCATGATAAGCGAAAATATCACAAGGTGATCTGTTTGATTTTAAAACACAAAGGACTCAAATTCCGGGAAATTCAAGGCGACGGTCGTCGCAGCCGCGTTCCTCCCGATGTCTGAAGCCATTGGCTTCCCGCTCGTTTTTTGGTGAGAACGTTTTTTAGGAGTGCAAGCATCCTGCTCGCTTGCATTTCTATCTGGCAACGTAGCTCAAATATTGATATATAAAGTTCGGTTTCAATCGAGCGATCGAACGAACATCCTTTTAAACTGTCTTGTCTGGTACTAAACTTGACGAGATTCTGCTCGACCGACTAAATATTAACTTGCGGCTTCAACGGGGGGCCCAACGGTGGTTTACCGCGATGCTCTCATATATCGATATCTGATGCCGACTCTCGATATATGATACTTAAATCATCTACTTAATTCAAAACCATGCAAATTCGACTAGCAGTCATCAGCAATGCTGGCGGCACTGGCAAAACCACACTTTCAGTTCACCTCGCCTACGAACTGGGGTTAAGGGGTTTGAAAGTAGCCATTATGGATCTCGACCCCCAAGGCTCCCTGACCCTTTTTTGCGGTCTAAATCCGCCAGAGCCAGAACACACACTATCCGCCATAATGCGAGAAAGCTTCAATGGCTCTTGGCCTCTTACTCCTAGCTGGAGTCCCCACACCAATAATGTAACCGTTTGTCAAGGCGGAATGACGCTGACACAAACAGCAGACGAGTTAGTTCTGCACAAGCGTGGCGCTTATCTTCTAGGCGATTGCCTGAGCGACTATCCAATGGATCACGACCTAATTATCTTCGACTGCCCCGCTACCCTCGGCCCCTTGCCCTTGATGGCACTAACTGCTTGCACTCATATAATAGTGCCCGTACAGCTCGAACCAAAATCAATTCAAGGAGCAGCTCACCTGCTGGAGTGGTACTACCACCATTGCAAACAATTACGCCTCAAGCCGCAACCCGAAATCTTAGGGTTTGTACCCAACCAATACGATACGAAACGAGCCGTCCACCGACAACTTTTAGAGTCCTTGCCAGCCCAGCTAGAGCAGATGAATATCCGCGTTTTTCCACCAATTCGGGACAGTGCAGAATTTGTCAATGCCAGCGGTCAAGGGTTGCCCTTACACATTTACCGCCCCCTTCACCCAGCTTTAGGCGACTTCAAAGAAATTGTTAAGCACCTGGCTACCTTAATGGGAAATGAAGTTGCTCCGGCTGTTGCCAAAAAAGGCAAAAAAAAGAAATAGTATTTGATTCATACTCACAACTTGCTTGCTTAGCGAAAACAAGTCCTTCGTTTCTGACTAAGAGCCATGAACTCACTTTCTCCAATCCCCAATCAAAAATCAAAAATCGCTATGGCCGCCCGTAAAGCTCCAGACCTGGGAAATTATTTTTCATCCGCCAAGCAGTCAATGCACCTCTCTGAAGCTGAAACCGAGATTCAGGAACTCAAAGCAGAAATTGAAGAACTGCGAAAATCTGGTTCAACGGAATTGGAATCTCAACTGACTGCACTGCGAGAACAACTAGAATCCGCCAGCGGTATCCTCTCCATTTCACTAGACCAAATTCAGCCTAATCCTGAACAACCCAGACAGACATTTTTGCCGGAAAGTATCGAGTCCATGTCCCGCTCCCTCGCTAGTGACGGACAACTGCAACCCATTATCTTGATTCAACGGGGAGAACTCGTGATATTCGACGGAGAGCGACGCTGGCGCAGCGCTAAAACTATGGGCTGGCAAACTTTGCAAGCTGTCATCATTCCAGAGCCTGCATCTTTGCACCGCAAAGCGCTGTTGACCTCCCTGCACCGTGAAGACCTCAATCCTCTCGACAAAGCGGAGGCTATTGTGCGGGAGTTGTCCAGCAATACGGGTTTGGAAGCTGTAACTATCCCTCGCACTCTCTCTACAGCTGTGCGGCGGTTGAACGCGCAAAAGCGCATGAACTCAGTTTCCGAGTTGGTGACGGCGATGCCTGACAAGCAGCAGCAGGGTTTAACAGCTTTAGGTTTAGATGAAAAAGAGCTGGCGGTATTGGGGAGATTGTTGGATTTGCAGCTCAATCCGGCTTCCATCGATGCCAACATTTTCCCGATGCTGTCTTTAGCTGCTGACCTTAAGACTGCTATTAGGAAATTAGGACTTAAAGGGGTTCATGCAACGGCTCTTTCTAAACTCTCTGCTAAAAATTTGGGATTGTCTGAGGAAGAGGCGCAGTCCATTAGAGTTAACGCGACTACCCAAGTTATCGCCGAGAAATTGTCGGCAGTTCAAACTCGTAGATTGGTACAGTCCATTATCAGTTCTACTATCGCTAATTCCCCAGGGGCAGTCCGCCAATTCAAGCAGGTCAAGCTAGCAACTGGGAACTTGAAAAAGCTGTCGCCAGAAATGTTGGAGCAAGCTGAAGTTGACCAACTGGTGGAATTGCAGGACGTTTTGCGCCAAAAGCTAGCGTTCATTGAGGCGGTATTGAAACAAAATGCTCACGGATGATCGGAAACTATCACGTTCGGTTCAGAAGCGTAGTCGGGTGGGCGACCACCCAGCTTAGGTTAACGGAGTATCAAAGAGAAAGTGTAGCGCTGCTTGTAAAAATCTACGCAGATAAGGGCAATAGTCAGTAAATAGGGGTAGATGAAACGATTCGGTTTATGTTTTGCTTAGAGAATCCATTTGATATATTTTAGCGATCGACTGCTAAGAGATATCAACTGCTAAGAGATATCAAAGCGGTTCTATACTGAGCTTTTTTCTTGTTGGTGCAAAGATTCGGCTTCTTCACGAAGTTGGGCAAGCGCTTCTTCGGATAAGTTTTCAAGCATTGAATTTAGCTGCTTTTTATTACCATTTTCGGGGCGGCTGGTGGCGAGAGATTGTGTCGGCATCAAGCGAGGATTCGCGCTGTAAACGGAACTTCCCCGCTTTGGGGGCGTTCGGGAGGCTGTATTTCTTTTGGGATATAGGTTTGGGCGATTTGAGCGTTAGACGCCTGCTGTCATGTATTTAAGATTTTCTTAATCTTTGCCTACTACCTCTTGTGAGATAGTGGAATGGAGAAAAAAACCCGCTACATAAGGGTTTCCAAAACTTGTAGTCATGTAAAAGATTTTCCCAAACCGGGAAAGTCTGACCTCGTATTAGTTTGAACCGGAACGATAGCGATCGGGCGGGGGAAGTTCCGTGTAAAAAATCTTCAAATGGCTCAAAAAATGTATCAAGCGCTTGGGATTCATCTTCTGAATAAAAAAGGATAATTCGCGCCCAAGACTGGGTAGATGGCTGGTTAAATTGTTTTTCAATCCAGTCTTGAAATTCTGCAAATTCTTGTTCCTGTTCAGTAACAGGAATTCCGAGTTGGCGACAGGCTAAAGTGTAACCATTTAAAAAAGCTTGCAAACTAAAGATAGAACGCTTGCCGAGATAAAGGGCGGTTCTAGTTTTGATTTTATCTAAAAGCCGATCAAAATTGTTGCCTGCTGTAATTGGGGGTGTAGCTTGAGGATTTTTCCAGGCATATTCTTTGAGGGATGGCAGGGTGGATTAATTGTCGAAAAAATAAACTAAGCTGATTGGGCTATTTGTTGATGCTACGTGAAGGATTTAACTGGTTGATCTCGGTTAGAAAAACCGAAAAGCAACTCAATGATATTTTCAAGTTGGTTAGCCATCAATCTTAAAGCTTGACGAAGAGTATTCGTACCACTCATCCGAGCTCTCTTATACTAAAAGTGGAATAATAGTGAGGAAGGCGTTAAGAGATATGGAATATTGAGCGAATCGCAATCCGCCTCCATTAGTTTGACAAGCTCGAAGGCCGTCATGCAATCGAACGAGTATAATAAACTTAACAGATCGCTACTCCCTACCCCACAAAACTTCTAATTAAGCTACCTCCCATTAAAAAATAACCTATGACATACACCCCATCCAAACTACTTAGCTTTGAGGAGTTTATCGCCCAATATGGAGATAATACACGATATGAACTCATTGATGGAGAACTCAGAGACATGGAACCTACTGGTCCTCACGAAGCGGTTGCAGGTAGTATTGCTGGTAGAATTTACGTAGAAATTTTTCGTGGTAATTTCAATTGGTTGGTTCCAAAAACTTGTTTAATAAAACCCCTATACGCTGAGGCCACAGCGCTGCGTCCTGATGTAGTTGTTTTAGATAAAGCAGAACTTAGTAGTGAACCCCTTTGGCAAAAAGAACCAGTGATTTGTAAAGATAGTACAATTAAGCTTGTTGCCGAAGTGGTCAGCACTAATTGGCAAGATGATTATGCAAGAAAAGTGGAAGAATACGCTTTTTTGAAGATTGCAGAATATTGGATTGTGGACTTTCGAGGCTTGGGGGGTTTGCAATTTATCGGCAATCCCAAGCAACCTACTTTCACCGTCTGCCAGTTGGTTGATGGAGTTTACCAGCAGCAACAATATCGCTTGGGAGAGCCGATTTTTTCTTACCTATTCCCCAATTTACAATTGCAACTTGACGATCTTATGCCAACTTAAAATTCTCGAATTTATTAAAAATTCAGTGAGTAAAATACTAGGTTCTAACTATTGACTAAAACTATGAGTGACAGGACCAGCTCAGAAAGTCTGGCTGAAGTTAGAGATACCCCAGACAAACCCATTACAGAACCTCGTCTGTACCAGAGTAGACCGATCGCCCCTGTTGCGACACCCCCTCCTATGGTATCCAGCCTCCACGCACAACTGAGAACAGACTTGTGGCAGCAATACCCTTCAGGTGTCGGCTACTACCAACACCGAGCAAAGGGCAACCCCAACAACATCATCGAGCACTACATCGCCAACCCCGGCGACATCACGCTGCTGCCCTTAGACGAGGCCATGCAAATTATTGACAAGTTTGGGCTGACCGCTGCCAAGTTGCACCTGATTTTTGCCGCTCACATTATGAGACAAGAAGAGCCGTGGAAAAGCTTATTCACTCTCGAAGGCAGTGACTTAATCAAGGAGATGGGCTGGGACAAACGCACAGACTTGCCCGCGTCTCAAAAACTGAATGAACTAGCTAAAACAGCGTATGCTCTAGGTTGCCTAGCAATCAAAGCCACATGGGTTGAAGGCAAACACAAAAAAGGTGGAATTAGAGCCAGCGTTGACACCTCGCGAATGTGGAATATTCAAATTCAGTTAACAGGTCAGCAGAATCTGGAGGGCAAAATAGAGCAGCCTGATGAAGTCTACATCACAGTCCAACCGGGGCTCTGGACTCATGCCTTCTTGAACAAAGCAGGTTACTTCGCCAAAGAAGCCTTGTATCAGTTTGGCTATTTAGCTCAGGAGATTCTCAAAATCGATGCCTACCATGATGAACTGGCTTTGCGCTTAGCACTTCATCTGACGATGGAAAGCCGATTTCACACCAGTGGCACTTACAAAGTGGAGACCCTTCTAAAAGCGCTCCTATCCCAAACGGTAATCGATATAGCCCGGTCTAACCGTAAAAAAACTTACACGCTGATGAATAGCTGGAATCACACCCTGGAAGTGCTGTTGAAACTCCAGCGAGCGTTTCAAATCGAGTTTGACCAAGAGACCTACCCAGAATGGCTGAGACCCGGTAGCAAGTATCGAAAAAAACGAGGATACTTTGACACGCTATTGGCAGCCAAAATTACCATCCATCCGCCAGCACCTATCCCCCAACTCCTGGCAAGCAAAGCTGAACTCAAACAGGTTCAACCCCGCCTGAAAGAAGCTCCCAAACCTAAACTGACAAGCAATGAGATAAAAGAAGCAAGAACAGCCCAAGGTTGGAGTCAAGCACAATTGGCTGGCTGGCTAGGGGTGTCGCAGCGTTATGTATCCATGTTGGAACGTGGGGAGCGAATCCCAGCACCAGAACTGGAATCCCAAATCTGGCATCTGTTAAGCATTCCAGATTGACAGGACTTACGCACAGCCTCAATATACGGTGTGAAAGTAGAGGCAACCCACCCCGTGGTTGCCCCTATCTGTAGCCGAGTTAGGGAGGCCACTCTCTAACTTAGGCATCCACCTATCCATAGGATGCTTGGCCTTAGTCCTAATACTGTAACCTTCGTCCTATTGCGACCTTTAAGATAGTTCTGGACGCATCAAAACCTTTCGCCTTAGTTTTTTGCCCGGTTCAAGGGCTGTAACGAAGTATTCTCGTCCATCAAACTAAGGTGATGACCACCCGTGTGTCCAGGACATAACTCTCACCAAAGCGACGCTACAAACCAACCTTTCCCGGCTGGTTTTTTTTTCGGCAAAAGATGCTCCGACTGTTCTGAAACTTGTTCTAAAAAAAATAGGTATTTAAAATAGCTCTCAAATCCTTACCCCATATAAGTTTGACCGTTAGAACAAAACCTCTAGAATGCCGCGACAAAACCTCTAGAATGCCGCGACAAAACCTCTAGAATGCCGCGACAAGTCATTTTTGAAACTCTTACCACGTAAAGTTTTCAGCCTTTAGAACAACTCTGATCAGTCTTATTAGACTGATTCGCCACCAAATCCCGTGTCGGCTGGTCTGGCAGGATTGAAAAAATAGTCGCGCACCCTTTCTCATCTTTTAGCGGGGCGGTCAGTCTCAACACTGCTGGATTTAGGACAACTGCATCGCTACAAAAAAGCGATCGCAAAAGTACAAGACCTTAAAACCGCTTCGCTAAAGTTTGCCGATAGTTCAAGCGACGGCACTATGAATCGGGTTCCGGCGCAACTACCACACCTGGTTGTTGAAGCAAACCCGAAATCCTGTTGAGTGCAGCGAGCGCTGCATTCGCGCTCAATAGCCCGCGGTCAAATTCACAACAACCGCTCTGGCAAACCTTGCGGCTGTCACAGTCGCCTGAAGGGACATTTACGCTCATTTTTACCCCGGAACAAAAAATGGTTGCAGATACAACTACCTGGCACAAACCGCCATTCGCCCGACACGCCGCAATTTACGAAGCCCTAGCCGACATATTAGAAGGAGCTACCCCCAGCGCCCTCAAACTCGCCCTCTACCTGTACAGAACCTGCATCGGTGGCAAACCAGAGGAAATCGACATCAATTGCATCCCCTTGGGCGAAAAACGAGCCACAAGAGTCCGAAACGGCAAGCCCTACAGCCCCAACACCAGGCGGGCAGCCCTCAGACAGCTCGAAAAACTCGGCTTGGTCAAAATTCTCAAAAACTACGGACGTGGCATTTTTCGCATAGCAGTGCAGCACCTGGGCGACGTTCGCCCATTCACTCACACCAATTCAAAATTCCAAAAACTGAGCAGGCAGTCAAAAAATCGACTCAACCAGCCAAAAATTGAGCAAACAGGGGGTTCAAACCCTGATGGTGCCGTACTCTTTACAGAGGATAAAAAAGGACAGCAAAGCACTGAAAATGTTGCTGCTGTTTTTTTTAATTTTTCTAAACAGGAAGAAAATTTAACATCACCAGATAAAAAACCACAGCTTGTAACTGGGATCAAATCTAAAAGCACTGAATTAAATAAAAATTCAGAGCAAGAACTAAAAACCCCTACTGAAAACAAATATTCCGCCCCAACCGCTGAATGTCTGAGTATTAATTCAGATAACAGTCAGGCAGTCGATGTGGCAATGCCTTGCACTTCAGAACAAATAGGTTTGACCTCTAAACCCCCGCAAAAACTGCTGACAGAACTCAACAGCCTCGACAATCCAACTATCTCTGCCGCCAAATCACCAATACCTACCAATAAAGCTGTTCCGTTAAGTCCTGAAATATCTTCGCCCGTTACTCCTCAAGTTCCTGAAATTGTCGAAGCGGTTGCAATTGCCAACCCCGATGCGACTGAAACTGTCAAAGCCGTTCCAATTACTAATCCTGATGCGACTGAGATTGTCAAAGCCGTTCCAATTACTAATCCTGATGCGACTGAAATTATCGAAGCGGTTGCAATTGCCAATCCCGATGCAACTGAAATTGTCGAAGCCGTTACGCGAGCCACAGGAGGCATGAATTCTGAATTAAAAATTTGTGTCCTCCAGCACAGCTTAAACGAAATCCAAGCCGCCATAAACTTGCTGCAAGTCCGAAGCCAAACAAAGCAAATATCCAACCCTTCAGGGTGGGTCGTTGATTGTTTGCGCGGTCGCTGGTGGGAGAAAACTAACGGTTTTCAAAACTCGAACCCAACAAATGTTGTTTCGTCTCCAGCTTCAACAGGCTCTTCTCCAACTCCAAAAGATTCTTCTTCTGCACAGACAACAAGAATAACTGATGATTATGTTGACCCTCATTATATGCCATTAGAAACTCACCGAACGTTATGCGAACAGTTCCAGCAACTAGGCAAAGAAGCTTTTGCAGCGCTAGGTATTCAGCAGCAAATTTACTTGCAGTGGATGCATCGATTTCCTCAGCAACTCAAACAAATTTTCAACAAATTATCTACTACTTAGTTATTTAGCTTAGCTGTGAAAACAGTGAGTATTTAACCCATCTAGACAGCTTATAACCCTTTAGGTAACTTTGAAAACAGTTCAATTAACAACAAGATCAAAGGAGAATACCAGATATGGCAGTCAGTTTTTTTGAGCAAATTATGCCGAGCAACATTGATGCAGAGGAAGCGGTTTTAGGTGGAATTCTGATCGATCCAATCGCCATTAAAAGAATCGCAAATATTCTGCGTCCCGAAGCGTTGGCAATTACAGTCCACCAACACATTTATCGGGCCGCTTTAGCGCTGCACTCTAAGGAGCAGCCCACAGATTTGATGAACATCACCACCTTCCTCGACGACCACAACCTGCTGGAAGTAGTAGGGGGTCAAACCAAACTGGTAATGCTGGTAGACCGAACTGTTTCAGCCGTCAACATCGACCAATATGCTTTGCTAGTAGTGGACAAGTTTGTCCGGCGCGAACTCATCAAAGTTGGCAATGACATCGTGCAGCTTGGCTACGAGACTTCCACCGAATTGGATGCGATACTAAATAAAGCCGAGGAAAAGATTTTTGCCCTCAATAAGTACAAAGAAGAGCGGCAAAAAGCTATTCGGCCTCTTTCGGAATACTGCGGGGAGCTTTGGCGATATCTAGATGAAATTGAGGAAGAGCGCTTGGAGACTGCTAACTACTTTCCTGGAATCAGCACAGGGTTTTACGACCTCGACGACCTATTGGGAGGGGGATTTTACCGAGGTGAATTGATTGTCATAGGAGGTCGCCCCGGCAGCGGCAAAACAGCTTTGGCTTGTGCCCTTGGCTACAACATTGCTTCCCTTCCCACGAACGGTCGAGTTTTGATGTTTTCGATGGAAATGCCAGGTCGGGACTTGGCAGCGCGACTAATGGCACTTGAGAGTGGGGTGTCGGTGAAAGATATCAGGAAAGTTAACCTAGCTGGTAAGTACGAAGTCCTAGCTTCGGCTTTAGGGAAAGTTAGCGATGCTGATTTTTGGATAGACGAAAGTTTGGAACCGTCTCCCTTGGAGATTCGTTCCAGAGTTAGGGAGTTTGTTTGTGAGCGCGGCCCATTGGGTTTGGTAATTGTTGATTACTTGCAATTAATGGTGAATTCGGCGGATGAAAATGTTGTCAATAAAATTAGCGAAATTACGCGGCAGATGAAGATTTTGGCTCGCGAGGTTGACGCGCCGGTTGTGCTGCTTTCTCAGCTCAATCGGGGGGTAGAGACTCGCACGAACAAGCGTCCAAGTTTATCGGATTTGCGTGGCTCTGGTGGAATTGAACAGGATGCGGATGTTGTGCTTGGAGTTTACAGGGACGATTATTACAATCCTGATTCTCCAGATCGGGGAATCGCTGAAATTATTGGATTGAAAGGGCGCAATAGCGGCACGGGAACGGTTAAGTTGCTGTTTGATGCTGAATGCTGTCGGTTTCGGAATATCTATAAACTGCCGTAATAGTAAAGGACAGGAAAATATTGAGCTCTGTCGCCTTACTTCAAGAGCCCAATCGCCTTGACAAGCTGTTCCGGCTGTACCTCCAAATAGCGCTGGAGACTCGACAAATTTTTGTGTCCCGAAATCTCCATAATCACCCGCAGCGGCACCCCCGCATTGCTCAAATTAGTCAGCGCCGTCCGCCTCATGGAATGCGTTGAAGCTCCCTTAATTCTTACCCGCTTGCAAGCTTCTTTAAAAATCACATCCGATGCGGCACGAGTCAAAGGCTTCGTATTGTCCCGCCCCGGAAACAAAAAACCAGCCGGCGGATTGTAAGCCTTTAAATACTTAGCCAGTATAGGATGGAGCGGCAGCGTTCGCGTTGCTGATTTCCCCTTTGTCGTCGCTTTCCGCAACGTGACTGACCCCCCCACAATGTCGTGAGTTGTTAAAGCTAACGCCTCTGAAATGCGGCAGGCGCAGTAAAAAGTTACAGCAAACAAAAGCCTGTCCCTTGCTGTAATAAAACCCCGGTCAAACAGTCGGTCAATTTCTGCGGGCGTCAAAATCTTAGCGCGCCCATTCCCAAGAACCTTCACGGCGCAGCCCTCTTAGGGTAAGTTCCTTCATTATTGGACGAAAGAGTGTTTACGTCAAGTAGGCTAACTGGCTTCTATTCTTTGATGGCCAACCAAATCCGGCTCAATCGCTTTCTGGGCAATCGGAGGCGCTTGTTGCAACTCACTTGGCGCTTATTGCTATTCAACTGACTCGAATTCTCGGGAAAGTTGATAACTGGCAAGGTAGCGATCGCGTCGATGAGGTCTCTGAAGGTAACAGGTTTTTGGGCGTTCATAACACCGCGCTACCAATAAAACTATTATTCACTAATCTAATTATACTATTGTTTGATTCTACCTGCAACCTTTTTTGCGGCCAGTTAGAGCATGAAGAACAAGTCATCAATATTCTCCAATAATCCTTCTACTTCCCGGTGTGGTTCGATTTGGAGACGTTTGTCCATCATCGCACCTCGCTGACGAAAGCAACTACACCTTTACTATACAAGTCGGCTGCAACGGGACTTGACATCAACGCGATTGGGCGGTATCTCAAAAAACTGATAGCCTAGCCAGAGTTGGGCTTTGAGAAGAGTTCGTCAAATATAGATTCCAATTGATTGATTTAAGGAAATATCGCGCTGCAATTTCTTTATCAAGAAATTGGCCTAAAAACCTATCAAAACAAATCTGTTGCAGTCGATGCACAGTTAAGAACTCATGTCAATCTCAAAAGGAAAGCGAGATTTGATTTCGACCCTGCCACTAAAACAGTTGAAGGATATGCCGCCTGCAATTGAATTGCCTGCCAACTTTGCCAAAATTCATCTCCCGCGCTTTAAGTGCGGCGAGATGGTGCGCTGGACGGGTGTTAGCGAAGAAGCTGACAGAGGAATGGTTATCGGCAAATTTTATAATTACGAACAGTGTCAATGCTGTTGGATGTGGTGCTACATAATTTGCCTTACTCCTGATTCCAAAAGTGCAACGTGGTGTCAGTTTGATACTGCCTGGGAGGAAGATTTGGAGAAGTTTGAGGATGATAAAAAAGCAGCAGACTTTGACCGATAGAGAACGCAATTTGATTGCAGTTTACAGTCAATGCCAATTGCGAATGACACCGAGGCAGTTTTATGCAAAGTGGGGAGTGAGTTATGAGGAAATCGCTTTTATTTGTTCTCGTTCTGATTCTACAGTACGGCGTTGGTTTAAAACGGGTAAAAATCGCAGATTTCCTACTGCTGTCGATTTGCGTCATTTGGCTTTAATGGATTTTTTGCTGGAGCATTTTGAGGAAATTCCAGAGACATTGGTGGCTTTCCTGTGTCCGCCTTGCGAAGAGAATAGCCTGGATTAATAGTGGCGCGTATAACGGAAAGACTGTTAACGGAAAGACTGTTTAGGGCAACGACTGTATACGTTGTCGCAATCATATACTGCTGACTTGTTCCAACAGTTTTGGTGGCTGCTATACATACACCAAGCTTTTTCAGCATCAAAAGATAATTTGAGCTTGTCTTAGCACAAACCTCGTCAAATATCAATGTCACCGTGACCTGTCTTTGACAAGATTATTCAATTACTGTCTTGGCAAGCAATGAAACAAGAGCACAATCTGTTACTTTTACTGCTGAGGTACTAAAATGACCTACTCTGAAAAATTGCACCCGTGGTGTATCATTAGCCTGCTTCCTAATTGTCAGCGTGTTATTGTGGCACGATTTCGTAAGAGAAACGATGCAGACGATCATCTACGGGTTTTGCAGCGGTTAGTGAAAACCCGCACATTTGTGATTATTTTTGACATCCAACCAAAGCCTACTGTGCCTAAAGAATAACGGCGAATGCAGCGAAGGTTTGAAATCGAATTAATCGAGATACCTGCGTTAGTTGAATCAACCGACTTTCCAGCGATTTCTCCCAGCGACAGAACCTACTGATAGCTGGGAGAATTTTTTATATGTTTTACTGATTATCTACTAACTACAACTTTTTATCATAGTGTTGATTTACGCAAAGGAGCGATCGCATTTGTACGGATAGTTACAATTGCATAAGTAAATATGCTCTGATTGATAGCTGTGCAATCGTAGATGTGGCTAATAGTAATATAGCTTGCGAGCGCAATAGATATTCCTTCTCTATCAATACTTCGGAATTTTGAAGAGTTTTTTTGGGAGATGGCTCTGGCGCAAGGTTCGTAGGTGGCTAATGTTGCGCTGAGTTTTTGGATTTCTTGCCATAGCTCTACTATCAAGGCTTCTTTTGCCTCGTTCAATAGTTGCTTGATTGTCGGGTAGTTTTTCCATTCCTTTATCTAATGTCTATCTCGTCTTCTTGTCAAGGGGGTTGAGCAATTACAATCAAAGAATCAATAGAGACAAGTGCGACCGCATCTTGTCGGACAGATAATTAATGGGAATTAATTAAGAAATTTCTTGGGAAACACGCTTACCGTTAAAACTTTACAAAAAATAGATCGTTAAAAGCAAGGCCGCGATCGCGGCAATTTTTGAGAATAAGCTGCACTTGCTTGTACTGCGAATCCAGCCATGACCCAAATAGAACCAAATTCCGAACCAACTGGAGAGGATATTCCACTTTCAGCTACTCAAAAAGTGGGTGAAACCATCAACAAAACTGAGAACACTTCACAGAGTCCTGACTTACTTGATGAAGGAGAATCAGAACCTTATGAATTCAATTTTTGTACAATCAAAATCCACATTGTTATGCGACCAGACGATGGGCATCCAGAAGGGCGAATCGTAGAAATTACAGCAACGAGCCATGACGACTTACCACTATTAGTACAAGTTAGAGAAAACTCGATTGGAGCTTGGCCAAACCATTTACAAGAATTGCTCCAGCGGTTAGCCTCTAACCTACCTAACCGAAAAGTGAGCGCTCAAATTCGTTCTTCTGTTGGTCAACCCCGGAAAAAAGCAAAACCAAATCTTCAAAATCCTGCTAACCACCCCGTCAACAAAGGTGAAGCTGGAGTACAAATCCCCCTGTTTTAAAGAGGTAACAATGAGTCTAATAGAATATGAAGGCAGGCAAATCGAACTGCCCAACGAAATTACTGCAAATGATGAAAAATTGCTAGAAGTCCTACTTCCTTACTTCCCTGAATTAAGCTCCGCTACAATTGAACGAAAAACAGGTCAACCCATTAAAATCATCAAACAAGCCAAGACAAAGGGTGTAGAAGAAGATTGGAAAAAAGAACTATGCGTACTGCTCACTCCCCATTCCCCACTCCCCTCACTTGTCTCCGCACCGGAAGAACCGAATCAAGCTGTCCAACTCACTTGGGCTCTGCAATGCGACTCTATCAGCGGTTGTGTTACTCCGCTAACCTTGGCAAGTCGGGCTCAAGAACTCTCTGACGCGATCGCTCTGGGTGAGCAAGAACTACAGCGATTTAGAGACACTCTCAAAAAACTCCAACTTGCGCCAGCTATTGCTTGTCTCCAAATTCCTCTTAATTTTTAATGCCTGCAACTATTTTGTCTGTGTCGCAAGCCATTGCCGCTTTGCGACACTCCTACCCAGTAACTAAGCCACTTGAAGCGATTGAATTTCTCAGACAAACGCTCAATAGCGCTCAACTTCTCAATCTTTACCAGCACTTTTTTTCAACTGAATTTGCTACCAGTACCAGTTCTATTTACTCGGCTACTCCTGATAATCATAGCCCCCGCGAATTAGAATTCTTCCGTCTTCTTGACGAAACAGAACTTATCCCGATCAGCCCCTGGCAATTAGAAATAGCACAAGAAGAACGCCTCGACCAACTCCTGATTGAGTCTTGGGGGTTGGATTGGTTGAGCTATGAAGATATTGATTCCTTAGCTCCTGAATGGCAAATCCTGCTGTCTCTAAGTTCTGAAGGACTAAATTGGCTAACTGAAAATGAGATGAAAGATTGGTATGAACAAGAATTTGAAGTTTCATTTTCTCAGATTCTACCACCAGATAGGATCAATCATCAGCAATTCCAACAGTTTTGCTCTCTGGCTGAATTTCCCGTAAAAGGGATGCCAATTGTACTGAGTTTCCTCAATTACTCAACGGGTAATATTTGGCTTGACGGCTGCGCTCAACACGAGTATCAATTTGGAGAATGGACAGTCGAAAACTTGATATTTTTATCAGAACAATGGCAAAGTGCTAAAGAATTAATAACCCAGGCTCAACAGGTCATTGACTGGCTTGCTACTGACCGCCATCGACATTTTCAGCAAATTCTTGAACTCTGGAACAAAAGCACCTTGTCAATTTGAATTACCCCTGAATCCGAATAATTACGAGTGAACCAGCAACCGCTAGTGCGGTTGTAGTTGTTGGAAATTGAGGCCTTAATTATGACTGAAACTCTAACAACAGCCGAAAGAATTGCACGTCTTAATGACCAATTACGTCAAGGAGATACCAAAATTGGTGAAATTCGGATTACTCAAGCTGTAAAAGCTCTTCTTCCCGAACAGCAACAAAAGTTACTGCAATTACTAAGAGATTTTAACACCTTTGAAGCTGGCAACAACCCCTACGGAGAACGAGATTTTATTAGCATTCAACTTGACAGTAAAAGCTATTTTTTCAAAATTGATTATTTTGACAGGAAAGCATGGCTGGAAAATCAGGAAGTTAGTTCACAATGTCCAGAAGACCCCGACAAAACTTGGAGAGTTGCTACCCTAATGCAGTCGAACGAATATTAATTTTCAAGCATGAGCTAACCTTACCTATCGGGTTAGCTCCATAACCTCTATCGATTTCAAGTTATTATGCAACATTTGTCAGGAGAAGTCTTTCGTGAAATTCTGCAAACAGCTCCCCGACAGCTAGCAGAAATTGATGCTGAATTACTGTTCATCAAAGAACAATATCTGTTCCATTATCGAGAAGGAACAAAGGAACACTACAAACTACTCTCCTCTGTCAGTTTGAGAACTGCATTTTCTCACGAGCCGATTGATACGGATTGGATGCCCCCAGGAGTCATAAGGTGGGGAACTAACTCTCAAGGAAATTGGGTAGTAAAATTCATATCTCCTGCCCAATATAACCTCCAATTTGATGAGAGTAAACCCATTACTATTCCACTAACTGCCTTGGTATTTGTAGGACAAAACACTCAATATTGGGTATTTGCAACTGATTTTGCTACTTTCAACCCAGAGTCGAAAGCTTACCACACTCCTTTACCAAACATCCATCCAAACGGTTTAATTTGCTGGGGAAAAAATACTCCACCTGTTGCTTCAACTCAAACCATTGATATTGCTTGGCAGAGCTTCATAACCACTCCTTTCAATGCTGACTTATCCAGCCAAAAAAGCCGAAAGTTTCCCCAAGATGTCAGAGAACATCTGAAAAGTTTAGCCTTGAGAAAAAGGCGTACCTATCCTGTTAAAGATTTAGTTGAAGTGAGGTACAGTCCTTCAATTGACTCTTTAGTGCAACACCTCCTATTGATTGCTAACCCTACCTAAATCAAAACTTCTATGTAGGGACTGCACTCAATATTTATTGTTCAACACAAAGTTTAAGTTAATGCTAAAACTTTTTAACCACATTCATGCCTCTATTCCCTTGCCTCCCATTGCTACTGGGGTATTCTGCGAATACGTTACAGCCTCTAACGGCGTGTTTGTGCGTTCAGTTCGCCCCGGACTAGAGGCTATGATTCCTGTTGCAAATTCAACGCCCAATACTATCAAAGGGTTGCCACCTATAGAACCATACTTGCACCTTGAGACTCGTTTAGTACCATCAGAACTGCTACTTTCTATATTGACAAAAGCTGTATTCACCAAAGATAGCAGTGGCAATCTCACAGAGATTTTATTTCACCTATCCCTTGACAGTAGTAATCAATGGCAACTGACAATTCCAGTCCAATTGACTACACGAACGAGCTGCCAGCCTTTTGACAATTCATCCTACTCAACTGCTTTAATTGAGTGCCACTCTCACGCAGAATTGCCTGCTTTCTTTAGCAGCACAGATGATGCTGACGAGCGGGGTTTTCGCCTCTATGCAGTCTTGGGTAAAGTTAATACCTTGACTCCTGAGATTTTAGTGAGAATCGGAATTTTCGGACACTATAGCTTAATTAAAGCTAATTCTGTATTTGAAGAGCCACATTTTATCACTGATGCTTACCAAAACTCCCTTAAACCTCGACTTTGAGTACGCAAATTCCACACCTCTCCTTCTCAAAGATTACTCTCACCTTCACTTATGGCTCGTTGGCTGTGGCGGCACTGGCTCTTATGTAGCTGAAAGTTTAGCACGATTAGCTTACGTTTTCAAACAAGTTGGGAAAAATGTCAATATTACCTTTGTAGATCCCGATATTGTGGAAGGGAAAAATTTGGGGAGGCAGAGATTTTGTCAATCTGAACTTGGACTGAATAAAGCCACTACTCTTGCCTTGCGTTACAATCTTACCTGGGGGCTAGAAATTAGTGCAATTCCTGACTATTTTGACCCCAAATTGGTAAAATCATACTGGAATGATTTGGTAATTATCATTGGCTGCGTTGACAATAGTGCTGCTCGCCGTTCCTTGGGCAAAACGCTAGAGAATAACCGCCACGCTGAGATTCCTAGAATCTGGTATCTTGATGCTGGCAATAACTTTGATAGCGGTCAAATTCTACTGGGCAGCCATAATAGCCTTGAAGAGCTAACTCCGCACCTGGATAAGTTCAAGAAAACAGGCATTATGGGAGCGCTTCCCTCTCCTGTTTTACAATGCCCCAATTTGATAGAATTGCGACCTGAAGAATTGGGAAATACCCATTTATCTTGTGCTGAGTTGGCTAATCTTAACGCTCAGAGTCTCACAATTAATCAAACAATTGCCTCAATCGTTACTGACTATCTATTCCGCCTCAGTTTGACAAAGGACTTGCGTAAGTTTGCCACTTTCCTTAACCTTAAATCTGGTTCTATGCGCTCAGAATTTATCAGTTGTTCATCTCTCATAAAGTTTAGTTGTACTTGATACAAATCCTGGTTAGCTACACCTAACGGGATAACAACCCCGTCAAAAGCTTGATAAAATCAAGGACATAGCCCTCATACCCATCTGAAAAATCTGAGAGAGTAGAGGGGAGGGTAAAGGTTGAACAATACACCTTTACCCTCCCCTTCCCCTTCCCTTTATTTTGCTAACTTTATTAAGATTTTTTTTTTGTTTAATACAGTGTTGAGTTGTAGCGTTTCGTGTAGGCATCGTCGGCAAAGGATTGAATCAGCTCAATCTGACTAGGATTGACTGTAATTTCCCAGACCTTGACCTTGACTCGCTCAGGCACTGTCCAAGTTGCTTTCTTTTCATAGAGCCTCACGATACGCGGGAAACTCAGGTGCTTCAGCCCTGAGAGTAGTCAATACTAGGAGAGTTACCATTTTGAGTAATTGATGCAAGGCTTTTTTCGGAAATTTCAGAGTGTTCTGTATCTTGTATTGCAGTGAGATCGCTACTGCTGCCATTCTCTAAAATTCCTGTATTTGTTAAGTATTCTTCTAAGATGGGAATTAGAGAGCGATACCACTTTATTTGAGAACCACTCCATTTGTTTGTTGTTGAAGTAGCCAGCAAGAAAATACCATGAGCTGAGCCGGCTTGTGTCAGTATCCAAATTTGCTTGGCTTCATTACGCTCTTGATACCCCAATGAAACTAGAGCTTTGTTGACTAAATCTGGCTTGATTTTGCACTCTAAGTTATCTGTGAGTATTGCTGCTAGTTCCGTTACTGTCATCCCAACTTCTGTCAAAGGGGAAGCTGCACCAATCAGTTGTTTTGCCGTCTCTGCTACCCCTTTGAGTTCTGGGTACATAGAGGCCAGCGAGTTGAATTTAAACTGGGCGATCGCGGACGCACTCAGTCCGGTATCTTGTAGCCAAGCTACCAAGTGGTCTATCGTCTCTATGGCGGCAGCAATTTTTTCAGAAGTGGGCATCTTTGCTCGCTTAGTTTTCCATATCGTGATCTTGACAGCATGGCGATATATCTAGCGGGACTTAAACAAATTTAAAGCCTAAATAAAGCCTAAATTTGCTTTATATGCACCAAAGATGCTAGCGAAAACTAGAAAGTTTTAGGCTTCTGTTCGAGAAGATACCCCCTAACGGGAGAAGTTGAAAAAAAATTAACTTCTCAAAGGTTATGGACTCTAACACCGCTTTAATCGGTCTCTCAAATATTTGCTCTAAATCTGACAACACTCCCCCCAGTGAAGTTAAAGAAGTGGTAGCGGTAATTTTCCCTTTTCTCACTCCGCATCCTTCCGATCAACTTCCCTTTAAAGTAGGCGATATCATCAAAACTGGTAAGCATTACGGTACTGTCACTTCTCTAAATCAAACCGATCGACCTGTAAGAATTACCTGGGATGCTAGTAACAGCGAAGACAGCTTTTCTTGCAATTATACACTTGATGAAATTCGTGTCCTCAAAATCTCCCTTGTGCCTCAGTTTATTCCTCAAAAAACTACTGGAGAACTTCCAGCTTGCACAACCATCGTACTTGCTAATTCGCAACAGGTACAATTCAGTAACACAACTATTTTCCAAGTAGAATCGCTGACTGAACACCACATTTTCATCTCGACTCTCGACCAATCTTATCTCTTTCCCATTAACTTGTTTCCAGGCTTCCCGACAAGTTGTACCATAGATATTCCTGCACCTCAGCAGTTAAAAGTCGCTCGCAGTTTGTCTGTTGCTGACCTCAAAATCCGAGCTAAGACGTATTTAGCTCTCGAAATACCCGACAACTTCTTAGAATTCGCTATGCCAATTCAAAAACAGCAATTCAAAGAAAAACTGGCTCGACAATTGAGCGAAGAAAATTACGAACTTCTAGAATTTAACATAGCTTGGGAAGAAACCTGGAAGCAGCACCTAGAAAACCTAGCCAAGAAACAAGGATTATACGGATTTAAAGAGGGAGATTACATTTTAAAATGCCGAGAAGGAGTTCAACAAAGGGGGACAGTCCAACGCTTGAACGTTGAAAATCTACGTCCATTCCAAATCGAGTGGAACAGCGGAGAAATCCAAAATTACAGTTTGACCGAACTCAAAGGTTTGGGTATAGCTCGTATCGAATCTATTGTTAAATTATCCCCCAATGTGGCTTATCAGATTAGCGAAGACGGCTCCTACTTTAGAGCTTGGATTGGGTTCCGTACTAAAGCGTTAGCTAAGGCTTGGCTAATACCTGTCAAAAAGCTAGTCGGCTACCTTAGCAACTTAATTGATTGCCAAGTTCCAGATATTCAACATACAGGCTCTAAATACGAATACGCTGTAGAATGTCCCCGGCATAAAACTTTAAGTAAGCGCTTAGAAACTCTCCGAAAAGTTGCTGAATTTGATTTAGAAAAGATGCCAAGATGATGGAATAAATGGGAAATCCAATATAATTGGCTAGTTTATGACAGTGTAAATGCGATAAACAACTCTGTTACTAATCCAAAATATAAATTGCCTAATGGCATAAAATGTTGATTTTTTCTAGTCGTAAATATCAACTCAAGGAACAATCTTTGAGTTTGAGTGCTATTCAATTCACCCTTGACCCTACAATTCCAGGATCGCATGAACAAAACAGTAATGATTTCCGGTAGTCGTTCCATTAATGAATTGCCTTTAGGAGCAATCGCATCTCTCAATCGCATCATTGAACTAGGATTTGAAGTTATAGTCGGTGATGCTTCTGGTATTGATAGCTTAGTTCAGCAGTATTTGCAGTCTAAGAATTACCAGAAAGTCTTGGTTTACTATGCCTTATTTAGCGGCAATGGCAAACCTAGGAATACTTTTGGTTATCCCACCATTGGCATTCCCGGAAACTATAGCGCTCGCGACATCCAAATGTGTTCGCATTGTGATTACGGACTAGCCATCTGGGACGGACAAAGCAAAGGAACAGTAGCTAATATCAAGCGAGTTAAGAAGACCAAAGTTGTTATTGTTTAAAAACCAACAACCACTGTTCATATTATTAATCAACAAATAAATCAGCGATAGCCCTCTAGTGTACCAGAGCGCTATCGCCTTTTTTTTGTTGATTTAACCTGCTTCGTGAAACAGTCTTGCACTCAAGCTAACGCTTATTAGGGAGGCGATAGAGTTATTATCTAGCACTAATAATGATTCAAACCTTACTAGAACGACCGCAGGAATTTAAACAAATTCCCTTCACTCTCAAACCACAACAGCAGCAAACATTCGACAAATTGAGAACATTTGCAAGCAGCACTGAGTCATTCTTTTTGCTCTGCGGTTATGCAGGCACAGGAAAAAGCACACTTATTTTTCTTCTAATCAAAGAACTCTTGGCTCAAAGCAAGCGCATTGTCCTCACTGCACCTACTAACAAAGCCGTCGGTATTCTCAGAAAAATGGCAGCCTCTCAAGGTATTTTCGGAGTAGACTTTCTGACAATACACCAACTTTTAGGCTTAGGCATAGTTCGCAAAGAACAAGAGAAAGTCTTAGAACAGACAAGCTGTTGTTACCTCCACCTCTACGATATCATTTTTCTTGACGAATGTTCGATGGTTGGAACTCAATTATGGTCTTGGATTGAGCGTAGATTTGAACGTACCCTGTTCAACCACCGCAAATTAATTCTCATGGGCGACCCAGCTCAGCTTAACCCCGTCGGAGAAAAACGCTCGCCTGTCTTCAGCATTACCAATAAAACTATGCTAACCGAAGTTGTCAGGCAAGCTGGAGAAAGTCCCGTCCTCGACTTCATCACCGAATGCCGTTCTTGTGTCAAGAATAAAACCGATATGTTCTTGCCACATTCTACCTACACTCAAGGGAACAAATCTAACGGTGCATTCAAAGTTAAGCCAGAAGCACTCCTGCAATACGCCCTCAAAACCATCAAGCGCGAATTCACTTCCAACCCTGACTGCTTTCGGATTCTGTGCTGGACAAACAAGCAAGTCAACTATTACAATCAGGCCCTCCGAGAACAAGTTTACGGTCAAACAGCCCCCAGATTCATACCGGGAGAAAGGCTGATTACTAAGAAACCAATCATGGCCCCTGATGGTAAGACCGTTATTTTGCCCACTTCAACTGAATTTACCATTAAAGAAGTTGAAACGAGCCAACACTACGGCTATCGAGTATGGCTTTTAAAGATTGTGACCGATGACGGTTTATTTCGGCAAATCTTTGTGCTGCATGAATCCGAAAATAAACGCTACCAGGCTGAACTTAAGGAAAAACTCAAGAGTGCCAAGCGCAGCGGATTTTTATGGCGCAAGTATTATTGGTTTAAGGACGACATATTTGCCGAAATTGACAATTGCTTTGCCCTGACTATTCACAATTCTCAAGGCAGCACTTTTGATGAAGTGGGTTTGGACATTAATGACATTTTGACTCGGCTATTGGTGGGAAAAGAAATGAGCAGCAAACAGAAACTTAAAGAATACCACCGCCTCTTGTATGTCGGAACGAGTCGCTGCCGCCAACGGATACTATTTGTTCCTCCAATTTCATCCAGAGTTCAACTTGCATTAGGATACTTAACTAAATCTGGTTCAAGTAACTTTTGATGATAGGCAGTAGAAAGTAGGGAGAAAATAGCAATAAATCGGTTTGTGAAAAAGGCGACATCTCACTTAGAATAATATATCAGTAGGGCGAAGCATGACCTCCGTAAATATAAGACGTTCACCAATAACTTATATGCCGGAATGCTTCGCTCTCTTTTTTTCGACAAGATGCACTCCCAAAAACTGCTACTTAGATTACGATTTTATTAATCAACAAGCTCAAATTTATCATCCTAAAATAAAGGTTGATTATTACCTTTAATTGTTAAAAAATAATTACAATAATCCACCTGCTCTCAACCATATTGGTTCCACTCTTTCCACACTTCGACTCTCTTTTTTCAGCCACCGCTCGCGAGTGCTGCTACCGCAGCGGCAAATCGAACTTCTGACACACAACTAATTATGGCAAAATCTAGACTTACAGAAACACCCCCTCCGCAAAAAGTAGTACAGAGAGCAACCAAGAAAAAACGCTCTCCTGAAACAGCGACTAATTCCGCTAAGGCTGAAAAATCTGTTACAAAAATCACAAAAGGTTCTTCAACTTCTGAACCGGAAACAGCACTTTCAGAACAAGTAGAACCCTCTGAAAAATCCACAGAATATACACCAGTTTCAGCCACAGATGCTTCTGATTTAGGAGCTAAATCAAACGATGAGACATTGCCGGAGCCTTCTCCTTCCCCTTCAATCGTTGAATTTGCCTGTGATGCCAGAGAATTAAATGATTACATCCAAACTCTCAAAAGCAGCATTTATAGCAATAACAACCATGTCATTTTATCCAATATTCTCATAGAAGCAGATGCCGCAACTAGACAATTGCATTTAACTGCTTATAACCTGGAATTTGGGATACAAGCGAGTTTTGAAGCTAATGTCAATCAATCTGGAAAGCTCACTCTCCCTGCAACCATACTCGCAGACATTCTCGGAAAATTTCCGAAAAGTCGCGTTACCTTAAAGAGTTCTTGGGAAATTATCAAAGGAAGTGACGTTCCATCAGTCAGTGCCACTCTGACTGCATCAAGGAGCAAGCACGTCATTCGTGGGCTAACTGCGGACGAATTCCCTGCTATCAAGAGCCTTGAACAAAAACTTGTGACCATTCCTGCTAGCGTGTTAATTGCTGTCCTCAAAGCCAGCTTATTTGCTGTAAGTTCTGAAGAAACCAAACGTATCTTAACTGGAGCTAACTTTCAACTAAGCCACGACGCAGAAAGGGGACTTTCTCAATTGAGAGTTTGGACAACAGACGGACATCGGATAGCAATGGTTGTAGGATTCAGTGAAAGCAGTGATTCCGATATTTTGAACACTCGAAACGTGCAATTTACAGTACCCACTAAGGTACTCCGGGTATTAGAGCGGACTTTGAATCCCACTGACCGAGTAGCTATTTACTATGAGACTGAGCCTGACAATAGCAATAACTTTGTTGCTTTTGAGTGGAACAATTGGCGGCTGACAGCGCAGTTATTAGAAGGAAAATACCCGAATTGCGACCAGATTATTGCTCCTTATCGGCATGAACTTAGCCATCAAATTGTGGTAGAGAAGCTCAGCTTTTTAAAAGCCTTAGAGCGGTTAGCTTCTCACAGCGATAAGTCCCATGTTACAGCAATTTTTGAATTCGATTTAGATAGTCAACAAGTGCGAATTTCACTAAATAATACTCTCAGTTCTGGTACTGAGATAGTTGATGCCAAACTATTCGGTTGTGACTTTCGGATCAAGTGCGACATCCGCTATTTAATTGATACAGTTAAAGCTGTTTCTAGTTCGGATTTGCGGATGTTAATGGCAACTCCTACGGCTCCCATACTGATTGCACCGTTTGGAATACCAGCGTCGGGTACAGAGGCTAAGGAGTGCGAATACATTATCGCTCCGCAAGAATAAAAGGTGGGGAGCGGCATCTAAATTTGATGCCCTCTCCTGCCCCAATTCGGAGCCTATTACTGTATAAATTAGGATAATTTAAATTCCTATTTTAACATAAAAATTATCTACAAGTGTGTTCAATACTCTCGCACCAACAACTTATATTAATACTAATTATCAAGACTCATGCAATAGTAGCCGTAGGGTGTGTCGCCATTAAAAATTCCTAATTTAGACAAACAATCTCACAGATCCGCACCTGACAAACAGAGCCCACAAACAAAGCTAACAATTCTGTAGCAAGATTTTTGAGAAATGGCATAACTTCAGGCACGGCTCCCCTATCGGGGAATAGTTACCAGAAGTATTCTAACGACTCAAAATGTACCAACCACTGCACCTCAAATACCGACCAAAAAACCTGCAAGAATTAGTGGGTCAAGACACCATCAAAACAACCTTGACCAATGCCATCACCTCCGACAAAATTGCTCAAGCTTACCTATTTACTGGCCCCAGAGGAACAGGCAAAACTTCAACCGCTCGCATTCTTGCTAAATCCCTCAATTGTTTGAATAGCAAAAAGTCAACCGCCACTCCTTGCGGGGAATGTTCAAGCTGCAAAACCATTGACTCCTGTTCAAGCTTAGACGTAACTGAAATCGATGCTGCCTCTCACAATGGCGTGGATGATGCCAGAGAATTAATACAACACAGCAACTTTGCCCCAGCGCTGAGCCGCTACCGCATCTGGATTTTAGACGAGTGCCACCAACTCAGTACCAGCGCTCAAAATGCTCTCCTCAAATGCCTTGAAGAACCTCCGGCTCATGTAGTATTTATTCTCTGTACGACTGAAGCACATAAAGTGTTGCCGACAATTATCTCCCGCTGCCAAAATTTTAACTTCCGAGCCTTGTCAGTTGATGCTATTGTCGGCCAATTGCACAAAATTAGCTCCGCTGAATCTATTGAGATCGCAAGTGATGCCATGCGGGATCTCGCTCGCACCTGCGACGGAGGGTTAAGGGATGCCCTGCAATTACTTTCTCAGCTTTCACTGCTAAACTCAGAGATTACCCTAACTCAAGTTGCAGAAGTATCTGGCAGCATCAGCGAGCAAGACTCGATCGCCCTTCTCAAAGCCATTCATTCTGGCGATACCTTAAGCGTACTGCAATCTTCGAGAACGCTCATTGACAGCGGCAAAACCCCCAAACTGATTCTCAGCAGCTTGCTAGCAGCAATGAGAGATTTGCTCATTGTCAAATCAACGCGCCACTGCCAGAATTTAATTGCAGGGCCAGTAGGCTACTCACAACTGCGATCGATCGCTCTTCATCTGGATTTTGAAACAATTGATGCGGCTTGTGCACAACTGCAAAAATCCGAATTTCAATTGAGAACTAGCACCAATGCAGCTACTTGGTTAGAAGTTTGCCTGCTGAACTTGATGCTGTCAAGCAAACCTGTAGCCAAGGAAATGCGATTGCCGGCAACTTTCCCATCTAATCAGCCCGACAAATTTGATAAAACCCCTCAAAAAATAGAGGCATATTCTCCTGACTTTGAGACAACTTGGGCGCAAGTAGTAGCAGCAGCGAAACCAGGCAATCGTAGCCTCTTAAACCGCGCTCAAATTGCCGAACTTTCTGCTGATTCATGTGTGTTAGTAGTAGAAAGAAAATACGCCAACAAGTTTCAGAGTCACCTTGAATCCGTGCAGCGGATTGTTACTAAAGCTTTAGGCCGCTCTGTTACTGTTACTGTCAAACAACAGGAGGAGTTAGCAGCATGATTAGCATCCTAATTGGGAATGACACCTACGCAATTGAACGAGAAGTTGAAAAGTTTAAGACTCAAACTCATCCTCTCTGGCGAGATTTCAACATCCACCGCTTCGATGCTTCTTCCCTGGATGCAGCCCTCTCTGCTGCTGCTTCAGTTCCTTTCGGCGGAGGAAACAAACTTATTGTCGTTGAAAATTGCGATTTCAAGCAATTTGGAGAAATGGGGCTAGAATTGCTGCAAATTTTGCCCCAATTACCTGTTACAACGCACTTAGTCTTCACTGCTGCTGTTATCGACAAACGGCTCAAGGTAGTCAAGCATTTATTGCTGTTTGGTAAACTTAAGGAGTTTACTCTGATTCCCCCTTGGCGTACTGATTTGATTGAAAGTGCGATCGCTGCTACTGCTAAACAAAAGAATCTTTCAATTGCCAGAGATGCTGTCAGTTATCTAGCGGTAGCGATTGGCAACGATTCTGCTAGAAGAGTCAGTGAATTAGAGAAATTAGCCATTTATGCAGCAGGCGCTCGCATTACGAAAGAAGCTGCTAAAATCCTCGTTCCAGCTACCACAGCCAACTGTTTTCAACTTGCCGAAGCTCTTTTAAAAGGTCAAGCAGTGGCGGCAATTAAGGTGCTTGATGAATTGCTATCTCGGGCAGAGTTTCCTTTAGCAATTATTGCCACTCTCCAAACTCAGTTTAAAACTTGGCTGTGGGTAAAAGCTACTATCAATTCCGACCAACAACGTTCTGATAGCGAAATTGCTAGTATGTGCGGAATTAGTAACCCCAAACGGCTGTATTTCCTTAAGCAGGAGGTTAAGGAAGTATCTACGAACTTCTTAAGTCGATCGCTCTCCATTTTGTTTGATTTAGAAATTGCTCTCAAAACAGGAGATAAGCCTGACTCAATGTTGCCTGCTTTGCTCACCATCACTCAACTCACTCACCTTAAATAACAGGAAAGCGCTGCCGAGTTAATTCGGCAGCCTTTCATTAACAGTTCTGAACACAAAAACTGCTTTGCAACACTATTGGTAGCAGTAAGGTGCGCGGCGGCATACCCTACAGATAGAGTTTATGCGTAAGTCTTAATTAACTGTAGTGATAAAGAAGTTGTTTTTATCATTAATTTATCAAAGAAGTTTTGGAGTTTATTTATCGCACTAGGTCGCTATTTCTGTTTAAGAGCAGCTCATCTTTCCTGCATCATCCAAACCAGAAAGCCCAAGATTTGCTCAACCGGAGGTAGTGGATAATCTGTAAGATCAATGGACGCGCATTGCTCTTCTAATTTAAGAAACCGCCAGACAGTACCGCTAGTTACCGTTCCGTAAATCGTCGATATCGGCTGTTGCTTTTGTTGGTTAAAGCGTTGAGCTGCAACCATTTCTGCAAGGCATTGCCCAAGAGCCGGTTTAAGGTCTTCTTTTTTGGCTTCCACCAATATAACCGCAGGGGCTTTGATAAATAGTTGCTCCGGAGAACGACTAAGAAGAAAGTCAACATACCCTGTGAGTTCAGCCTCCGGTTCTACATTAAATTCTTCGCCTGAAAAAACGCTAATCTGTCCTTGAAGTTGGCGTTTTACTTCTAGTAACACAGGATTGATAATCCCCTCCGAACGAGCTTTTTCGCTACTCACCGCGATCGCCCAGGGAATCGTTTCTTTAAGAATATCCTGTAGTAAAGGGCTAGGAGTGACAGGGGAAATTTCTGGTAAGAAACGCGAGCCTTCAATGATTGTGAGATGGAAATCATCGACAGCTTTGCTGAGAGTAAATTTACTGTAAGGCATAGGTTTATTATTCTTAATTGGATACTATAACACTTCTGCGTTAAATGAGGTACATCTGGTAATTGGTAATTGGTAATTGGTAAGCTGTCGCGTCTTTAAATTATATACTTCAATCCTTGTAGAAAAAGCGTAAAAATTTCTCCCTTTCTCCCCTTCTCCCTTTCTCCCCCTCTCCCTCTCTTCTTTGCTACATTCCAACCTTCAACTCCGAACTGCACTCTCTTCCCCTCGGGAGCATCCCGATTTTGCAAGTATACAAAAGTATGATAAAAGGCGCTGCTTTTGGGAAAAGCCAACACTTAGCTTCCTCCAAAAATATGTTTGAGAGTCAATCAGCCAGGGAGCATCTCAGTTATGTAATGAGTAGAAATACTCACAGAGAAAGCATGAGAGAAGAAGACAAAAGATAGAAGGAAAAATTGATGACACCCGAAGAAAGTAAAATCTTACAAGAACATTTGCAAGCTGCTGCCGCAATACTTCTAAAGAATACACCAAAAGAACAACTGAAAGACTTTGCCAGCATTGAACTAGCAGTCAGAGACCATGTACTAAAAGAAGTAGCGCCAGAGATTGGAAATTTTTTTAAGCAGCAACAGCAAAACAAGAGCAGGGAGACAAAGAGGGATTCAAACCTGTCTGGGAGTATGGCAAGTCAGTGAGAAACAAAGCCAGAAACTGGGATTGAAGAAACGAACCCGATTGAGTCCACAACTCGAAGCAAGTTGCTTATTGCTGAGTGCAAATGTTTCATACGCCAATGCAGCAAGAGATTTGAAGCAACTGACGGGAATATATATTGACCACAGCACCCAACAACGTCTAGTCCATCGGCAAGAATTCGTTGAAGTCATCGCAGAGCAAACCGTGACAGATCTAAGTATAGATGGCGGTAAGGCAAGATTGAGGACAGATCAAGGAAAAGCTAGTGAGTGGCGAGACTATAAAGCGGTGACTTTACACAAACAAGCCCATGCTGCATTCTTTCTAGAAAATCAAGCCTTGCTAGATTGGGTCAATCGTCAGCCTTTGTCAGAAACGATTACTTGTTTGGGCGATGGTCATCCAGGGGTGTGGAATTTAATGGCGAACATCTCCACACCTCCGCAAAGGCGCGAAATTCTTGACTGGTATCATCTTAAAGAAAATCTCTACAAGCTCGGTGGTTCTGACAAGCGGTTAAGAAAAGTTGAAACTAGCCTATGGTATGGCAGAATCGAGCAAGCTATCGCTGCTTTTGCAGATGGGGATGCTCCTCAAGTTAAAAACTTTCTGGCTTATCTTGAAAGACATCGACTACGCATACCTGACTACCATTCCTTTCAATCTCAAGGAATTACGATTGGCTCTGGCGCGGTCGAATCGACCATTAAGCAGATTGGGCGTAGAATTAAAATATCGGGCGCTCAATGGAACCGCAACAATATCTCTCAAGTTCTCAAGCATCGCTGCTCTTATCTTAATCTTGCTTTTGCCTGAGTATTTCTACTTATTGCATAACTGAGATGCTCCCATCAGCCATTTTAGAGGAACTGAAGAATAGAGTGTCTCAAGAGTTACAATAGTCAATAAATAATTTTGAGAGACTAAATATGACGCCTGACGAACAAGCACGCTTACAAGCTCATACTGCTGAAATCGCCAAAATTTTATACAGAAACACTCCCCCCGAGGCATTAGATAGCCTGGAAACAATAGAAGGGCACTTGAGAAAACAATGGATAGAGATAGTGGGACCCGAAGTTGCTTTTTTTTTATCAAAGAAACCACGGGAACAGACAAAGGACGCCCCCGAACAGTAAAAAGCTGTGTGGGTGAGTTAAAAATTACCGAAAAACAAGCAGAAAAATTAAATCTCAAAAAATCGACTCGCTTAGCCCCTTTTTTTGAGAAATGCTGTCTGCGACAAGTAGCCCTGTTATCCTATTCCAAGGCATCTCAAGAAATTGAAGTACAGACGGGAGTCAAGATAGGTCATACCAGTTTACATAGATTGGTAGAAAACCAAGAGTGGGTCGAACCAGTAGCATTCACCCCAATTAAAGAAACCAGTGTGGATGGAGGGAAAGTGCGTGTTAGAGGACCAAAAGGGGAGGGTTCTCACTGGCTGGATTACAAAGCAGTTAGTCTTCATGGCAGCTTTTATGCTGCATATTTTCTGAAAAATGAAGTATTGATTGATTATGTCAATCGTCAGCCGTTAAATTCCCTAGTGACTTGTTTGGGTGATGGACATGACGGAATTTGGAATCTGATCGGTAAATTCAATCCGGATGGTAATCGCCGAGAAATCTTAGACTGGTATCATTTAGTAGAAAATCTGTACAAAGTAGCAGGGTCTAGGAAACGGCTGTCTAAAGCCAAAGAATTGTTGTGGCAAGGCCGTATAGATGAAACCATGAAGTTGTTTGAGTTGTGCAGTAGTCGTCAGACTACTAACTTCTGTAAATATCTCACAAAACATCGGAATCGAATTGTCAACTATCAACTCTTATCCCGCCAAAATATTTGTTCTATTGGGTCGGGAGCAGTGGAATCATTAGTCAAACAGATTGATAGAAGATTGAAGATTTCCGGCGCTCAGTGGTGTCGTGAAAATATTAATCAAATGCTCAAACTTAGGTGTGCTTACTTGAATGAATTAATCTAGAATATAGACACCTTTTCTATATTTTTCTTCCCAACTCCCATACTTTAAATACTCGTCTCTCGCCAGTTCGGTTAGCCTGCGGACGACAACTTTTCCGTTCTATCATGTAGCGCCGGGCGAAAAATTTTGGCTCATATCATACTTTTAACCATTTACAAAACCGGGATGCTCCCCTTCCCCTCTCCCTCTCTCCCCCTCATTCCCAATAGACACTTTAAATGCGTAGCAGCTTAATGGGCAGTTGACGCCTCACTTGCTTGAGAACCGCTATATACATAGCAAGTGTACTGTGTTAATGCTAGCGTCTCACGGGGCAGGGTAATCGCGCAGTGAGCCAGAGACCTACCGTTTCCCTAGTTCCTGAACCCAAACCCATAATTGCCACCAAATTCAGTCCGACTCCCAGTTGGTTTTTTTGGAATTTCCTCTCTCCTTCTTTTTCCTACCTATCGGTAGTAAGAGAGAAAAGATTCATTCTTAGAGTGACCAATGCCTCCCAATTATATCAACCTTCTTTCCCAACTAATAGCCAGACATGATTTTCACCCAAATAACTTTCCAGAAGCAAGCCATTTGCAGCCAACTGCAACAGCCGATTTGTGTGAGTTTTTAGGCGAAGAGGTTATTTATCAGACAATCGCGACTGCTACAACTCCTAAGCTCTACAAAATTCCTCAAGACTTGCCGCCTTCAATAATTTCTGCTTTGCACAGCCAAGGCATTCAACAGCTTTATTCGCACCAAATTAAAACACTCAAAGCCGTGCGCCAGGGCAAAGATGTCATCCTCAGCACAGCAACAGCTTCTGGCAAATCTTTAAGTGCGTACTTGCCTATTTTAGAGGGCATTCTCCAACATCAATTTACTGCACTCTCTATTTATGGCTTGAAAGCTTTAACAGCCGACCAAAGTCAAAAACTTGCCGATTTGCTCCAACTGATTCCTGAGCCTGCGCGCCCGCGCCTTGCACTTCTAACTGGGGATACTCCTCCCAAAACCCGAGAACAATTATTAGCTGCAAACCCTAGCATAATCAGCGCAACACCAGAATTAATTCACTATGCGCTGAAAGGCGTTCATTGGAGTCAGCCTTGGCAGCATTTTTTAAGTCGCCTCCGCTATATTGTCCTAGATGAAGCTCACACTTTTAACGGAGTTTACGGAGCTAACATGGCTAGCTTAATTCGCCGATTAAAATTGGCAGTAGACGAGCGCGGAGGTTCTTCTCAAAAACTGCAATTCCTGATATTGAGTGCTACCGTTGGCAATCCCGTTAAATTAGCAAAGTTACTATCTGGTAGAAGTCGAAAGCGAAATATCAATAAACCCGAGCGGTTAGTTTGGATTAACTCTAGCGGAGCTGCTGTCCCAGAACGGCAATTAATTGTTACTAAACCGACTCATGATGCTAATTCCGATGTTGCTCGCATCATTATGTTTTTGTTGCAGCAAGGGCAAAGCGGAATTTGCTTCGGTAACGGCAGACAAGCAATTAAGAACTTGTGGGCAACTTTTAAGCAAGAAGCTGTAACTCAAACTAACTCGGGAATTGAGTCGCAAGTAGCAATTTTCTACGGCAGTTTAACAAGCGAGCGCCGCATGGAAATTATTAACTCTTTGCAGTCAGGAACAGTTAAGTGTATCCTCAGCACTAGCGCTCTCGAGGCGGGAATTGATTTGCCTCAACTTGATTTTGCTATTATTAGGGGATGGCCGGGAAGCTTGCAAGCTTTCAGGCAGAGGGCTGGCCGGGCTGGTCGCGCAAACTCCGGTTTAATTGTCTTCATTCCTATTGCACAATCACCTTTGGATAACTATTTTGCCGAGCGCCCTGAATTGTTGCTGTCCGCCGAATCTGAATTGGTGAGCTTTAATGCCAATTATCCCATAGATATTGCCAAACATTTGATGTGCGCGGCTGTCGAAACAGGCATTCCTGCCAATAAGCTCAAGCACTACTTTGGCAAGAGCGCTCCTCAAATTGCAACGGCTTTAATTGAGCAAGGTGTTCTTCACAGAAGCCGGGATAAATTATGGGCTAAGGGCTTTCCCCATAAAGATGTAAACTTTCGAGGGGGAACGGGTTCTAGCACGATACAACTGGTGGATGCGGAGACTCAAGAAGAGATTGAACTCCTCAGTGCGGAGATTGCTTATCGAGAGGTATTTCCTGGTGCTATTTACCGCACGCAAAACTCAGACGGCTGTTTGGTGACTTATACTTCGCGCTCGCTCTTGAATGGCAAAGCTATTTTGCAAAACACCCCTGAAACTCGACTGTTTACTGTAGCGATTAGCCACACTCATACCAGCCTCAAGCAGAATTTGAGTTTGCCTCAACAAATCCCGTTGGTCATTCCAGAAGTTGAAGGAAATGTTCAAACCAATTCAACGGATAGTAATGCAATTCCAGCTCAAGCTATTCTGGAACTGGTTTGGGGAGAAATTAGCCAACTCGTCACTGGTTATCAATTATTAACTCGCAATTACGAGTTAACTTGTCTAAATAGAAAGTGTGTCAATTACAAAGAGCATTTACCAAAATGTACTGCGTGTCCTGTTTGTGGCAAGAGAACTCGCTCTGCTGAGCTAACATCGGTTCTTAATGAGGTAAACTTTGAGCAACCTTACGAAATAAAATTTGCGACTCCTGTACTGCAAATTAGTTTTAATTCCCCGGTTGAATGTTATCTGCAACAGGTAGTAACAGCTACTCGCCAGGAATTGCTTCAATCTCAACAGCAGATGGAGCCCGGATATCAGCAGTTGTGGGAGTACCCCGCGAATTTGTTGGCTATTCACAGTTTCGGCCATCAAATTTTAGCAGCTTTACCTCTGACTATTTTGGCTTCACCTAATGATGTGAATTTTCTGGTAGAGAAGAGAGGTGCAAATGACTATGCAGGACTCTTTTACGATTTAGCAGAAGGGGGTTCGGGAACCTCGGAAGCTATTTTTCGTTCTCTCCCTCAATTAGCTCATGCGGCTGCTGAGTTAGCCCGCAGTTGTTCTTGCAGTTCTGGCTGTCCTAAATGTTTGATTCAGTCGGGATGCCCTGATGGTAACAAAGCTTTACTCAAGCAGGTGGGGCTGCTGCTGTGCGAAGCATTTTCTACTCCTCAAATATCAAAATAATTGGTGGAATAGACGGCTGAGAAATGGGAATGGGGAGAGAGAAATAGGGAAAATGGGAGTGGGGAATAGAGTGTAGCTTTTTTCAAACAAAAAAGCTACGCTCTATTCCCAATTTGTTTTTACTGTTTTTATTAAACAAGACGCTGCTTGCATCAACATAGAATTGTGCGAACCGCTACTGCGGTTTTTAGGGGTGCATTTTTCAGACTTATACTCATGAAAAACAAGCTTGTCTTGCCAATCATTGACTCCAAAATTAGAGAGTCAACGCTGCTACATTTCAGAAATCAACCCTATAAACAAAAGAAAAAGCAAGCTTTAATCCCCAACCTCAAACGAGATTTAAAGCCGGGCTGGCTTTTAACAATTCTCGCACAAATAGACCGATGTTTATGGGGAAGGTGGGATTATTGGGCTTTGTGTCAAGCTGTCCCCGCTCATGCCTGGATGCGGTGGAAGATGGAGCCAATGCTAGCCATTCTGGAGAACAGAAAACCAGAAATTTTACCCAAATTTGTAATTGAGGAAACTTTGCCAGCAGAACCGATTCCCCAAATCGAATGGCAGCATTCTCCTGCCGCAGAAGCCATGTTAGATAATAGCCTCAATTGCATTCCTCAACATGGAGAATGGAAAACTTGGTCAGCTTGGGATTATTTGGAGTTTTTCTTGGACTGGGTTTTGTTCGCATTCGGACATCCAGCTTACAACATTTTACCCAAAGAACCCGCCGGCTGTGAAGGTGCATCAATACGTCTCTATCAGATGTTTGACCTGTCAATTCTCATGCTATATCCTGAAGATTATATGGGCAGACTGCTACCCCAAATTTGCGGAAAGACTGCTCAAAAAAGTTCAGGGTTTTATCCGACACCCTTAGCTTTGTGTCAGTTGATATCTAAGTTAGTCAGTGGTGATAAGACAGAGCGATTTTCCAGCTTCAATGAACCTGCGTGCGGTACGGGTGCTTTAATGTTAACACAGTCGAATTACTGTCTGAGCGGTATCGGTCAAGATATAGACCCTACTCTGTTAAAATGCGCTTTGTTTCAGTTTTATATGTTTTCACCTTGGCTGGCTGTTCCGATTTGGTGGTTGGGTCAAACTGATTTGCTCCTTGGCAATACTTTAAGTAGCGATCGACCTCAATCAATGAACGCCACTTATTGGTACAATGAGTGGTTTGAGCCAGTCGAGTCCCAGGCTAAAAATGATACTGATTGTCCAGTCGAACATGAAATAAGTTCAGGAGAAAGCTCAGAAGTTATTGACTTGAATGATCAGACATCAATTCACTCAAATCCAGTAATTCAAGAAGTTGTTAAGGGCAAACGCCGATCCAGAAAGACGACAACATCTCCTCACCAATTTACGCTGTTTAATTTGGATGATTTCTAGCCCTATACGTACCTAATTCTCACTTGTGGCGGCGGGCGTAATGTTATGAGTAGGCTGGACTAATGAAGCAAAACTGATTGTAGAAACTGCTGCTTTGAGGACTTGTTCTGCCCAATCTGCTACAGCCAGCCCTTGAGTTTTAGCCGCATCTTGCATCTGGGCTTGCAGGTGCGTCGGGAGCTGTAGAGTTAAGGTAAAAGTATCTCGTTGGGCTCGTCTTGCCTTTTTGACTAACTCTGGCTCGATCCATCGATCGAGCCACAATTTACATTTAGATCCCCGTTCGTTACCATCTTTCTCAATAAAGCTTAGTTTGCCTAGCTTGTGGCAATAAAAACTGTGAGGGTCGTCTTGAACAGGCTCAAAACTGCAATGATAGCAGTTCCAGCAGCTTCGGCATTGAGTTTCTGTCTGACTGGATGTTGCTCCCAATCCCTCAGCATTCTCTTGAGTGGCTGCTGAAATCTCACGGTTTGACGATGGATGATTGGCTGTTTGAGTTCGTTGGTTTTTGGAACTGTTCTCGTTGTTAGACTTATTCCTCGAAATTTTTTTCTGGTGTTCTTCAACAACTCGGGCAACGTGAAAAGCCGTAAGTTTGCCGTTCGGAGCAGTAGAAACCGCTTGAGCCCAAGCCCTAGGCTGCTCTTGGGAGGGTAGTGCTGTTAGAGGGCGAACTTGGCGCTCATTGGCGGGAAGGATTTGTGCGCCATGGCGCACATTTTCATAGACGGTTGCCGCTTCAATCAGTTGGTAGGCCCAGCGACGAGACATTTCCCACCGATTAGTGCAATAGTCTTCAAACGTCGAGAAGTCTTGCCGGTAAAGGCGCCGATCCCGGATCTGGCGCAAAGCTTGCCCTATTTCCCAGAAAGCTTTCAAGCTCCGTTCGACTGTAGACTGTAGCTTCCAAACTGCTTAATTCTAATGCTTCAGCATCAGTGAGCGTACTGCTGTGAGCAGACAAATCTTTAGCGTCGGCTTTGTTTAGCTGGCAGTCCTGTGCAACTCTCGCAGGGAGTTCAGCGCTGGGAACAACAGAGAAGTTATGTGCATCAGAACCGCGAACTGTTTTGGAGGTTGACATTGATGTTCCGTCCGTCTTGCGCGGTGCAAGATTAAGTATTGCATAATGCAAGAGTAGTTGCGTAATCGATTAAGGCTTTGATGGCTCAAATTTTGTAGAAAAGGGGTAAAATACAGCAGGGGCAGTCAAAAATGCGATTGTCAAAAAATTGCTCAAACCTTGCAAATACAAGGACTTTACCGTTAAATAGATGTATAGTGCCAGGTAATTTATCTGATCCGAGGTAATTTATCTGATTCTCGAAAGATCCTGTCTCAATCCCTCCCGTAGCGAAGAGGTTTCTATGTTACAAAAAGTAAAATAGTGTACTGTAATAGCGTCAGGTAAGTACTTGTGACTGTTAGCTCTGTGTCTTCTCTTATACTCGATCGCCAAAAGCGGCTGACTCAGTTGATCGAGCTGCTGCTGAAAGAAGGCTGGACTCAAAGCGCTTTAGCGTCCGCTATCGGAGTAGATTTTTCAACAATATATCGGTGGTTAAAAGGAAAAACGATACCCGAATCCGATTCTAAGAACTTTCGGCAACTGGCAAAGTTAAGCGGTGGCAGTACCAAGACTCTGCAACTTTATTTGGATGGAGAAATATCCCTATCAGTTTATCAACGCGGTTTGGATGAGGTGGCGATCGGTCAGGTGAATGGCAGCAAGAGGATAGGTTCTGAAAAAATTAAAAAAGAAGTTTTAGCAAAGATTTATTCCCTCGATCCAGATGATATTGCCGATATCATTTCTTCATCAGTAGCATTTTTAGCCAAACTTGTATAGTTAAGTAAAAAGCAGCCTGCACCCTTACGGTTTTCAGTTGAGAAACCGGAAAAATCACCGTCTAATTCCCCACTCCCCCTGACCAAGAATTTCTTGATGGTACAAACCCCCGGATTTATCCGTGGAATCAATCCAAAATCCAAAATCCGAAATCCAAAATCCTCAAGAAAGAGAATTTATCCGTAGGGTCAATCCAAAATCTAAAATCTAAAATCTAAAATCGAATGACTTCTGGCGATCGCCGCTATTGCTCAGTCTTTTATGCTCTGAGCAATGTACCTCCTTACTCTATCCGACCTCAATCAAACTATTCATACTAGCCCACTACAAGAGCCACCTCTTGTTCCTTCCTATCTGCAAGAACGCTTGCAACTGCTTGTCAAGCAAATTTTAATGGGATTACCTGTCGAGCCAATTCTCAACAGTCACCCCCAGTTCCAGCAGTGGGTTTTCCAGCTCAAAGAACTATCGCCATCACTGTTTTTACCGCAGCGAAAACTGTTTGTTGACATTCCAATTCAAACAAAACTAGACCGAACAAAAAGGGGAGTGACAAAAGAAAATTCTTCCCCTTCTCCTCCATTAAAAGTGATACAAGTCCGTACAAATGTGGGTTTAGTCAAAGGGACGCCCAAACTATTTGAGTGGGCGATTCGCCATCCTGTACTGACTTGGCAAGACCGAGTTAAGTTATGGGTAGCTGCCGAATTCTTCGAGATCGAGCCTCACAAGCTACAACTGATTATTTTGGCACTGCACCCGACTCAACCAGCAGAAAAAGTTCTGTTTGCCTGGGACAGCAAGCAACACCGACACACTCAAAATTGGCTTTTGACTACCATTGAACGAGAGAGAAAACAAACAGTTATCAAGCTCAATGGTCATCTAACACCTCAACCGAAGGAAGTAGCAACAGCTATCAATTTGGATGAAGTCAATTTGGATGAAGTCAATTTGGATGAAATCAATTTGGATGAAGTCAACGAAGTGTCGATATAATCTGTTCAGACTGTGTATAGCTCTTCTGGATTTGTGGTGGGAACGGTAGTGTGAGCCTCTCGCGCGGGCTTTTCGGGCCGCATCACTAGAATTTTTCTGATCACCTAAAACTCGGGAGAATCGACTTTATTACCATCCTCCTATCGAGAGACATCCACCTTCCGACGAAATTGCCCAAAAATCAATACTTTTCTTCTCTCCATAGGAGGATGACACTCTTTAATATGAGGAAAAACAATAGACTATGGATAAAATGTAGTAGGAATCTTAGCCGTGACTGCAACTACCGCCACCCAACCAAAAACAAGCCAACTAAAAACCATCCTGATAGTTGAAGATGACCCGATGATGCAGCTCGGTCTACAGCATATCCTCAATAACCAACCCCATTTAACAGTTGTCGCACAAGCTGTTAACGGCAACGAAGCCGTCAGTGCTGCACTGCAACACCAACCAGACATCGCCCTGATGGACATTGACTTACCCGGAATCGACGGTATTGCAGCCGCGCAGCAAATCAGAGCCGCACTGCCGCATACTCGCATCCTGATGCTCACCCACCACAGCAATCCAACTCAGGTAATGGCGGCTTTGTCAAGCGGCGCTCACGGCTACTGCGTTAAAGGCACTAACGCAGAACAACTTCTAGCAGCTATTACGACTGTGCAAGAAGGTGGCAGTTACCTAGACCCTAAGATTGCCGACTGCGTGCTACAAAATCTCAAAACGCCACTGCCCGAAAGCTATGCGAATGACGACATCAAGCTGACAGAACGGGAAATGCAGGTTTTGCAGCAGCTAGTTGAGGGTAAAAGCAATAAACAAATCGCTGCTCAACTAGGAATGAGCGTCCACACCGCCAAAGGTCATGTAGAGATGATTATAGCTAAATTTGAAGCGAGCGATCGCACCCAGGCAGCCGTTAAAGCACTGCGTTTGGGGCTGGCTTAACCTTTGGAATGCAACTTCTAATTGTTCTAAAAAAAGTGGTTTTTGAGGCGTAGCTATCGCGTAGCAAATTATAACAGCTTGTCAATCTTCAAACTTTGGCAATGTCAACCAAAACCTCGCTCCTTTTCCCAATTCGCTATCAACGCCAATCTCTCCGCCGTGAGCCTCAACAATTTGCCTGCAAATGTAAAGTCCCAATCCCAACCCTTGCCTTAAACTAACTCCAACTCCCCTCGTATAAGGCTCGAATAATCTTGCACATTGCTGAAGAGAAATTCCTGCCCCATTGTCTGCAACCGTACAGCGAACCATCTCACCTTCCTTTTTAGCTTCTACCGTCAAAATAAACCCAGACTGATTGTATTTAACAGCATTATCGATCAGATTGCCAAACACCCGCCAGAGCTGCTGGGCATCAGCATTGACTAAAGGCAAATCGGCTGCAAAAAGCTGCTTAACCTTGACTCGATGCTGGTTGAGAATTGGTAATCTTTCAATAAGAATATTTTGGACTAAAGTGGGCAGCGACAGCGGCTTCATGGCTAAAGAAGCACTTTTCACATCAAACTGTTGTGTTGCTGTTAGTGACTCAATCAACTGGAGTTGGCGCGAACAACTTTGCACCATAACCTCCATAGTCCGCCTCTCAATAGCAATGTTACTGCCAGCATCATTGAGGCGACTTCGCAGCAGCAGCGACATTCCCGATAGAGGCGATCGCAAATCGTGCGAAACAGCGTGCAACAGCATTCTTAAATTGGCTTCTGCTTGCTGTCTTTCTTGAATTTCCTGGCTTAGCTGAACATTTTGTGTAGCCAATTGCACGTTAACGCAGCGAAGTTGTTGCTGTAAACGCTGCATTTTAAGTTGGGCAGATACCCGCGCTAACACTTCAACAGGCTCAAAAGGTTTTATAATGTAGTCAGCACCGCCCGCCTCAAACCCTTTTACTTTGTCAAATACGTCATCTAAAGCGCTGATGAAAATTATAGGGATATCACAAGTAGCTTCAGATGCTTTAAGTTGACGACAGACTTCATAACCATCCATACCGGGCATTTTTATGTCTAGCAAAATCAAGTCTGGCGCTTGCAACTCTACTGCTTTTAAAGCTCGCTGTCCACTAATCAACTTCCTGACTTTGTAACCGTTTTCAATTAGCAATTGAGAAAGTAGTTGAATGTTAGCGGGAATATCGTCAACAATCAAAATGTCAGCCAAAAATTGTTTAGTTTGCTCCATCATCTATCGCCACCAAAGGACAGAGTTTTGAGTTTTTTCCGAATATTGCCAACCGCTATTTTCCCAGCCGCGCTGTTCGCACCAGCAGCATTAACAGGCGACTTAACATCAGCCACAGTCACGGGTTCTTCTGGATCGTTCGGATGTGGCAGCAATTGGTAAGCGAATCGAATCCGCTGATCCAGCTCTTCATCTATATTGAGCAGTTTACCCGTATGCTGCTCTACTGACAAAGCTTTCGCCCGCCTTTCAAGCTGCGGTCTGATGCTGCTGTCCCACAGTTGTTCAGACTCTTTAGCTCGCTTTATGTCGCCGGGCCGCACCGGAATCTTGAGAGGGTAGGGAAATAAAGCTTCCGTTCCCGTTGCGTAGGCCGGTGAAGTGATGACGCACTTGCCTTGAGGAAACCTCAGAATTTCGTCAGGACTAATCAGCGGTTTCTTTTGCAACTGTTCGCTCCAGTTGACAGAACGGCTCGTTTGCTGCCCCGTCGAGCTGCCGGTCGATCGATTTTTTACCAGCACTTCCACTTCCCCGTACCGCTTAGAATATTTCTCGGCTGTCTCAAAATCGCCGGGGTTGAAGAGGACATGAGTTGACAGAGCACTGGCGATCGCAGCCCCTTTTTTATCCCCATAGAGATTATAGAGTTGATTGAGGGATTGAATGCCAACAATCGGTACGCCGCCAGCAGAACGATATTCGTTAGCCCACTGATCCATTCTGTCGAACTTGAGAGACGGAAACTCGTCTAAGCAGTACAAAAATGGGTCAGAACGTACCCGACTCAAATTAGACACCACACATAAGTGAATAGCAGCAGCTAACAGCGGCCCCACTACAGTGCGCCTTTGGTCATCTAATTTGAAAATAATGCACTTTTTCCCTTCTAAAGCAATCGGAATGGTGCTGCGACCAATAAATGCCCGCAGCAAATCTTTTTGAATGAAACTAGAGTAGGTTGCCTCTGCGGTTGCCTTGATGCCCGCCACAGTTTTTTCAGCATCTTTTGAACTTAATAACTGCGAAAAACTAGAGGCAATCCACCTGTCCATTTTGAGGGGATGACCATCGGGTCGGTGAACGGCGTGGTCGATGCGCTTGACCAAATCTGGCAGTTGAATAATTGCGTACACAAAAGCTAAATCCGGGTAAGGACTGCTTTTTGCCAACTGCACTAAACCCTTCGCCATCAACTCGCCTGCTTTCTCAAAAAACTCATTGCCTTTACTCTCCCCTGGACTAGCATTTCGAGCAATCACTTGTCCAATTTCTGCTGCCATTACTGCATCTTGTGCATCTCTCATAAAATCCAGAGGATTGATAGTGCCGCTGTAAGCTTCCCCCGGTGCAAACACTTGCACATCGTAGCCATAGCGCACTGCAAGGGGTGCAAGCAGTTTCATCTGGTCTCCTTTTTTGTCGTAAATAATGGCAGGAAAACCTTGCTGGAATGCACTTTCAACCATGCGGTCAATGACGCTGAATGTTTTGCCAGAACCCGGAGCACCAATGACTAAAGTTCCGCGTTCTGCGTGGGGAAACCAAACCGTCGGATTTGCACCTAGCAGCGTTTGCAATCGAGCACTCAATCCCTGACAACCTTTAAACCAATAACTCGGCGTACCGCTCCACAAAGTAACGGGCTGCCGTTTTTTTTCTTTCATTTGCTTGAGGGCAGAGCCTGTGGCTGCCAATTTTTCAGCCGTCCCGCAGAGCCGCCCGGAGGTAATTTTACCCTTTCCGTTTCCAACTAATTTGGAAACAATAAGTAAGCCTGCCATTAGCCCTAACATTGCCAGTCCCTCTGGCTTCATAAACTGACCCAACAACCCCCCAAAATCTATGCTAGTTAACGAACGTTTAGGAGGTTGAACTGCCATTGGTACCAAGGTAGCTTTGTTAATTTTAGGCAAAAATTGCAAATTGTTCATTTTTTTTTAGCTCTTAAAAAAACTAAATGTTTCAGATAGCGGCTATCGCCTTAAGGGGGAGACAATGACAAAAATAGGTAAACAATGGTAAGAAGCAATAACGCGAAATCTCCCAGTAAGACAGTACAGAATTCTAGTGGAAAGTCCAACACGCAAAAGAACAAGAGTGCTGATTATTACGAGATAGATCCGGAGCTATTCAACAGTGAATACAACCAAACTCGCAAGCCCTCTTTGCCCTATGGAATCGTGATTAACGATAACCCAGCAGGTATTTTGCTCCCGAACGACCAGCTTGTCAAAGCGGAATGGCACGTAATGCCTAATGTTGAGGAATTGACCACGGTCGAACTAAGCGAAGAAGTGACAGGCTTACTGCTCCAAAAAGCGAGAATGTTGGTATTAGCTTTTGTGCCTGAGTACATCCGCTACAAAGATATTGAAGAAAATGGAGAATTAGCAGGTACTTTTATTGGGCTTTACGACGAATATCGCGATTCCCTCGATAAAAAGACGCAGGAAGTGTGTTCCGAACACGCTCTCATCTTTCTAAATCCCAAAAACCAACCCCTGCATCAGGTACCGATTGTCGTCCGCTTCAAGAATGTAGCCCTCTGGAGCTTTAAGAGCGCTAGAGAAGAATTTTACCGCAATTTGGAACGGGCATTTGCTGATTACTTTGGGAGAGATTACAGCGGTAAAAATGACAAGTGGCGCTCTTTGGGAGTGTTGAATGTCGAGTTTAGATCTCTCAAAGAAGGGGAAGGCAAAAATAAATCCTTTTGCTGCAAAACTCACAGCATTACTCAGCCAACTGATGCTAATTTTCACAAGTTATTTCTCGGTCAAAAACCACAAAAAAAATTGATTTGGGGACTGCACAATAGCATTGCTGGCTTCATTGACGCTAGCGATGCCCAATTGCCAGCTATAGCTGCTGGTGCGGAACCTGAAGTCCAGGCGTTGCCAGGAAGCGTAACTAACCGCAAAGGTCGAGGTAAATTGTCGCCCCCTCGCAAAATTGCACAAGTTGAAGGAGGAACAGACTCAGAATTAGAGGAGTTAGATGAATTTTCCGAGGTGGCTGAGGTTGAAGTTGAGGTTGATCCAGAAGAAGATTTTGACTTCGATGAACTCGCCCACTACTAAACACTAACCCTCTTTGAAAAGCTGGCTGTCAGCAAGTTGATAGGTAAGGCCGTCGTAGCAAAATTGAAGCTGGCGGCGGCCTTCTTTGGAAAGCTGATTCACTCCTAGACAAGGCAAACCCTCGTGCGAGGAACTGTCAGCCTTAAACAAAGGAGTTTTCGGCGGTTTATGGGGGTCGAGATAAGCTGCAAATACTTCTGTTGGCATTTGACTTGAATCATTAGGAATTAAGTAGCCAACATAAAGGCAGCCTTTTGTACCGCACAGAGCGGAATTATTGAAATCATAAAGGTTCAGCCGTCCTACCGAGCCATTAACTTGCCACACTCGCATTCTCTTAATCGCTTCTGCCGCTGCACTTTGCCCAGCCGCTACTTTGAGTTCTGGAAGGCTGCTGTGTTCCTTTACGATAAGGGTTAAAGTTTCTTTTGGAGTGACTCGCAAAGCTTGTTGCCAAGAAGCTGGTGCGGTTGTTGCTGAACTAGAATTCGTGCAAGCAACTGTCCCCAATAATAGCGACAGGGCGGTAAAAACTGTCAAACCAATGCGAAACCAGTAACCAAGTTGATTTAACCAAACCGGGGGGTTGACAATCTTTTGGGTGCCTGCTGTTTGTTGCTTAACTCTATTTTGTTTAACCATTTGTTACTCCACTCCTACAAAATACAAGAAAAAACAGGACACTAAAGCCGAATAAAAAGACAATAAAAGAGAGATTGTTTTGCTGAACTAAGCTGTTGTATGTCTAAATCTTACAGTCAATTTTTATGACTGACTTCGGGGAATACAAAACGACTATACAATTTATATCCTGAACAGCTTAGAAGTCATATCTAATCAGTTGACACCGGAATTATTATCTCTCTCTTCTCTTTCTCTGTGTCCTCTGTGCCCTCTGTGGTTTAATCATTCTGGAGCATCTCAATGAAAGCAGCCCAGCCCAAAATTGGAGTTAGGAGCCAGGAGCCAGGAGTCAGGAGGAAAGAGTCAGAAGGAAGGAGGAAGAAGAAGTGTTTTTACCAATATGAGATGCTCCCAATCATTCCTATACAACCGGAATTGATATCAGTGCTATAAAATCATTGGTTTCAGCAATTAAAAACGTCCTGGTTGCGGAGAAGGTTGTTAGAGTTGTTAATAACTTGCTTTTCCACCTCCTCTTTCCCCTGGTTCAATGGGAGAGCGCAGCCGTGCCAAAACTAATTGCTACCCCCAAACCGATTAGAATCATAAAAAGTTGCTGCTTTCGCTTGTAAAAAAGTCGAATTAAAAACCACATTCCCATCAAAAAAGAGCTAATGAACAGCGCAACCTTAATACTCCAACTAGCATTTAAAGTAATGCCGGAGCCGACCGAGTTGCTGATGCCCTTGCTGTCACCAGAATTAGCTTGGCAATTGTCGCTGGTATTGTGGTTATAAAGCTCTCGAACTTTTGCCCCGTACTGTTTGAGAGAGTAGCCACCTAAAATGTTGGAATAGCTGGCATCAATTTTACTGCCAGAACCCCCAAAGTGTTTCTGTGCTACTCGCTCAATTAAGCGATCGCCCTTGAACACCTGCCCAGTTTTAGGGTCAATTTCCTGTTGGCTGCTGACTAAGTTCTCAGCGAGAGAATTTTGCCAGACTTTATCCTGAACAGCAGGAGGAAAATATTGGAAGAGTTCCTCTCTTGTAGGTTTTTGGCCTTTGTTGACGTTCAGGATAAAGTTAGCCCCCCCTGGAATTGAGCTGACAGCACGCTGCACCTCTTCCCGGTAACTCATCAACTGATAACGACCGATCGCCCGCCCGCAGTTGCGAGATCCTTCAGTACAAACCATCTCGCCAATAGCTTCGTAATCGCCACTGGCTGCATTTTCCAAATTGGCGATTCCTTCGGAAAGCTTTGCTAACGCCTCCCCTAATGAAGCCACATCCACACCGCTCACGTAAGTCGCTGGGCGCGCGCACTCTCGCTTGGATTCAGGTAGAGGCTGAGTTGGTAAAGGGTTTTCTTTAGCGTGATTTGAACTCAGCGGCTTTGAAGGTTTTGTTTCAGATGCTACGCCTTTTGAGCGAGAAATACTGTTAGAAGAACCGCCCTCCAATCGACCGACAAACATAGGCGAATTAACGCTGTAACTGAGAAACGGAACCGGGCCAATAATGTAAGGCGATTTGCCGCAGGGCAAACTAAACCTGAAGTACAGAGCCGTGTCAACAGTATCGCTGGTTTCTGACGGTTCCATTACCACTACTTTAAACATTTCCCCAAAAGGATGCCTGCCCGTCGGTTCCCAACCGGTCAAACAGCCAGAACCGCCTCGCACTTCCTGGTATTTGCCGCTAATCCACTGCTTGCCTTCTAGCGGCCCTGTGGCGCGGCGACCGGCGTTTTCCATGTCGTCGAGTTCGATATAAGCGCAATCTTTCTCGCAGGCTACCGCAAATCCTTCTACATCTGAACCGGAAATTGTGTTATTGCGCTTGCTCTCGTACCGACTGTAAATCGTGTCAATTCGCATGATTGTGCTGCCAATAGACGCAATAGGAACAGGAAAATTAGAAAGGGGGACTTGACTCAGGAGCGGAATATTGCTGATGAGTTCCTCTGACCAGCCAGAGAACTGTTCTAAATTTACGCTATTAAGATTGGGAATTTGGGCGATCGCAAACTCAGATAGGTTAATTTGGTTAAGTTTTGCCTGCGCTAGTTGCGGTACTTGTTTTACAGCTTGACCAATTGATAATTGGTTGATGTTAGGATTCACTCCGGCTATTTGAGAAGATAAAGAAGCAATTGGAGGAACATCGCTCAATTGAAATTGACCCAGATTCGGAACAATTTCAGCCAAGTGACCGACAGTTTGCTTACCAGCTAAGGGAAATGCGGACAAGCTGATATTCTCTAAATTGATATCCCCTAGTGCCAATTGTTCAATTGCTTGCAAAGATAGAATTTCAGGTTTTACATCGTTAATTTCCCCCAATTTTAAGATGTTGTCAACAGAAGTGCCGGCTTGCCAGCTTCGATCGCCAGAACTTCCAGAACTAGCAACGGCGGGCAGGGAACTAAAGGTAATCTGGCTCCAATCTGGCAGCAAAACTCTAGATTGTTCTTTTTCCCAAATTTTAGTAGGTAAGGAACTAGCGCTAGCAATTGATGGAAAGCTTAAGAAAGTAATGCAGATGAAAGCACAAATTAGGCAGAGTGTACTGGCAGCTATTAAAGCCGAGCCTACCTGGCTTATTTTTTTTAACTGCTTTGGACTGTTCATGGGAATCCTCTTGATGTTAACTAAAATTAGGCAAAAAAAACTGCTCTATTCTTTCTAATTTGGAAAAACTTTCAACTGTTTTTAAAACATTACGAAAAATAGAGCAGTATTGCAGAAATTACCCATCAGCTAAATCTCCCTCTCCCCCTCTCCCCTCTCTCCCTCTCTTCCTCTACCTCTCTCCCTCTCCATTTTAGGAATTACCCAAAAACCCGGTCTTCCTATGTAATTCCGTCATTTTAGGTTGAACATGAGAACGAGAAACTGGGTTTTTTAGGTTGATGCGTCCTGGACTGCATTTCTCCATCTTCGCTTTTTTCTTTAATCAAGCTCCAGCTCAAGCTGTGGATTCGGGCGGACTGTTGAATCTGTCCAAGGAGTATCTGCTAAGTTTGACAAGTCATACACATTTTCTTGGTAAGCGTCGTCAAAATTACCTTGACGAACTTCTTTAGATGACGAGTAACCGACAGTCAAATCGGGTTCCGATTCGTAACCGGAGTTGTTATAGCCAGAATTAGGTTCAATCGATGAATTATGCATGGTTTTTATGAGTTCATGTGGTGAACAATTCCAATTTAAATCGCATCGAGTTCCTGCAACTTCATTCCTATGAGCGATTTTGTTCAGTAAAAATTACCCCCTCCATGTGGAGGGGGCAGCTCTATGAAAGTTACCTAACGGCTCTCAGCACTGGGCAATGCTATGAAACCTGTAAAAATGTCTTTTAAGAGAGAGTAGGAACTAAAAGCTAAAGAATACCCATGCTTAAGAGAGGGGATATGACGCAGGTTGGGGTACGTTTAAAGCTACCAAATTCCTTCCCCATTTTTTATTTAAAATTTGTTCATTAAGTCCAAGCAAATCACTTGGTTTGGTGCGAGAACACCTCCGACTTTTATTACTTGCAGCTCTCCGCTTTCGTCGGGATATTGTGCTTTAACTTGGGCAATTGCTGCATCTAAACTAGATGCCTGAGCAATATACACCTTCTCAAGAGCACTTAGTACCCAAATAGGTTTGGGCCACTTATGTCGAGGTTGGAGAATTGAATAGTGAATCACTTGACCAGTGTACTGAACAATTTGCTCGATCGCAGTTTCCGAACAAAACTCCCCCAATTCTGACTCAATACATTGTTTGAGTTCTTTCGCAGGAATTTGCTCAAAAACTGATTCTAAGAGTATTAATGCTGGTCTTGTCTGCTCTAATTGAGTGTGTTCCTGCACGACTAATGACTCTACGAAATGACTCACCTGGTTGATGATTGAGTCAAAATCTAGCTCCATCAATAAATGACCTAAATACTCCCTTAACAAATTTCTTAGCTTTTCATCAGAGATATTGATACCGCAGGTTTTTAGATAAAGTGAAGGTTTATTACCCAAATTCCGACCGCAGCCAACTTCTCCATTAGCTGCATCTTCTGCTTCTATCAGTTCCATCAAGCGCGGATAACTGGTTGTATCATCTATTGTGGATTGGGGCTGGGAGGGAATTGAGTTACTCATTTGTCTTTCCTTAATGTTTCAAAGTAATTAAGATTGTCGGGTTCTTCAGGATCTGGACCGCAGTCTAGCAGCCCCACTTTCAACTTTCTATAAAATACTAGCGCACCAGGCAGTGCGTGGAAGCCTATCCTTCCTTGGTATCCTAGTTCCTCACTACGAGCGATCGCAAAATCTATTAGAGTTCCACCTACTCCTTTATAAGTGGGAGGATTGCTAATAGCTGGTCGATTCCAGGGAGCCGTTGCTAAGGCTTTGACGTACACTAATCTTCGTCTCAATTGAGACTCAATATAGCAGCGTTTTTTTAAAATATCGATAGTCATTAAACCCTGAGTTATGCCATCACACTCAATGGCATATAGTTCATCTCCTGGTAAAAACTGAGTTCTATAGCTTTTACTAACCCAATTCCAGTATTCATCTTCTTCTCCACTCCCTCGAAGCGTTGGTTGCCACAGGGTTGTCGCATCTTCTAAATGCTTCTCAGTAACGGATGTCAGGATAGCATTAACTACCTGTCGATCTCGAACTCGAAGAAGCTGGATAGGGCGATTCAATTGCCAAACCTAATTATTGTGACAACTACATTATATGTCATAATTTTTAAATTTCAATTCAAGCAATATTTTCCAACTCACCTCCCTCTAAAAATCTTTTTCAAAAGCTAATCGTACAGACGCTAACGCAGCCGTTTGTAAAAAGATTCCAGATGGCAAACCAGGCTACGACCTTTTAGGCCGCACTTGGGATAGTCAAAACAACTGTTGCCAGCTCTAAAATTGGCAACTATTTTCAATCAAAACCAGGGTTGGCTGGTTTTTTTAGACCAACCGCCATCCTTTATGTCTCTTACCTTATTCCTAAAGTTCAGGACTTAAATTGATTTACAAAAAACAGACTTATAACTCGTATACTTCCCAAATAAAACCCATCATCCTCAAGCTACCTAATGTCGAAAATTCCTTAAAAATAGTTAAATTTTGTGCATTATTGACACAACGCTATTCTTTCACTTTTTTATAAACGGAATTAATTATGAAACCTAATCCACTAAAAGAGCAGAAACAATCAACCGCTATCCCAACTGTTTTGAGTCCAGACAAACTTAAAATAGCTCATTTGCAAGTTACACTTAAAACTCCTTATCAACTGATCGATACTGCTTTCAATCTTGAAACAGCCCTTCAACCATTCCAACAAGCAAAAATCATCGGTATAGACTGCGAAACAACAGGGCTTGACCCCTACAAAGCCAAAATTAGATTGTTACAACTTGCCATTCCTGACCATCCAGTAATCATTGTAGATTTATGGGCCATTGAACCGAGTTCCCTCGAACCATTACGCTTGCTCTTAGCGAGTCCTGCACTGAAGGTAGGTCACAACCTCAAATTTGAATGGCAAATGCTCGCTTTTGCCGGACTGGAACCATCCAAACCCTTTTTCGATACCTATTTGGCTTACCGAGTGCTGACGGCTGGACTCAAACGCCATTTGTCCCTAGATGCTGTCACTGAGAATTTGTTGAAAGTAAAGCTAGACAAAACGCAGCAAGTTAGCGATTGGTCGGGAAACTTAACACTCGCTCAACTCCAATATGCTGCTACCGATGCTGCAATCTTACTCCCGCTGGCTGCTGCTCTGCAACAAAAACTGAAAGCTTCTAAGCTTTGGAAAACTGCTTTACTAGAGTTTGCTTGTCTGCCTGCGGTGGCTTCTATGGAACTCAACGGAATGCTTTTAGATAGAGAACAGTGGAGAGTTTTGGGAGTGAAGCTCTGTCATCAACGCGACTCTTTTTTAAAACAAATTAATTCGCAACTCCATCGACCTAACCCTCACCAACAAATCTCTCTGCTGCCAGAATTTACGGATACAATTAATCCTCGCTCTCCCAAGCAAGTCTTAGCCGCTTTGCAAGAGAAAGGTATTCCTGTTACTTCCACTAGCTCTCAACATTTAATTCCTTTGCAAGGCGAGTATCCCGTTATTCAAGCACTGTTAGAATACCGCAGTTTATCGGCTCGTATCGATACTTTTGCTTTGGTTTTACCTGAACGCATTCACCCGATTACAGGGCGCATTCATCCCAATTGGTTTCAGATTGGTGCTAGATCGGGACGGTTTAGTTGTCGAGAACCAAATTTAACGAATATCCCCAGAGATAAGGAAACCCGACAGTGTTTTAAAGCTGCACCCGGTTACGTCCTGCTCAAAGCCGATTACAGCCAGATTGAACTGCGGATCATGGCGAAGGTTTCGGGCGATCGCAGAATGGTGAAAGCTTACTCCAAAGGGGAAGATTTGCACTCTCTGACCGCTTCCTTGGTGCTCGCAAAACCTTTATCTGAAATTACTGTCGAAGACAGACAGCTCGGTAAAATTATTAACTTCGGTTTAATTTATGGCATGGGAACACAGAAATTTAAGAATATGGCTCAAGCAGAGCATGGAGTCACTTTAACGCTGCAACAAGCTTCACACTTTCGTAAGAAGTTCTTTGAATCCTATACAGGTATCAAACAATTTCACGGCAAAGTTCGGAGCGCCTGGAGCCGAGGTATTCGAGAGAGTCGGACTGTCTTAGGCAGAAGGAGATTATGGTCAAAAGATACTAAACCGTTGCTTAATGAGATGCTAAATAACCCAATTCAAGGAATGAGCGCTGACATTACTAAACTCGCTCTTGCTCTACTTTTTATGCCTCTGAGCCGCACTGGTGCTAAACTGATTTGTGTCGTTCACGATGAAATTTTAATAGAGTGTCCTCTTGAAGAAGTAAAGCCCGTTAAAGCAAGGCTTGAAAAATGTATGGTGAGAGCCGGGAATAAATTTCTATCTCCGATTCCTTGCGAGGTAGAAATTAAGGTGATGGAAAGTTGGGGAGGCTAAGAGATTAACGGGGAAAGATTGGGGAGTGGGGAGTAGAGAGAAACCTCACCGCAGCCATTGCTGTGAAAATTCCACTTCCTCACCACTCTCCTAACAGTCGCAGCACGATTCCTCCCCTAACCTCCCACCCGTAAACAACCCACATTCCGCACCCCAACTGTCACATGGGGTGCAGGCGGGCAGTAAATTCCGTGGGATGGTCTAGCGCGAACAGCTCGATACAGTATAAATACTTAAAACTCACATTCCGCACCCTCAACTGGCACACACACAGTTGGGGTGCTAATGGAGAGTCTCTAGGACGAGATAATAGTCAAAAATACCCGCTCATTTTTGGTCACAATCGCATCGATCTGTTGGGGCTTGTTGAAAATTAACTGCTTTCGGGCATCAGTCCTAGATTCTTCATCTCTAACAACACCTTCATCCGTCATAATTAACTATTAAGGGACAGCAGATATCTTCAGCAGCCTGACAATTATACATCACTACTGAATCAAATATTTCTGACGTTTCAGTCAGTTTGGCTCCAATTAGCAAACTTCTTGATTTCAGAGTAATAAATAATAAGACTTACAGGAGAGCGGCAGCAAGTTTAATATAACCATTCGCTCGGCTGTTAAATTAGAAATTTGTTGAATCCCTTGCAGGCTCACAAGATGAATCGATTGAAAAATCTGACAAATCCAACGGAGCGTCGGTCAATTAGTTTGTTTACCTAACTGATTTTTTAATTGGAATTAGTGCGTTGCAAATTGTGACGCAGTAACCTTTGACCTAAAGTATAGACCAACAAACACAAACCCATTACCAATGCCAAAGCTTCGATTCTTTCCGGCGACTTGAGAAATACACTGTCCGTAAAAAATAGCGGATCTTTCAAGAATCCAAACCCTCTTTCCGCTGACTGCTGTTCCTTATATTTCACAATCATATCGTCAGGCTCTAATTGCTTAGCGTCCAGCACGTTAGTGGCGAGAATAAACCTGCCACAGGCTTTGGTTTCTTGGGCGAGCGCACCTGTATCTGGTTCCAGTTTTCCTTGAACTTTAAATCTCAGTTTCGAGCTGGATTTCTCGCGAGCATTTTTCGCATTAGTATCAGTTTGTGCTGTAATTTCTTTGCTACTAACTTGGGTGATCTTGTAAAATTTTAGTTGTTTGGATAAGCGATGAGCTGCTGCGGCAGCATCTGCGGCACAAGCAAATTCAATTTTTGAGAGTTCTTGCAGTTTATTCTGAGCTTCAGCTTTGGCTTTTTTGAGTTTTTTTTTGAGTTTTTGTCGGTCTGACTCGCGTCGCAAGCGGCTCTCTACTACTAACCATCTTTGTTCAATTCCACCATAATTACTTTTGTGTTTTGACCAACTATATCCACTCACGGAACTGGAGGTAAATTCTGCTTCATTTAACTGAGATACCAGTTGCTGCGATTGTTTTAGGCTCAACGGTACGCGAGTTAACCATCTTAAATTGGTTAACATGGATAAATTGGGGGCTGAATATAATGCACTATCTGCAACCATTAAACTGTCCAGATTTAACTGTTGTTTAAACTCCTGACAAATTGATGTGAATACGGCACGATCTGATTCATTTCCCGAACCCACCCGTAAAAATAGTGGTACATCTCCATCGCTACTACAAATTAAATCTAAAATGAATTGTTTTAAGTCGGGCCTGTGGTCGCGGGAGTAGCCGTAGGTAATCTTAATTGGTACGGTCGATGACAGAGGTTTAGTGGACTCGCCATCTCCGTGATCGAGTGCCGTTTCTGACTCGATAACAGATACAGATGCTAGCTCTGATTCGTATTTGCCATGCAGGTGAAAGGAACTTGAATCTAAAAGGGATGTCTCTGTATCGATCTCAAATTTTTGAGCTGCGGCTAATGCGATACTTGTAAATATTTGGCTGCTTCCTACCAAATATAGCTTGTCTAATACTCTACCTAAACGGTATTCGTTAAGGTGTAATGCTTGAATACCTTCACCCATTAAATGTTCGATTGCTTTGCCTTCAAAAAATTTGGGGAATAAGTATAATGGAGCCCCAACGTGCCCTAACCCATTGATAATCATCGCTTTGACTGCCTGACCCGGACTGACAATCTCACCTGGTTGTTCCCCTACTAACTCGTTGATTTTTTGGACAATTTCTATTTCATCAACTAGACCTGCTATTAGACCAAGATGGTCGAGGTTAGAGACGGCGATCTCAGTTGCTTGATGCACGGGTTTCTCTCGCTCGATCGAATTGTTTGCTACCTGAGTTTAGATAGACTATTTTTATCCGCAGTATTGCACAGGGAATAATTGATTTTTGTTGTTAATTTACACAATCACACATTTTCATCCTGAATCGTTTTACCAAGCTTTCGAGCGACACAGGTTGGTTGTTGTCGGGCGCACTTAATCTCCCTGATCTTTCTGGAAGCACTTCCGTCGGCTGTATTTTTCAGAATTGACCCGCATCCGCGATCGTGACACGGCTTTCTGAGTATTTATACTCAAGTTTAACAAACCGATCTACTCTCCATTAGCACCCCAACTGTGTATGCCAGTTGAGGGTGGGGAATGTGGGTTTCAAGTTTCGTTCTCGCAGGTGATGAGAAAAAATTTTCATGATAATCGATTCCTTTTATGCCGCGTTGCTGCTTTCATCCTTGACCTTGGTTTTGATCACGAAAGCCTTTAATTCGACCATCTTGCCGCCGCGAAAGCACCAGACATCGCAGTACGAGTAATGAGCCGTCTTCCCCTCTTCGTCCTTGATTGTGAGGTCGCCGAGAGCCGTGACGAAATCCCCCTCAGCGATCAAGTTCGCAACGATATTCAAAGGCGGTTCCACATACTCCGTTGCCATCCATTGGCGAACGGCTTCCTTCCCTTGAAGGGTCTTGTCGCCTACCACTGTCCATTGCGTGTCGTCGGTGCAGAACGACAAAAATTCTTCATAGTTGCCTTGAGCGATCGCCGCGTTTGCCGCTTCTAAGATTGCTTTATTTTTGTCTGACATCTGAATTTCTCCTCTGTTCAAGTAGATGCTTTAACGGAGCGAGAGCGGTTTCCCGATCGGTGCGTCCTTCTTAGCCGCCGAATCACCCCGTTGCCGCTTGTGCAAAATTCACGGAACAATTGCAGTAACACGGATTTCAATCCGCATCGTTGGCAGCCCAAGAGCCGCGACTCCTACCTGTGTCCAAATTGGGGCATGGTTGGGCATGTAATGGCGAAATAGCCTGACCATCACATCGTTAACTTCTGGGGGAAACCCGCCAACATGGTAAGAATTGACGTGGACAACATCCTCCCAATCCGCACCAGCAGTTGCCAAGGTTCGCTCTACATTCCGAAACGCCTGGGCAATCTCATCCGCAAGCGGTTCGGGAATTTGCAGATTGTCATCCCAGCCACCTTGACCTGATGTCTCCACTCGATTGCCAATTTTTACCGCTTGGGAGTAATGCAATTCATTCAACATGTATTCCCCATACCCGGGGGTGACAAAAAACTCGGGCTTATTCATGGCGTTCCTTGTGTAGTATATTTGCTCTATCTAGCGTTGCTGAAACGAGTTTGTTTCGGCATCATCCGATTTAGACCCTAATGTTCAGAATTCACTTGCCAGGTAATCACAATGATTTCTGCAAAAAGTAAGACAACTATTAGCCGCGAAAACGCTTGTAAAATGGCTTCCATCGTCCAGTTCTGACTCTGAACTTCCCAGATCATCCAAACAATGTTCACTCCAATCACCAACCAGGGTAGAATGACCTCTGAATTCCGTCCGCGATAGAGGCGGATCGTCGTCTCGCGCCAGAATGGGAAGGTGCTGAGGAGACAAGCAATGTAGGAGGCTCCTGCACTGACGAACAAGCTTGTTTGAAGACCCGAATACAGGTTTGGGTATCCAAGCGTGATCGCTGTTAGACAAACTCCCAGCGCCAGATACAGGAAAGTAAACAAGGTAAATTGTTTCATTCTTTGTAAATAAAGCTCAGCGATAATCTATTCCTAGGTGGCTGACATGACTCAGCCGATGAACAACAATTAGTCCACATGCAGCACAGCCTTACCTGAAAATCTGCGCCAGATCAAATCAGCCGACGTTACGTCTGCTTCACGCCACGAAACTGCTCGATCAATATGCGTTTTGAGCCGCCCCTGCTCAACTAAACTCAGCAGACGAGCCAGCCCAGAACTAGCACTTTCCAGCTCTACTTCGGTGTACAGCGTGAACCCGTAAAGCGTGCGCTGTCCTCCATTCTCGGAATAGAAGTCTGCCAGGGACAGCTTCATCTCGTTGCCGCTGCTACTGCCATAACAAACGCAGGTGCCTCCTTGAGCCAAAAACGCAGTTAGCTTCCCGACCAATTCACCTCCTACTCCATCGACAATCAGTCGATAAGGCGCGAACTGCTCGGCTTCTTGCCCGGTTTCGGTCACCACCACTTCATCTGCGCCGTAATCTCGCACAAATGCTTCTTGCGCTGACTGACGAATTTGGGCAACGACGCTGGCTCCCATCATCCGAGCAAGCTGCATGGCGAAGAGTCCCACTCCCCCTGTTGCCTCTGTGATCAGCACCCGACTTCCTAGTAAACGAGATCCCTTTTCCACTGCATACAGTGCTGTTAACCCTGCGACGGGCAGTGTAGCGGCATCGGTATGTGATATGCCCTGGGGAATGATAGCTAGAAAGCGAGTGGAAATTGCTACATATTCTGCCCAGCCCTCCGAGCGGATAGAGAGGGCAACAATTTTTGTCCCTGTGGGTGGACCACTGCCGTCCTGTGCTGTTTGTTCAACAACGCCAACGACATCCCAGCCAATTGGAGTGCCCAGTGGATCGTTTTGCGATCGCTTGAGTTCGCCCCGATTCATCGAAAATGCCTTGACGCGAATCAAGCACTCGTTAGCCTTCGGAGTAGGAACTTCAGTGTCTTGAAAGGTGAGGTTGCCAACGGCATCTGGTGAACTCACGAGTCTACGCATCGCAATATCCTTGTGTGTAGAGGGCTATAGTTTCATGTTCTAGATAGAACTGTTTCAATCAACTTGCTGTATATCCACCATCGATCACTAAGGGTTGTCCCGTGATATAGCTGGCAGCATCAGAGCAAAGAAACACAACCGCTTGAGCAATTTCCGTTGCCTGACCGATCCGACCGATCGGAACCATAGACCCAAGATCATCGAACGTTATGCCTATCTGGTCAGCGCTACGAGCCATTAGATCAGTCGCAATGGAACCGGGATTAACAGCATTAATCTGAATGCCCTGTTTGGCATAGTCAAGTGCGGCAGTGCGTGTGAGCCCCATCACCGCGTGTTTGCTGGCAACGTAGGGAGAGATTCCTGGCAGCGCAACAAGACCATTGGTGGACGAATTGTTCACGATCGCGCCTACGCCTTGGGTTAGCATCTGCTGAATTTCGTATTTCATACACAAGAATAGCCATCGTGCATTGACCGACAGGATCTTGTCAAAATCCTCGATCGATTGTTCATGCAACGGTGTCACAACAAGATCGATGCCAGCATTGTTAAAGGCACAATCCAGTTTGCCGTAGATTGCGATCGCTTTGTGCACCAATTCTCGGACATCCACCTCACTCGATAGACATCTCCAAAATAGTAACATTTTGTGGTACAAGAAGAGCGTAAAGCTTTTTTGAGATAGAAACATGAGCGACATCCTGAATCATATTGAAGAGAATCATAAAGAAACACAGCGATTAATTGGTCTGGAATATGAACAGTTACAACAATTGCTCCAAAATGCCGAACGATTACATCATGAAAAACAAGCTTTACTAGAATCAAAAAAAGTGAGAATTATTGCGGGTGGAGGAGGTCGAAAACCCAAACTATCTATTCCCGAACAAATAATTTCAACCTTGGTTTATCTGAGGCATATGACAACATTTCAACTTCTGGGCATTCAGTTTGGAGTAAGTGAGTATACAGCTAATGATACATTTAACTATTGGGTAGTGCTAAACAAGTAATGATGCATTATAATGATGGATGAAATACCAGATTGCACCGATATGGTTGTCTAATGACGCAAGAAAACGACAAGGTTTTGCGTACTAAGCGAGAAACTCGCTCTTTGTAAGGTGTTGTTGAATCGTTCAATATAACTGGTCTTACCCGTTTCTTTACCCACAGGTTGATGACGCTTTTTCGGTAGCACTGCTCCATGGCTGCCCAGAAATCTGTGTGAGCAACCGCACACTGCCGGTAAACCGGAGGTAAGGAATTCCATAATTGACGGGCTGCCGCTTCGTCCCTTGCCCCAATATAAACACCGACAATTTCACGAGTATTGGAGTCGAGAGCTAATACCATTTTTTTAAAGATGTGATAGAGATAAAGAATGTAAAATCCAAGACCATCCCGTGAGAAAACCGATAACACGATCGGTGAAAGATGCTAAAATTTCCTGAACTTTCATGCGGAGTTCATCAAGACTACTAAAAACTGACCAAGCTAAAAAATCTTTGAGATACTCCCAGACTCTTTCTGTGGGATTTACTTCCGGACAAGCTGGAGGCTGAAATAGTAAAATAATATTGTCTGGCAAGTGGGATGAACATAAATTATGCGAGTCGTGCATTATCAACTTGAATGATATGTAATTCATCGGGATACTGCGTTGATAATAGTTGTAAATAGGCTTCAAAACAAACTCGATCTAAGGGGGAAAACTCCCAAAAAAAACTTCTATCACTACCGATCCATACTGCCCCATATAACCAGAAACTCTCAAATTTCCATTGATGCTGCCCGATGAGTTTTACACCGGAAAGCGTTAGCTTGCGACGGCGAAGTGTGTGGAGTCCTAACCGAGTTTCATCACTACACCAAAAGCTGACTTTATTATATTTGTTTACTTGAGGCGAAGCTTTTTCTAGCAATGCTTTTATCTGTTGATGCAGGCTATTTTTGAAGTCATTGATTGCTGTAGCTTTTTGGGAAATACTGCGAGGTCGAGGAATTTTTAATTTACTTTTTAACTCACCTCTTGTCACAGAATATACAGCCGGATAACTACTGGTTATTCCTTTAATCAACCAGAGCCAGAGATGAACTTCTTGATAATTCTGAAATCCTTCAGGATCTCTCAACTCTTGTCGCAGGGAAGCCACTATTTCAACTGAGAACTTTTTTGGGCGACCAAAAACCTGCCGATTTTTTAACAAATTTTCCAGACCGCCATGTTTGTATTGAAAGAGCCAGCGATGAATTGTAGCCTCACCTTTACCTAAAATTGCTGATACTTCCCGTACAGTTAATACTTGCTTTGACTGAAATAAATAAAGCATTTGGACTTTATTGTAAGCTAAAATCCTGGTTTGTTGCTTGAGAAGTCCGTGCAAAGTTTCTACAGATTCGGTAATTTTTATCTGAGGGCGACCCGACATTTTAATTTGCTCCTTGGTTTTTACAAGTCTATCATATCTTTAAAAAAATGGTATAACTTCATTAACTGTTCCACCTCCAAAGAATATTGTTCGAGATAATTAACCCACTTTTCTCCATCTAATCCAACACCAAATGTACTCCGTCTTCGATATCTTTTTTTAGGTTCCTGACGCCGACATACATATTTCCCTACCTGCTTTTTCCGAAGTTCAGTACCTTCAAATATTGCCAAACTATAGGCGAGTGTCATCAGCAGAATTATGTTAATCAGTCGGTTGCCTTTTAAGCTAGTTCCTTCCAGATCGTAGCCTCCTGTTTTACAATCAAGGGAACATTTCTTCGATACCCATCCGTTGCTTATAAGCATCGATCGCTGCCTGCAATGAACCTAAATCTGTCAGAATAAACCACGCTTCATCAAGCTTCCATGCCCCATAGTTTCTTTTCCACTTACAAGCAACATCAAATCCAGTAGCAGGCTGAGTTTTTCTCACTCTTTTACCTTGAAAATATAAAGAGGTTCCCGGCACTATTCCTAATTCATCTAATCGCTGCCAAACTAAATGCTCTGTTTCGATTAAGATGATTCTTCTTCAGTCTTAAGCAAAAAGACACACCCTTTTGCTTCAGCCAGTTTCCTAGGTCAATCGAACAAAATTCACGGTCTCCTAAAACGATGACTTTATCTGATGAAAATAATGGTAAAACTTGCTGTAGATTTGTCGTTTGTGACTCGAAGTTGCTGCTGCCCAATTTGGGTAGTAATGACCAGTATAATGGAATTGCTCTTCGCTCCCAGATTAAGCTAACCATGAACAAATTAATACAGCCCCATTGGCTGCGATCTATTGCAATTGATAAGCGAGTACCAGCACGGCAATAAGTTGTCAACCAATAACTAATTAATGGGAACCAAATTAATTCAATCGTTAAGTGAGGTAAATCTAAAAACCTTTGTAATTTACGTCGCCGACTTTCGGCTGTAATTAGACAGGGAAATACTCGGGAGAGCCTCTCTAATCTCACTTGTTTTTCTGATTGCATCAAGGATAGCAAAATTGTCATCACCAAAAACTGAGATGGCGTCAGGTATTTTTGTAAATGACTCTGGTAGAATCTTAGTATCATTATTTTTTTGGATAGGCAAGCGTGTAACAACTCTGCTGCCTATCTTTTTTTACCACAAATTGGCTCAATCCTTACTAACTATGGCTTTGGGGCGGGTCGTCACCCCCCTAGGCGTTTACCCTGAGTAAAACTATGCCTTGAAAATTGCGGCTACCGCGTCCAAGTTAAGTCTTAGATTACTTATACAATAATCCGTGCATCAGGTTAATAACAAATGCACGGGTTATTATTTCCCAGACAGTCCTGGACGCAACGCCACCACCACAAACGGGGGGATTGCCCGCTATTTCAGGCTTATTCAGAGGCTGGGCGTAAGTCCTGCTATAGAAAGTGCCATAAAACTTTTGCGCTAATTCTATCAACAGTCAAAACTTTTTGGCTCACCAACAAAGCCATGCTATTGTTGTTTATCGTACACTCAACTTTTCTCGTAAGCAGGTGGCCGATACTCGAATAATTCTTGCTCTGCCGCCGCAAATTTAGACTGATCCCTCCCAGAAGCAGGCCGAGCAAAGGACGCTTTGTTGCGAATGCCCTGGATATCTTCAGAAGAACGCTCAGACGACAGAACAAACTGAGTTCTCTGATAACGCAGATCGGCCAATTCAATTTTACCAGGTCGCCCTTCACAATAAGCTCGCTGGGCACAGCGTTTAACTGCGATCGCAATTTCAGCACTCGTTGCTCCGGCATAATCAGATAGTAATGAATACCACTGCCTGTCGCTCCAAAGATTCTCTTTTCCTTCCCCAAACTGCTCTGGGAAATACTTAGCTAAGTGCAAATTGAAAATCTCATAGCGAGCGCCGCTGTGTGGCAAATCCACAAACCAGATTCCGCCGTCGTCAAATCTGCGGATAAGTTCAGCCGGCAGCATTTCTAAGCGGTTAACAGTAGCTAACATTAACACGGGGCTTTCATGCTCCTGCATCCATGTGAGCAATTTCTGCGACAGCCGCCTAGCTACACCGCCATCAGCATTTGATTCCCAGCCAGAAAAACCCTTGTCAAAATCGTCAAAGAACAACACGCAGCCGCCCAAATTATCTGCTGTATCCAGCATTTTGTTGAGAGCGCGATCGGGATTAGAGGAACCTAGAATATTGCCCCAACTTGCTGCTAAAAGCGCATAACCTAGCTTCTTAGCAGCTAGCTTTGCACTCAAACTTTTGCCCGTCCCCGGCGGCCCCCACAGCAGCATTCCTTTGGGAGGTCTGAGGTGATATTTCTTGGCATCAGCTTCTGACAGCTTTACGACTTCGCTCAAATAAGCATCTAATAAATCTAAACCGCCAGCATGAGGCACGTCTGGAGAAGCAATGAACTCCAACCCCTGGTCTCGAAGTTGCGATATTTTATGCTCCAATACCAACTGTGCGATTTGGACAACTGAAGCGGTCACAGAGAGCGATCGATCTAACACTAATTCAATTTCAGCAGTTGGCAGCCCTAGACTCGAAACAGCCAGCCGTTTTTTAGCAGCTACCGCATCTGAGCCAAAATCAAGGGAACAATTGCGATCGCAAAAATTATCTACAAGAACTTCGACTTCAAAACGATCGGGTAACGGACATTTGAGTAGAGGAATTAATGGACTTAGCTTTGATGGCAGTTGGATGTACTCGCCCAGCAGTACCCAATATTGCTCAGCCCAACGCCCTTTCAGCTCAAAGAATGCGTTAGCCAATTGAGAATAACGGCGGACAAGAGGCTGTTCGGTACTGTCTGACTCCAAAATGTCCTCTAACAAAAAGATACCGGGACAGTCATTTTCCAGCAGAAATTGCAGGACATCACTCTCGACAGATAGCTCAGTTTTGCATAAGACGCATTCACTATACATCTCGGAAATATCTGAAACGCTTGCCATATCTGAATGACAACCTAAATTCGGGAGATGTTTATCCAAACACCGCACCTGTTGAAGAGTTGCATAGCCAGGATTCCAATAATAAACAGGTAAACAACACTCACTGGCGTACTGATGAAATGATGACAATATTTTTTGGCGATCTGCACTGTAATATTCGAGGGCAAATATTGGAGTTTGAGGGACTCTTAAATTAGACCAAGTAGTGAAAAAATTCATGATTTTATACAACTAAACTGAGGATGTTTAACCTTAAATTTTAACTAACATAATTAAAATTTAGCGTCCTGCTAATGAGCGAAATTCTCCCCCTCAAGTGGAGGGGGTAATTGTGCCTAACGGCACTAATAAATTGATGTTATGCAAGTTAAATTGTCAATCATGGTCACAAGTAAAAAGCAAACCGCAGCCACTCCCATTCGCTCTCATTCACCAGTGCCTGCCAAATCTCAACCGCCTGAAAAGCAAAACAGTAAAACAGTTAGCATTAACAATGGAGCAAAATTAAAACCTCAATCTAACCTCAGCCCTGAGCAACTTGCTGTCGAGCTAGTCAAACAGATTCGGAATACAATTCATAAGAAGTACGGTGTGACAATTCAGCGTCGCGATAGCCGTATTTCGACAAAGGTTGGCCACGCAATTCGCGAAAAACTGGGATTGGATATTCAAGCTCAGTTGAACAAGCGCAACGGCAATGGCAATGGTAAAAAGTTCGACTGGCAAGAGTGGAACAATACTGTGTTTCCCAAGCTAGTTGGCCGGCCCGAAGAACTCAAGTATGATGTCGAAGTTGTTGCCTTAGCGATGAGCCAACTTTACGATACAATTGCTGACAACCCGCAAGCTGCCATTGCCGATTTAATGGAGTTCAATGCTCAAAGCTTAAAGCGTCGCAACGAGTTAGCTAAATCCTCTGAAGAAGATACTGAAGAACTCGATGAGGACGACGAACTCGATGATGAAGATGATGAAATTGATGACATACTCGATGAAATTGATGAGGATGACGAAGACTCCGAAGGCGATGAGGATGAGGATGATGACGATGAGGAGGATGATTTTAGTTTAGACGAAGAGGAAGAATTTGAGGAAGACGACGAATAATTGCTAAAGTTTGATTAGAAAGCTCTGCTGAAAAAGCAGAGCATTTTTTTGCCTCTATCGAGGCCTTTTCCACGAATCGCGATTCATTTAATAAGGGGAGGGGGAGGGGGAAGGGGAAGGAACGGACAGGGTAGAAAAACTTGGGAGAAGGGTAGAAAAACTTTAGTAAAATCGCGTTATTACTAAAAAAATTATCCTTCCCCTTCCCCTTCCCCTTCTCCTTCATTTCTGGGTAATGATTGTCGCCACCGTCCGAATCAGGACGCTCTGGGAAGCAGACCCAACAAATTCACAATCAAGGAAATTTTGACCTTGATTGTGAATTTAATTTTACCCACTCACCCACCCACTAATTTTTTTGAATTAATTGTAATTAGCAGACTGCCGTCGCTTTACTTGTGAAAAAAAACACAAGGAGTGTTAATCATGGCTAATCGCAAATCCGCTCCAACTCCGATGCAAAAGCAATTTGCAGAAACTCTTGAAGAACAGCGCTTCGAGATGTTTTTGCACGTTGCCCGCGAGTTAACGGGACGTGCCAAACAACGACAGTTGCAGAAAGGTAAAGCTCTTGACTGGGAAGCGTTCAATACTTGGTTTAACAAGCAATATGAAGGCTACTCGGCTGACGAGATGCTTGAAGAAATCTTGAGCAACGTTTACTGGCTTTCATCTGAGCAAGCAGTGATTGACTTGCACTTCCGTTATATCGAATCGGCAGTCAAAGCTTCTCATAAGAAAAAGGCAACTGACGATAATGAAGAGATTGATGATTTTGTCAAGTAATCAATGACGACCCCCGATAAAGGGGATAAAATCCTGCTCCAAGCAGGATTTTATTTGCCCACCCACCGCACCAGTTCCCTTTGCGATATTTACGATCGCATTCTCAGAAGGCTTTAGTAAGGTTTTGATATTAAACGCGAGCGCGTTTGAGAGATGTTCCACTTGCAAATTAGAATTATGTACGAACGTATTCAGCATTTTCTCACCCTCACAATTGAAACTGTGGTATTTTTTGGTTACGGTGGCTTAATTGTTCACTATATCGCTACGCTGTTAGCATCGAAGCGGATGAATCCTTCTGAAAAACTCTCAGCAGAACTTGCCCCAGATTTTGTGCCTCTTCTCAATAAAATTGCTTCCTTTCCTACTGTTGCCGAAGGTGCAGCAACTCCAGAACCCACAGAAGAACAGCGCCTCAGCTTTTCGCTACAAGTTAAAGCCGAATTTGCTTCTAATATTCAACTCGATACCGACACATTTAATCTACCCTTCATTCAAGTCGATAGCCTCACTCTTCGACAATGCCGCACCGTTATTCGAGCGCTCAATTCCACTCTCCCACGAAGTGAGCATATTCGCCTTAAACTCAACAAAAAAGATGTGCCAGCAGATTCGTTAAAATTTCAAATTAAGAAGCACTTTGAGCATCGACCGCAGCAAGTTGTCTCCCTAATTGAGCAAATTTTGAAAGCTAGTTAAAATGCTCGAAGAATCAACGACTAAATTAGTGTTCTTTTTCAAAAAAACTTCTGGTAACGAGTTGATAGAAAGTTTTTTTTATCTAACCTCCCTTTCCATATCTGGCGATTAGTTACTTTTTTCACCATTGCCAAAGGGAATCAGACCCCTGCCCATCTGTTCTATCAACTCGTTGAGACTCAATCCCCGTTCAATTGCGACGATCGCACCGCACGAATTCTCTCCATCCTACCGACGTTACCTGGATATAGAACCCATTTGACATCTTAGGAAGGGACTGCAAGCCTCTTAATCATTAGCCTGATGAAGCAGAGGTTAAGTTTGGCAGTGGCACCAGCTAGGGTTCGTTCAAAGTTCTTAACCAGAATTTTACAACGCTCCATCCAAGCGTTGGAGCGCTCGATCACCCATCTGGCTACTGCCGGAACAAATCCACATTTTCCTTGTGCTGCTTTCTCTTGTTTTGAGAGTTTCGGAGAAAGTTGAAACTGGATTTTGGTCATGATCTCCGGGTAAATCCGCTCTAACTCCTGAGTCAAATATTCTGGGTGATACCCGTGATCTAGAAGGATGGTAATCTTGGGAATATCGATAGGTTTTGACTTGAAGTAGTCGATGTTGAGAGTAAACATCTCAATTAATCCGGCATCATCCGAGAGATTGGCGCGAGTGCAGTGCGTAAAGAAGGGAAACCCAAGGGTATCAATAGCTAGATGTCTTTTAATGCCGTTGGTGGCTTTGTAGAAACAAAAACCTTTCGACTCCACACTGGCATTGCAGGTATTTTTCACCGCTTGGGAGTCAATGATGATCAACGTCGTCCAGTGCGGTTTTTTTTTTACCTGTTCACGCACTTGTCCATGTAAGACACTCATCAGTTCCTCGAATACCCCAGCGGCTCGCCACTGTTTGTAGTGCCAATAGACGGTGGAATAAGGGGGGAGGTCTTTGGGTAAGTCTTGCCAATTGCACCCATTTTTCAGTTGATAGAGAATTCCATTGAAGATCTCTCGCTTTGTCCAGTTGGTCGGTCGAGTCTGCTTCTTAGTTGGTAGTATCTTTTGCAATAAGGGTTCAAAAATTTCCCATTCTGCATCAGTCAGGTCACTGGAATACGCCATTAGCATTAGATTTTAGATGCTGAGGAGTACCTTAATTCAAAACCTCATAAGATGTCAAATGGGTTCTATAAGCTACATAGCAGCATATCTGCCGGCCGCGAAGATTTTTTGTGCGGTTAATTGCAAGTCGGGAAAGATTGATGAAATAAGCAGATCGTCATTTTGAAACAACTGTTTTTGATACTCGTCTTCTCGCAGCGTACAAATAATAACTGTCGGCTGTTTGGGTTTGCCAATATATTCTCTGCCACCAATGCCCAAATAGTCAACAATCCAATACTCAGGCACTCCTAGTATGGCGTAATCTTCAACTTTGCGAGCGTAATCGTTTTGCCAGTTGGTGCTAACGACTTCAGCAATCAGTTTAAGTGAGGAACCTGATGTAATTACAGGTTTTTGTTGCCACAAAGGTTCATTAATTAGTCGAGTTTGGTCTAATACAAGCACATCGGGGCGAAAGGCTGTTGCTGTTCCTAATAGTTTGATAAGACAGCGAGGGGGGATAAGGTAGGGTAGATCCAGGCGGTCAATTTCTACATTCAGTTTTCGTCCCAGAAAACCGGATATTTGTTCGTGCGGCCCTGTTGGTTCCATTTCGGTTAATTCACCATCAATCAGTTCGTAACAATCGCTGTCGCCGTAGTTTGTAATAAATTCATCAACAGTTATAAGTTTTGGAGGTGATTGAACCATTATATTTTTTCCTGATACATGGGCAGGGCACAATACCGTAAGTTGGAACATTTTTTGACCGATAAAAACACCGTTGTTACTATCAATAAAACTTTTAGTAACGAGTTGATAGAAAGTTTTTTTGCTCTAACCTCCCTTTCCATATCTGGCAATTAGTTACTTTTTTCACCAGTGTCAAGGGGAATCAGACCCCGGCCAATCTGTTCTATCAACTCGTTGAGACTCAATCCGCGTTCAATGGCGATCGCGCGAATTCCTTCCCATCCTACCGATGTTACCTGAATATTTCTTTGCTTCTTGGGTTCTTCATAGCGGGGTTGTCCCCCAGAGCGGTTGAGGTTGGCTAGTGAGTTGGGATGGGGGTGAATTCCTTTCCTGGGTGACATAGCGTCGATAGCATTTCCTTTTTTTTACTATTTTCGCATTTTCTGGAGGCTTCTCGACGATAACTATGTTAGTGTTGAATAGTTCAAGAAAATTCCTGCCCGCGCTGACTCCCCTACTCCGGTTGCGGTCGAGCGCGGGCGAGCCTTGCATTCAACAAACTCGCCAGGAATGCGTCAAATGCAATCAGAAGCAGACGATCGGGAGCCGCAAGCGTTAATTGTTTTGCCGGGGGGTATTGGAGGGTGTACCTCTTGTGCTGCGAAACAACTGCGAATCGACCCCGAATTTCAATCTCTCATTCCTCCCCTGAGTAAAGACGAAAAAGCCGCCCTGCAAGCGAGCATTCTGGAGGAAGGATGCCGCGATCCGTTAGTAGTCTGGGTCGAGGAAAAGCTTCTCATCGACGGCCACAACAGGTTCGCCATCTGTACCGCGCACGGCATACCATACAAAATTGTAGAGATGTCTTTTGACAGTCGAAATGCAGTCAAGGTCTGGACGATCGCCAACCAACTGGGACGGCGCAGCTTGACGCCAGAATCCGTTAGCTACCTGCGCGGCACCTGGTACGAGCTGACCAAGGAATCTCACGGGGGCAAGCGTTCGGCAAACTGTCATTTTGACAGTTTGACAGACAAAATATCGCCAGATAGAGCAAGCTGTCAAAATGGCAGCTTGACAGACAAAACAATGCCAGATGAGGCAAGCTGTCAAAATGACCACTTGACAGACAAAACAATGCCAGAAGGCGCAAGCTGTCAAAATGGCAGCTTGACAGACAAAACAGCACGAGAGTTAGGAGAACGGTTCAAAGCTTCCCCCAGAACGATTTACCGGGATGCCCAATTTACTCGAGCTGTGGATGCTCTCAGTTTTATTGGAGGGGACGAAGTGAAGTGGAAAATACTGAATCGCTCTGCTGGGCTGACCAAGAAGCAGGTCATCGCTTTGGCAAACGACACTCGCAGCAATCCGGCTCAGGTTGCCAAAACTTTACAGGGGCGCGACAAAAAAGTAAAACCTGAAGGCGAACCTAAGATCGCCCACCACCTGACGCTCAAAATTGGTTCCTTGGTGGAAGTGTACGCGCCCGATCGCCAGGACGTTAACGGTCGGTTGGGGCGCATTCAGTCAGTGGGCGAGAAAACGGCTACCGTGTGGATGCGGCACATCCCTACTCTTGCCATGAATTTGCATACCTTCAAACACTCAGCTCTCACCGCCCGGCCGCTCGAAAATCAACCCGGACTTCAAGAAATTTGCGATCGCACTGACCGACTTCACAAATTAGGAAATCTAGATCCGTTTGAAGTCGAAATTCTGAACTTGTTAGAAAGAGCAACGGTTCTTACTCCCACCGAATTGCAGTATTTAGAACAGATTGAGGATAGACACAAACTTGATTGAGTGCCTCATGGTGTTGCTGAATCAAATATTCGGGGAGATTTGCAGGCGGGGCTTCGTCGTAATAGTAGATAAATAGACAACCGATGATGCTGTCGCTGTGTTCTAATAACCAGCAGAAAGAAAGGGGTTTTTTGATTTAATTGATGACGTATTTTTCAAATTCAAAGTTAGGTTTGACTAGCATTGAGGGGTCGATCGATTCGCGTTCAGCAGCGAATGCTTGCCAGAGAGGGGCGAGATCCTTTGCGTCGGTTGCGGTGGCTAGACGGTGGCTGTAAGGGGCGATCGGGGCGATCGGCATAGTTGTGGCTGTCATAGTTTTTGGGGAGTGAATTTGCTCCGAAGGTGAAAGCCTTCTATTGTGTATTGGGATTTCGCGGGGTATTTTTACGCAAAATCGGAGTTTTTATAATAAAAGTTAATATATAGGACTCAAAGAGGGAGGCCCAGAAACCGGGTTTTTTACGAAAATACTGAATCGCAGTGTTGAATCTGCTGAAAAACCCGGTTTCTTTAGTTGGCGGGTGCAGGAGTGGAAAGCAGGCTATCTACTCAATCAAGGAGAGGATGGAGGAATAGAATCAATATTTGCCAAAGCAAAGTTGAGCATTTCTTCTGCCCGATCTATTGTTTGCACTGCGTCTGTTTGTGAGATTTGTATATCAGCGTTATAGTCAGCTTCTAATCGAGTTTTTTGGGCATCTATTAGGTAACGATGGAACTGCACCGGAACGCGGCCCGAACGAGCAAATTTTTGACCGAAACCGGCGATGACAGCGGAGTGGCGAGAATAAGATAATTTCTCTGACTCTAAAAATGCAGTGACTATGTAAAACATCACATAATAAGCGCGGGAAGCGGCAGAATCAAAAAAGCCTTGCTCACATAAAACCCGTGCAGCCTGCAAAGTTCTATCAGCTTTATCAAGTAACCTTTGTTGCTCTGGGTTCATATTGGGACTCCTTCGCGACGGATATTGCGAAAGAAACCGCTTTCATACTCTTGGTACTTCTGAAGTGTGGCAAACATACAGCTAATCACGACGGTATGTTCTAAGCATATATCGGCAATCAAAACAGAAATACGCTCGCTTTCTTGGGAGTAATTGAAGGGTTGTTTGAGAAGGATTAATATATCAATATCGGAGTCCGGTCTAGCATCGCCTCTGGCTTGGGAACCATAGAGAATGATTCGGATTAACTGTTCGCCATAAAGATTTTCTAATCCCTGGCGGATTTGGGCAATAATTTCTTTGAGTTGAACATTGATCGTTGAAGTTGGCATAGTTGTTTATAAGCCAATCGATGATGTTTTTAGCTAAGATGTTGGCAATATACCAATTATACTGGCAAATGATGCTCGTAGTCGTCCGGCTCAAGTTGCCAAAACTTTACAGGGGCAATGTCGTTCGGTAAAACCTGAAAAGCAACCTGCCATCGCTCACCACCTGACGCTCAAAATTGGTTCCTTAGTAGAGGTGTACGCGCCAGCTCGCCAGGACGTTAACGGCAGGTTAGGCCGCATTCAGTCAGTCGGCGAGAAAACCGCCACTGTGTAGATGCGACACATCCCCACCGTTACTATGCACTTGTACACATTCAAACACTCGGCTCTCACTGCTGTACCGCTAGACAATCAACCCGGACTTCAAGAAATTTGCGATCGCACTGGCCGACTTCACCAATTAGGAAATCTAGATCCTTTTGAGATAGAAATCCTCAACTTGTTAGAAAGAACAACGGCTCTTACTCCCACCGAATTGCAGTATTTAGAACAGATTGAGAACACACACAAGCTTGATTAGTGTGGGATGAGAGGCGCGTGAATCGAGGATTCCACATTTTCATGTCCTCGCCAGCATAGCGGGCGAGCAATGAAGGTGTGGATGACGATATGAACAAATCTTTATTTGCCAACATCGTTACTTGACATAATTATTAAATTACTGCTTGACACAATATAGTTTTTTCTGGTATTTTTATTCTCAGCAAATGCGTAAAGGTCGTAGCGCAATGAAAGTAACATATCAGTATCAGTTCTATCCCAACACCATTCAAAAGTTAAGCCTAAATCATTGGTTGAGGATTTGTCGCTATTGGTACAACAGGCAGCTAGGCGATCGATTTGATTGGTGGGAGAGTAACCGGACTGCTATAAATGCTTGCCCATTAGTTGCTAGCATCTCTACGCCTCGTGAACAGCCTAACTACTATTCCCAAAAACAACAATTACCAGTCATCAAAAAAGACCTAGTAAAAGTCTTCCACAGTGGCGAGCTATTGGACTTCAAGCAGGTAGATTCAACTATTCTGCAAGATGTTTCTAAGCGAGTAGATAAAGCCTTTGAGCGGTTTATCGTAGGGGACAGTAAAGGCGGGCGATCGGGTAAGCCCCGATTCAAGACTGAAGCGGATTACCGGACGATGACTTTTTCTACGGCTAATAACGACTGGATTAAGCTGGTTCGCAAGAATTGGTTTTATATCCGATTGCCGAAGTTGGGTGTCATAAAAGTTCGGATGCACCGCCCAATCCCCGATGGATTCACTATTAAGCAAATTAGTGTAACTAGAAAGGCTGACGGTTGGTTCATCCAGATAATGCTTGAAGACGCTTCAGTACCCCAGTTTATTCCTGATAAAGTTACCCCAAACTGGGATAACTCAATTGGGTTGGATGCGGTGCTACATCAAGATGTCTATTTAGCAACATCGTCAGGGGAAAAGCTACCTTCGTTGAAACCGCTTCGCAAAAACCAAGCTAAGTTAGACCAGATATCAAGGAAGCGGAACAAACGGAAGCGCGGTTCTAAAGCCCGACGGAAATTAGCCAAAAAAGAAGCGAGACAGCACCAAAAAATAGCGCGCTGTCGCCAAGATTTCCACTACAAAACAGCTCACAGACTTGTCAGGTCTGGAGCTAAATTCTTTTTTCATGAGGACTTAAACTTAAAAGACTTAACGAAACGGAATAAAGTTAAGCAAGATAATGAGGGTACTTACCTCCCAAACGGTCAATCAGCTAAATCAGGACTAAATAAGTCTTGGCTGGATGCTGCGTTCGGTCAGTTTTTTAAGACGCTGGAATACATAGCCGAAAAAGCTGGATCAGTCGTCGTTCCGCAAAAACCTGCTTATACCTCAATGGTTCTGTGCTATCGGAATGAAATTGTTTTCACCGATTGCGGTATGCGAAGCTATTGGGATGAGCAACATTCTTTAATGGTCGATCGCGATGTTAACGCCGCGATTAAGTGCGATTCGTTCAGTCGAAACCGAGAAATCGGGGGATGACTGGCTTCTACAGGGTAATCCATCATGATTGAGTTCGCACTTTAATCCCTTGTAGATGACAACTTCATAACCTTGCAGGTGAGCGTCAGTATCCTAGAAATCGTTAAGCCCTGCCCCTCAGACGTAGAGGTGAAAGCATATCCCCCACTGTAGCGACTAGCCCTCAATCGGTGAAGCGGGGATAAAAGCGGAAAGAACTACTAGCCTAAAGTGGTATCCCGTGAGCAAGTTCCTATGGATAGCAAATGCGAAGTCACTGCCTGAATCACCGTTACGGCGAACCAGCGAAATAAGGCTTTTTGCGCTGGGAGTCCCAAAAGGGCATTAGTACAGGGTGGTATGAGGATTTTTATTGGCATACCTACGTTACCCAAAAACTCGGTGAAAAGGTGACATCCTAACGGAACAAAACAATGGTTATGAGGAACGAAGTAACCCATCTGATTACTCTCGGAGAGGTCGAATACTTCGAGCAGTCAGCTAAGACGAAACATCTGGATTCCCAGGTAACAGGTGGTAGAGATTGAGTCAAAAGCCAACGCCTCACTGTAATGGTGAGGATATGCTAACGGACTTACGGTAATACGGATGGTATAGCTACAAGTAGCAATGAATATGTTATGAACACGGCAGAAAAACCGATGTATGAATGGAACGCTATCAACTGGCGAAAGCTAGAGCGTAACGTTTTTAAATTGCAAAAGCGGATATATCAAGCGTCTAATCGTGGTGATGTCAAGCTAGTACGCAGACTCCAGAAACTGTTGATAAGTTCTTGGGCAGCAAAAGCATTAGCGGTTCGTCGGGTAACTCAGGATAATTGCGGCAGTGCGGCTCGTTGACGCGCCAAGGAGAAATCCGAAAGCGTCACACCTGCTTTCAGCAGGTTAATAGGGAAGGGTGGCAACACTCGAAACC
>NZ_SRRZ01000229.1 GCF_013179805.1 Microcoleus asticus IPMA8 | reverse complement strand
AATATGATTCAGGATGTCGCTCATGTTTCTGTCTCAAAAAAGCTTTACGATCTTCTTGTACCACAAAATGTTACTATTTTGGAGATGTCTAGAGTTGTTAGCACAACACGTTTGATTTCTTACTTATGGCTCGCAATATTTCTTTAGTAATTCCTTCTCTTCTTGAGTGACGCCAAACGTAATAAATATATCGGGCTTGGGCATGGACAGATACCACAGTTATAGATACCTTAATTATAGTGGTTAAGGTATTAAACCACTTTACAATCTAGAAACAAGTCAGTATTTGTAAGTGCGGGATAAAAATAATTGACTGTGATCCCCCGCGCTCAGACATTTTTTGCCAACACCCCTGTTAACAAGTCTAGCACTGCTTTGGTTGCTAAGTAAACGCCATAAGTCGGCAACATCAAACCTGTAACAGACGAAAAAAAAATGATTACCCGTCCACGATCGTCAAGCCGAGTTGCGACCTCTTGCAAACCTAAAAAAACGCCTTTGATGTTGATTTGAAAAAGCGGAACGTTATAGCTCGATCGCGATCGACTGTATCAATACTTCAAAGTTACCTGTAGAGCGTTATTAAACTCGATTAGCTCGCTCCCGCTCCCCCATTCTCACTAAACCCAGTCTTAAGCTACTAAAGTTTGTCACCTTTAGTTTATTTTTTTATGGTTTTAATAAATATTTTAAACAAATTCGTCAAGCTAACAATTCACTCACAGCTACGCTAAAACCTGATTCATCGTAAAGTTACCCGCTCGCGATAAATTCGTAGGGCTGTATTTTTTTGCCGAACAATCGCACTTTTTACTGTCTAAGCGCTGACCATCACTGTTTGCACCCTTCCGCAAATTAATTGATTCGCTTTGTATAGGGGGTAAATCATGATTATTTTTCATCCAAAAATGAATCGACAGCTTTTTGCTTCCACTCGGGAAGCTGTATTTCATTTTCATCAAGGTATTTTATAAGTGCAGCGTGTGAGGCTTTTAGAATTTTTCTTGAAACTTCCTTGATGAAATTGAATTGCTCATCAACATACGTCTTTGATACGATCAACGAGTCAAAAAACGGACGCTCCTGTCCAGACCCAAGTATACTTTTATTTTGTGCAATGTATGAAGATGTATATGTTCCTCCGTGATGAACTAACAAGTTACGATCTCTGAGTAAATCGCCATACATATGTATCTCATCCTTAGAGAATGGAGAAATAAAAATCAATGCTCTATACAGCGCATTAATTTTTTTTGCAGTTCCAAAGTCATACTTCTCTGCAATTAGAAAACCGATATTGCAAGATAGAGAATCACCTAGTTCAAGTGCTTTAGCTGGGTCAATATTAATATCCTGCCCGTTTTTAGACAGGTTCTTAAGAATAGATGGTTCTATGTCGTACTTTGAAGCAAAGTGGTCTTTGCAAAATGCTTCAAAGTACGACACAAGTCCGATCACACACAACTCATTTAACTGACTACCACCGCGTTTATCTGATTGCGTCAGATAAAGTTGCTCTAGTCCATGAAGCGTGTAAGAGAAGAAAAAAGGGGCTGTTGTAACTCCACCAGAAAATAGATCTAGCCAATCATCTGAATTCCTTTTTACACACATACCTTTTATTACTTTTTTTAATAAATAATTTTAACATATTCCTCAAGCTAACAATTCACTCACAGCTACGCTAAAACCTGCAAGTACCCTTTGAGTGTTAACAACTTCATCGGCATTAAACAACAACCAGCGTTGCCCTGCATTCACAAATATTAATCTAGCTTCAGGAAATAGCAGCCAAACTTCTAAACATCCCGATTCCAAATATTCTTGAGCTTTCGCAAATAACTCTTCGCCGCTATCTTCCGGGGAAGCAACTTCCGCTATCAAAGGAAAACTTTGGGAAAATGCTGTAAAATTGCCTGATTCTGGCAACAATTCAGGAGTAATGTAAGCAACATCGGGACGGCGACTCTGTTTGTTAGTGCGACAAAGTATTTCTGTAAGAACTTCTCCTCCTTGTCCGCTGGATTCTTTATAATTTCCCCAGAAACGTGATAATTTAGATTGAGCTAGACTGTGCTTGAATGTCATTCCTGTTTTCTCCACTAAGTTGCCGTCAACCCATTCCATTCTATCAGCAGGTCTGACTAAAAAATCTTCAAGAGATATGACTTTTTTAGGCTCAGATTCGGGGGAAATTTCTGGTGTATTTTCTAATTGAGGATCTGATTCTAACTCTGAGTTTTGGTCGGCATTTTGGGGTATAATTATAGTAGCTGTCATGCTCGCAACCTCTGTTTAACTATTATAATTTTACAAGCGATCGCTCTCGATCGCATTTAATGACATGATTGAAATTGGTAGATTTGGTCTTTTCAACTTAGCCCGACAATTTATATATCATAGCAATTCAGAAAGGTGACTTTCATGATTCTCTCAAACCGTTTTTCTGAAGCCCTCACCTATGCCGCCGAATTGCACGCTACCCAAGTTCGCAAAGGTTCGGGCGTTCCCTACATTGCCCATTTGTTGGGCACTGCTAGTATAGCTTTAGAATATGGGGCAAATGAAGATGAGGCGATCGCAGCTTTGCTTCACGATGCGATCGAAGATCGAGGCGGCCCCACCACCCGCGAAGCCATCCGCCGCCGCTTTGGCGATACCGTCACAGCGATTGTAGACGGCTGTACCGACAGTGACGAGACGCCGAAACCCCCTTGGCGTCAGCGAAAACAAGCTTATATCGATCGCATTTCTACAGCTTCAGCCTCAGTGAGATTAGTCTCGGCTGCTGATAAACTTTATAATGTTCGATCGATCCTGAAAGATTCCCGTCAATTGGGCGACGTTGTTTGGGAACGCTTCAAAGGCGGCAAAGAGGGTTCTCTCTGGTATTATCGTTCTTTAGTAGAAGCATTCCGCAAAGCTGAGTTAACGCCCATAGTTGAAGAATTAGACCGCACAGTTTTAGAATTGCAACAGTTTTCTGAAGGCTGAAGACTGAAGGTAAAAATCACTAATTATCAATTACCAATTACAGTCACAAAATGGCAAATGTTCGCTTAGAAAATATTACCCGACGCTACCAAAACGTCACCGCGATCGAAAACATCAGCTTCAAAATCCCGGACGGGGAATTTTGGGTATTAGTCGGGCCATCCGGCTGCGGGAAATCCACAATTATGCGGACAATTGCCGGCTTAGAAACCGCAACTTCCGGCAATCTTTACATCGGAGATAATTTAGTTAACAACATTCCGGCCAGACAGCGGGATGTAGCAATGGTGTTTCAAAATTACGCGCTTTACCCGCACATGACTGTCGCAGAAAATCTGGCTTTTGGATTGCGGATGCGGAATGTTGACTCGACTAAAATTCAAGAACGAGTCGAAACAGTGGCCCGATCGCTCTCGATCGACCACCTCCTCAAGCGTAAGCCCAAACAGCTATCAGGCGGACAGCAGCAGCGGGTAGCACTGGGAAGGGCGATCGCCCGCGAACCGAAAGTATTCCTTTTAGATGAACCGCTTTCTAACCTCGACGCTCAACTGCGAGACGACACTAGAGCCGAACTAAAACAACTGCATCAACGGCTGGGAATTACCACAGTTTACGTCACCCACGACCAAGTGGAAGCGATGACTTTAGCTGATAAGATTGTAGTCTTAAATGGGGGAAAAATTCAACAAATTGGAGACCCGCAAAGCATTTATGCCAAACCAGCTAACCGCATGGTTGCCACATTTTTAGGCAATCCCGCCATGAACATTTTGCCTGTAATATATACTAACGAATCCTTTCAAGTAGGAAATCAAGCTTTAGCCTGTCCGCCCTCGATTCAGAAAAAATTGCAGGCGAGAGAAGGACAAGGATTTGATTTGGGTATCCGTCCAGAAAATATAGAAATCTTTACGCCACAAACAGTAGAAGATGATGATTTGAAAACCGATGTTTGGGCTTTAGAAAAAGTTCCTCTTGATGTAGAGGTAAAAGTAGTGGAACCTCTGGGGCGAGAAACTTTAATTCGGGCTAGTTTGCCTTTGGTGAGCGCTGAAACTACTGTACAGTTACAAATACCTGCGAGTGTTCGCTTGCGATCGGGCGATCGGCTGAAGGTACAGCTTGACTTCGATCGACTATTTATATTTGACCCATCCACAGGTGAGGCGCTTTATCCTTAACTCGATTGAACCTAAAATCTGGAAATCTCAAATCTTAAATAGATAGGATTTGTGCACGCTGACCTCAGAAACCAGGTTTCTTCCTGTATTTCTCGTTCCTCGTCCCAAATTTTTAGTAGAAACCGGGTTTCTCCACCCCATGCGTAAGTCCTGATAGACTGACTTTTGGAGTGGGGAGGTTTTTATTGCTCGTTACAAAAATTTACACTTGACATTTATTAATTTACGGAGTAATGATACAATTAGTGTCCGCCCCAAAGAAAACTATCATCTCAAAGGCGTATCATTCCTGGCTCGGCGCGATCGCCACCTACGACTGCGCATCTTCCCGCTCAGAAGCGACCTGACGCGCCGACTTGGGAGCAACTGGCGAACCAAAAACTCATAAAAATAAAAACGTTATATAGCAATTCCATTTGAGATGTAAATATGTATTTCGATGGTAAAATAGAAAAGTTTGATAATAAATGAAAGGGAAGAAAGCAAATGG
>NZ_SRRZ01000228.1 GCF_013179805.1 Microcoleus asticus IPMA8 | reverse complement strand
TATAACTTTTTTGTTGAAAAACTGAATTAATACCAACTTAATCATGATTAGTGAAGCCCGATTAATTTGCAACTGATTTAGGATTGCTATAATACAGTGCATGAGTACCAAATTTTCTAAAAATTTCCTAATTCAAACCTTTATATTTGTCGGCTCGAGCGCCCTAATTTCCCTTATTTCTGAAACGCGACAAACTGCAAACTCAAATTCGATCGCCCAACAAATCGCACCCGTTGAAAATCCGTCGCCCAACCTCCTTAAACCCCCAAAACTCAAAACACCCCCTTCTCCCCCCGCAACTCCCTCTCCCAAACCTCCCGAACAACCTTTAGTCTTCGCACCGCCCGCGCAATTTCGCAGCCAAATTGTTTATAAAGCCAGTATTAACAACTCAAAAGTTATCGCCCTGACATTTGACGATGGCCCTCCGCCTGAAACTGTGAAAATATTAGAAGTTTTGCACAAACATCAAGTTGTGGGTACATTTTTCTGCTTGGGTGCAAATTTGCGGCAGTATCCAGAAATTGCGAAAAGAGTTGTGCAAGGGGGAAATGCGATCGGCAATCATACTTGGCATCACTATTCTCACAATGTTACCGAAAAAACAGCATCGGATGAAATAGATAATACTGGCGTTCATATTTATCGATCGACTGGGGCAAAAAGTTTCTTGTTTCGCCCTCCCGGCGGCCGCTTAAATAACGGTTTGGCAAATTACGCTAAAAAGAAAAATTATGTAGTGGTGATGTGGTCGATCGATCCTAAAGACTTTCTGCAACCTCCGGCCGCTGCGATCGCCCGTAGCGTGCTATCCCAAGCTTCAACGGGGGCGATCGTATTGTTGCACGACGGCGGCGGAAATCGCAAGCATTCAGTCGAGGCGCTATCTGCAATTATTCCCAAACTCAAACAGCAGGGATATCGTTTTGTCACCGTACCGCAATTGCTGCAAATGCAAGCTGCACAAAAACAGCCAATTGCCGATCACAAATCCCAATGAATACACATCTCAGCCAAATTAACTTACTCAGAATTTCATCTGCGTTCATTTGCATTCATCTGCAGTTAAAAATCCAAATTATGCTAAATTTATTAATAACAATAAAACCCTTTATTAATTATTATGCAAAAACTACAAGCAAGAGATATAAACCTCCGCTATCTAATCGATAACTTTGGTTTACAGCGAGTTCGCAACAGTGAATTTTTCCGAGAATGGCAAGAAAACTTACCGGAAGTAACAGACTCAGAAAAACAATTGCTCGATCGCGTCCAAGACATATACTTCAACTTGGTAGACACCCCGCCTGTATTGGAAAATGCAGTCAAGCTAACAATTATCAGCCCCATTTTGTTTATTGCAGGTCTGTATGAGTCTCCTTTTCAAGTCAAAGCCGAAAAGTCGATCGCCATTCAAGAGGAAGACGAAGGCAGAATCATCGAAGGCAGAATAGATATCCTAATTATGAAAGCAAACTTGTGGGTGACAGTAATAGAATCCAAACAACTTTCGTTTTCAACTGACGAAGCACTTGCCCAACTCCTTACATATATGCTGGCAGATCCCAATCCTGAAACTCCTACTTTTGGAATGATTTCTACAGGTGCTAACTTTAGTTTTGTCAAGTTAGTTAGAGGGGAAACTCCCCAGTATGCCCGATCGGCTGAATTTGTTATTTCCAATCCCGGCAATGAATTGTACCGGGTTTTGCAGATTTTAAAACGCCTGAGTCAACTTCCAGACTAGCAATAAAAGCCATTTTGAGTTATCTTTCAAAGCAGACAATATCTAATATCTCAAATTTCAAACTGGTGCGAGCATGGTAAATTACTGGATAGTCGGCGCTGTAGCAATAGCTTCTGTCTGCTGGGCAGAAATAATACGAGACTTTTATCACGTTGTGTCCCATTATTGGGCACCCCTGCAAAAGCTGCACACTTGGCATCACCGCGTTTTCCGCCCGAATTTGACAGCCGTCAGCGAGACAATTTACAAGCAAGCACACTGGCGTCACGACGTGCCCGAAGCTGCGGCGATGATGGTTTTGGGCTTGTTGCTGTGGGTTGTAGCTTATTTTGGGCTACCGGAATATCACTGGGGCGCAGCAGCCGGTTGTATTTATACTTTAGGCTTTTTGTTGAGCGCGATCGCCCGCGGGTGCGGCATCAAAGGCGCAGACGAATTAACCGACATCACCCACCAACCGGGAGACTTCCTTACTCCCCCTGGCAAGTGGTTAGTTAATAAACCTTATCACTGGCGGCACCACTTCGACAATCAAAATGCTTACTATTGCGGTACTTTCACCTTAATAGACAAACTTATGGGTACAGCACTTTCTCTCAAAGGCAAAACTGTAGCCGTCACCGGTGCATCGGGAACTTTAGGGCGTTTGCTTCTCAAACACCTGCACAAAGCTGGTGCAAAAGTGCTCGCCCTCTCCTCGGGAAATGAGGAAATTACTTTGAATATAGACGGCGAAAGTTTACCTGTAAAAACCGTAACTTGGCAAGCTGGCCAAGAGGCAGACTTAGCCCTATTGTTAGAAAAAATCGATATTCTCGTCATCAATCACGGGATTAACGTACAGCGAGAAAGAACAGGAGAGGCGATCGCCAACTCATACGAAATTAACACTTTTTCCGCGTGGCGGCTGATGGAACTCTTTTTCTTAACAGTCCGCACTAACGAAAACATCGCTTGCAAAGAAGTCTGGATCAACACTTCCGAAGCAGAAGTAATTCCCGCTGTCAGTCCCCTCTACGAACTCAGCAAACGCGCCCTAGGAGATTTAGTCACCCTGCGCCGGCTAGACGCGCCCTGCATCGTTCGCAAACTGATTTTAGGGCCGTTTAAAAGCAATTTAAACCCGATCGGCATCATGTCTCCCGACTGGGTAGCACAGCAAATTGTCAAACAAGCTAAAGCCGATGCGCGCAATATCATCGTCACAATTAATCCTTTGACTTTTATCGTTTTTCCAGTTAAAGAATTCTTTGTTTCTCTTTATTTCCAACTTTTCAGCCGGAAAGCGATTTCACAGATTAAAGCAGCGGCGGCTTCGGAAAAATCTAGCGTTGAATCTAAGATTAATTGACAAACAAGAAACCCGGTTTTTTAGATCAACCGGGTTTCTCACTTGGGATGTAATACCAAATTCGGCTTTAATACCCCTTTGATTCTTTTGTCCCTATCTGCGGAGACCAAAGTTTGTGTAGGATTAGTTTCAACCGCTGAGTCTTTTCTAATTACTAACCTCAGCCATTTCAATGACCCGGCCGTCGTAATCCTTCACCAAAAAATTCAGCGGCTTTTCCCGGCGAATTTTATAACTAATGCCGCGAGTTTGTACCCTCATCAATAGCTGATCCAAACAATCGCGATCGAAACAAACGTGACGCTGGCGATTTTTTTCCCCTACACCGGCCCCGCTAATGATGTGCAGTTGGGTATTTTTCATCAACTGATACCACAAACCATCCGGACTCCCCATCGTTTGAGAGCTCGTTGCCCTCCCGACATTAGGTGACAAATACAGCGGATCGATACCAGTTGTCCCCAAAGTTTGCTCGTAATTGTAGTAGTAGTGCAGCGGCACTTCTGCTACTGGCAGGTTTAGCATACCTTCATAGAACTCCCTCGCTTGCCCGAGATCCGATACCATCACCGTGTGTACCTTCGGAGCACTGGTGAGAAACATCCACATCGCCCCCGCATAGGCGGCCAGCAGCATCACCATAATTCCTTGAGTCGAAAACAAGCTGTCAAGGGGCAGGGACGGCAAAAAAGAGCTCAAGTACAAAGGCCGAAGTCCAAAAGCAATAAAACTAACTGCTAGAGTCATGAATTATAAGAAAGGGTAAACAACGAAATTTATCAAGATTGCAGTCGCGATCGCCCGCGAGACTTAAACTATTAGCTTAGCCATCTATGTTAGCAAAAACTAGCGGTTAGGCCCTACCCGATGAAAGTCTTTGTCTACGGCACTCTCAAACCGGGGGAGTGCAACTACCTCCGCTACTGCGAAGGAAAAGTTGTGGATGCTTGCCCCGCGATCGCCCGCGGTCAACTTTTTGCCCTGCCGATCGGCTATCCTGCGATGATGGCCGGAGATGGCACAGTCTGCGGTTTTCTCCTCTGTTTCGCAAACTCGGCTATTTTGGACGATTTAGACCGACTTGAAGATTATCATCCGCTGCGGGAACCGACACAAAACGAATATCAGCGGCAGGAAATCAAAATCTTCGATCGACACCTCAAACCTTTAGGCACGGCTTGGGCATACTTCATGTTACCCGATCGCGTTCGTTCCCTAGGAGGCCTCTGGCTGCCCCACGGCAGGTGGGAAAATCGGTTTTTCACCAAATAAGGTGGTTAATGCCGATGAGCTTAGTAAATTGCCATTGCCGTGCGCGAGGGCGGATCGAACCTGTAACCGTAACCCCGAATAGTTTTAATAAACTGCGATCCAGTAGCATCAACTTGAATCATTTTCTTGCGAATCTGACCAATATGTACGGTAACAAGTTGCTTTTCTCCTGTGTCGTCGCAGTTCCACCCCCAGATTTTTTCGATTAGCTGTTGGTGACTCCAAGATTGACCGGAATGACTTGCCAACAAATACAAAATATTAAATTCCAAGGCTGTTAACTTGATAATGCGATCGTTCTGGGGGGGTGACAAATATAGCTAGGAACCTTGCCGGAGCAAGGTTGCAGCTCTGAGACCACGTTGATAAAAGTGACGCTTATTACGAGT
>NZ_SRRZ01000227.1 GCF_013179805.1 Microcoleus asticus IPMA8 | reverse complement strand
TTCCATTTGCTTTCTTCCCTTTCATTTATTATCAAACTTTTCTATTTTACCATCGAAATACATATTTACATCTCAAATGGAATTGCTATATGCTGTTTCCCTCTTACGCCTACTACTTGATGGAACTGATTGAAGGTCATGCCTATCACACCTATGACGAATACTTGAAAACCTATGAAGCGGAACTGAAAGCTCAACCTGCACCCCTGGTGGCAATCAACTTCTATCGCTATGGCGATCTTTATATGTTTGATGAAGTTCAGACTGCACTAAGTCATGAATTTCGCCGTCCCAAGGTGGATAATCTATACGACGTGTTTGTGAACATCCGTGATGACGAAGACGAACACGTCAAAACAATGGTGGCACTCCAGAAACCAGAAGCGCGGCTAACCTTCAAAAGTCCCCATACGGTTTTTGAAGCAGTAGCTGCCAACGCAGATAAAACGGGTTGGTTGTAGGAGGTGTTATACTTTGAAATTGGATTGCAATTCGATATTAATGATGGCAGTCCAATGAGTTCTACAACATTTTTAATAACTATGAAAACACTACTGAAAAAATCAGCGTTACTCCTTGCTATACCAATCTGTGTCTTAACTAATTTTTCGTTACCTGCGTCTGCTGATTCTACTGCTGACCTCATCCTCAGTACGAGATGCCAGGGTGGTTACAACATTAATATTTGGAAAAAGAAGGCTTCGGGTGAACTGCTATATCGCTCGACCAGTTCCAACGGTAATTTAAGTTTGGGTGGAGGTACGAGCAAAGCTACAGAAGGCGTTCGAGTCTATAAGTTTCGGAAGGGCAATTATCAATATTGGGTGTGGGATGGCACGTTGGATAGCCCAAAGTCTGGAACTTTAGAGGTGTACAAAAACAACCGTATCTTGATGCAGAAAGCTTGTAGGAAAAGTTGAATCTTCTAGCCTGACTAAATTAATCGATTACAGACAACAAAAAAGGAGAATTTTATGACGAACTATGACTACATTGTAATTGGTGCAGGTTCGGCAGGCTGTGTTGTCGCCAACCGTCTGACAGAAGACAGTCAAACAACCGTGTTGTTGCTCGAAGCTGGCAATCCAGATACGAAACCAGAGATTCAAATCCCGTTGGAATGCTTCAGCTTACTAGGCTCTGAGGTAGACTGGGCATACTTCACAGAACCAGAACCTTACCTCAATAACCGCAAAATCTTTCATCCCCGCGGGAAAGTCTTGGGCGGTAGCAGTTCGATTAATTTCATGCTTTATGTCCGAGGCAATCCTCATGATTACGATCGCTGGCAAGAATTGGGTAATCCCGGTTGGAGTTATCAAGATGTATTGCCATATTTCAAGAAATCTGAAAACCAGCAACGAGGTGCTTCCGAATACCACGGTGTCGATGGCGAGTTGAGTGTTACCGATCTAATTTCCCCGGCACCGATATCCCAACGATTTGTAGAAGTATCTATAGCAATGGGATATTACAACAATCCTGATTTCAATGGGATGCACCAAGAAGGCGCAGGACTCTATCAGATGACGATTAAAGATGGAAAACGGCACAGTACCGCTGCTGCATTCCTGGTGCCAATTCTCGATCGTCCCAATTTGACAACAACGACAGCAGCGTTGGTGACTCGATTGTTGTTTGAGGGAACCCGCGCCGTTGGGGTGGAATATCTATACGAGGAAACGCTGCACCAAGTCCGGGTTAACCGGGAAGTGATTTTAAGTGCTGGCGCATTCGATTCGCCTAAGCTGCTGATGCTTTCGGGCATTGGTAATCAAGAATACCTGGAATCATTGGGTATTCCTGTAGTAGTCGATTTGCCTGGTGTCGGTCAAAACCTCCAAGATCATCCTCTAATTCCTGTGGTACACCTGGCAACTCAGGATTTACACCCTGCAATTACCAGTAGTATCGTTGAAGCCGGATTGTTTTTGCATAGCGAGGGTAATCTAGATGCTGCGGCTGATTTACAGTTGATCTTCATCCCTCTTCTGTTGACATCCCCTCCTCGTTCTGATTCGGGATTCACTGGTTTAGTATGTTTGATCCATCCTGAGAGTATTGGTAGTGTATCTTTACGATCGCCCGATCCGAAAGATCCACCAATGATTCGGATGAACTATCTCCAAAGTGAATCTGATGTGCAAAAAGTCATTGCAGGAATTAAATTACTCCGCAAATTATTTCAGACAAGTGCCTTTGATGAGTTTCGGGGTGAGGAAGTCGCTCCCGGTACCGACAATCAGAGTGATGAAGCGCTCGAAGCTTACATTCGGGAAGTTTGCAGCACTGTGTTTCATCCTGTCGGCACCTGCAAAATGGGAACTGACTCAATGGCGGTTGTAGACTCTGAACTCCGCGTACATGGAGTTGAGGGGTTGCGTGTGGTAGATGCGTCAATCATGCCAACAATCACCACAGGAAATACGAATGCGCCGATAATTGCGATCGGCGAAAAGGCAGCAGATTTGATTAAAGCCGCAGGTTACGTTTCACAGCAAGTACCTTTAGTAATTACAAATTAACAGGGAGTGCGATCGATTAAATAGCCTTGAGTGTTTCTTTGCCAACTATGAGCTAGCTCATATAGCAATCCGATCTGAGTCTCACAACACAACGCCCTCTTGTCTTCCTAGACTTGTTGTATAGCAAGACTTTCAGATTTTACGGATCTAGAAAATCACTTAGGATTGCTATAGAAGTTCTTGACAAAAACTTTCAGGCTAAAGGTAGTTCAAGGTTAGGAGGGTAGTGATATGACTCTCACAAAAGCAAACATAACTGCATCCCAAGTAGAAACTCTCGCCAAACTCTACCTGGAAAGCAAGCCTGCCGAAACTTCAGATGAAACCATCGCCCAACTCTGTGATTGGCTGATGGGTGAGTTCCAACAATTGCCCTTAAATCTAAAATTTTCAGATTATATGCGTTATGAGAACGCTGAAGAGATGTTTGCGGATATTGAGCAATGGCAACTTTGGGTATCCGCTGAGAGTTACGATTCGGCTGTTTATCCTAATCCTATTTATGGATTTATTTTTCAGGGAATGCACGATTATGACCACTATTTGACGGATAGTGACTTCAGTTTGGATGGGGAAATCGCGGCTTACAACTTCGCAGCAAAACGTGCGCCTAGTTTAAACATCCAAAAGATTCTATATTCCGAAATTGTACTGCGATCGGCTGCCTATATTTATTTTGGACATACGGCTGTTCCTAAAATTGTTTTTCCGTAATCGATCGCAGAGGTAAAAGATTATGCACGAATGTCCTTGTTGTTCTTACCCATTACTGCGGCACATTCACCACCATGAAATTTGCTGGTTTTGTCCCCACTGTTGGGCAACGATGCCAGGTCTTTCCGAAGTGAAAACCACTTCAAACATTACCATAAGAGAAGCATGATGATGACCCAACATTGAAACTGTTATGCACCCACCAGCATCTTAAGGGTCAGTCAGACTTGTGATGTTAGAATCAAAAGATGTTAGTTGCTCTCGTTGGAGGTTAGCTCGCCCGTGATTGAGTTGCAATCAGATTTAGAATATGTAGTGAGCGATCGCTTAAAAGTCTATCTCGATGCGATCGCACAATTTTGCCAGCGCTGGAACATTGTCGAGTTTGCCCTGTTTGGCGGGCGTGCTGCGGGATGATTTTCGCCCTGATAGCGATGTAGATGTATTAGTTACCTATGAGCGATCGCACCGCCTCACACTATCCAATCTATTGGGTATGCAAGAGGAAATAGAGCATTTATTTAACCGTTGTGTGGATTTGGTTGAAAAGAATCGGTTAGAAAATCCGTATCGGCGATCGAACATTGTGAAAACCTATCGAGTGATTTATGCAACAAGCGGGCGATCGGGATAGCGCTTCACTTACAATTCCTTGTGCGAGTTTCTAGAGCATCAATGGACGCAGCACTTGATTGGGATTGGAGGCGCTGGATCGCAGCAAAAGTAGAGCATCGATCGGACGGGCAGTTGCATCAACACAGTTAATGGAGCAAACACAGAAGCCTGGGCAGATCATCATCCTCAACGGCGTGCCGCGATCCGGTAAGTCAAACGTTGTCACAGCCATCCAAGAAACGTTTGATGGTCTCTGGATGAATCTGGGTGTTGACACATTTATGCAGGCTACTCCAGAACGGTATCTGCCCGGAATCGGTCTGCGTCCCGGGGGAGAACTTCAGGACATCGAACTCTTTGTTCCCGTTCTGTACCGCGCTATGTACGAGTCCATCGCCGCGCATAGCCGATTGGGTCTGAATGTCGTAGTGGATGTGGGACACCATGACGCCTATGCAATCGGGCGCGGCATCCTCTTCGATTGCGCCAAGCGTTTGAGCGGATTGCCGGTCTTGTTCGCGGGCGTTCGCTGCCCCATCGAGATCGTTATGGAACGCCGACGTAACACGGGCCGAATGCCAGAAAGTTCCGTTGACTCACCCGTACCACCTCCAGTTCGTTTGTGGCAACATGAAGTTCACATTCCGGGAATCTATGACCTGGAAATCGACACCTCGACATCAAGCCCAAGCGAGTATGCCCAGATGATACGGCAGCACCTCGAATATGGCCCAGCACCGTCGGCATCTGAGCGACTCGCTACCATGACTTCCCAGCAGGATCGAGCGGAACAATAGATTCTTCTTGCCCCAAGTCCGCCCAACAATCCAATACGGTTCAGTTAAGGCTTAAATGATGGTAAATTACGTATTGTGTCCAAAAAGGGAGAGCAAGTACGGTGCATCTTAAAGAATTCTCA
>NZ_SRRZ01000226.1 GCF_013179805.1 Microcoleus asticus IPMA8 | reverse complement strand
TTGCCATTGATAATACTTATAAACTACATAAAAATTAGTCCGAGATAACTGTAGCATATTTTGGGTTAAAGTTAAGATGCGTTTACCCTGCTTCCCAAAGGCTTTCCATACCGAACTTTTCCCATTTATGTAAAACGGCTCTCACTGTTTGTGAAGCCCAGTTAAAGTGAGCAGCTATTTTCTCAACATACCAGCCATGTGCATTTAACCTGATTACAAGAGCTCGATCTTTGACTTTTTGTGGGATATTTGCAGTTCTCAGGTTTAATAGGGTTTTGTCTTGCTTTTGAGTGAGAAATACCCTGAATCGAGCGCCCATATATTAGTTACCTCACTAGAGCTATTTCTTCGTTTACTTATCTTAACATCGTTGTGTTTTTCCGCACCGACTTACTTAACTCTAACCATCGATGCCGCCATCTACGAGCCATGAATCGAGTGATGCTCAATTCCCGTCCAATATCACGGTTATTCTTCCCTTTGTCTGCCAGCAGAATTATTTTTGTTCGCAGTGCTATTTGTTGTGGCGTGCTACGGCGATTGAGCAGCTTTTATAACTCTTGACGCTCACACTCACTTAGGGTTAATGATTTTGGAGCTAATTGTGCCATGTTCTCGTTCCTTATGTCTGTTCTGAGTGCAATTTATCTGAGTTAGCCCCAGTCTCCCATAAAATAGGTACTTTACTTCCGCCATGCTGTACTAGGTCAATGACTGGGAGGTTAAATTATTTCAGCCGAGCATATCAAAATCTAAAGTCTACTAATTTAGTAATCGCCGAAATTCTTGATATTGCGTACTGTTCGGCAATACTACTCCTATACAATGTAGAAGTCACTTGGCTCTCTACTTTGCTATGGTGCGGTGCGAAGTAGGGTCATAATTCACTGTAGACATTTTTCGAGCAATTAAAAAGTTCGCAGACAGATTGCTCCTGCGGGTCTTTTGGATTTTAGATTTTAGATTTTAGATTTTAGATTTTGACGATGCTGCACAGCTCTTTAAACAGTTCGCGGATGCACCGGGCAATGACCCGCTGGCGGGCTAGCTTGACCGGGGTGCCGCCTTTTTTGCGCCGCCTCAAGTTTTCGGCCGGCGACATTTGCTCGGCATCCTTACCCTGACCGTAAACAAATTTTAGCGGCGGATTGTTTCGGCTCACTTCTAGGCGCGTGAAACACCACTGCCACAGCGCTTTTCTGCAGAGCGCGCTGCCTGACTGTTTGCCCTTCTTTTTCTGACCGCTGTCCTCTCGAACGACTCCCATGCCGACGGCTCGCATGAAGCGCCGCTCTGAAAGTTTGAGTTTCGATTCTTTCCCGGTCTGGCGGTTCTTGCGAAGCTTGACTTCCGGCTGAGAGTCTTTGAGGAAGTCTTCGATCGGGTAAATAGCTCCCAGCAAGTAGCCTTGGAGTTGATACCCAAATCCGAATTTTGTAAAAATTCGGCGATACTCCGCAAACTGCGGACTGTCGATCAGCTCGACCAACTGTTTTTTGAGCTTGAAGATTTCCTCCTCAATTTCGCAGTATTGTTTAGCTGCCCAGCGAGTTTGCGGCTCAATCCCGGAGCCGATCGTTCCCTCCAAAATGCGATCGTACTTTTTGGATTTCCGGCGACCCGCCAGCCAGCCCCACAGCAGCGGCGGCAGTTCCTCTTGCAGTTTTGCCGATTTGACCAAGGCAATCTCCGGACACTGCCACGCTAGCTCTTGCCTCATTCGATTTACGATTGGGCTTTGTACTCGGTTGAGGTGTTCCAGCCGCAGACAAACGTGCTTGATGTGGCTGACTAGGGGGTCGCGGATTTTGAGGTAGCTGTCGGGCCCTTTGTCGAAATACCAGCAGGCGATCGCAAATGCGTCGATATCATCCGTTTTGGCTCCACTTTTACCTTCTTTTCCCATCAACTCCGCCCTGTAGTTGGGGAGCTTGCTGTTAGAAATCATCCGCACTTCGCAGCCCCAGTCGCCCAATTTGTTCATCCACAATCGGGCGTAATTCATCCCGGTCGGTTCGCAGATGGCGACAATTTTATCAGCGTTGAAGCTTTCTATTTTTGCCTTTAACTTATTCAAATTTTCAAGGTTCGAGCGGTATACGTCGATATCGGCGTCGAAGTAATTCTCGCGGGGGTTGCTGGGTTTTTCCAGCATAAAACACGCGGCAATTGACGACCGAGAAACGTCAATGCCGACGATTAAATATTTCATCTAGTTTAGGGAGAGTGACAGTTGAAAGGACAAGAGAGCCTACGAATCTCCCAAAAGCAATTAAGCTTACTTCACTGATTAAGGCTCGTTTATTTTGTCCGGTTTGATGCAGGCTGGCGCTTACGAATTATGAATAGCAATTAAGCTAATTTCTGCGTTAAAGCGCCACTCGTCCGAGGACTCGTCCCGCGACTCCCTTATTAAGGGGAGTTTCGGCCGCTGAGTCGAGGCGGCCATCTTCAGGCGGATTATTCGTCAACTAGGCGGTTGTATTCAGCTTCGGCGGCTTTGTATTTAGCCGAGCCGCCTTTGTTGACTCCCCACAATTCGAGGATTATTTTTGCTTTACCGTAGCCGCGCGCTTTTAACTGCAAAATCCGTTCTAATCGTTCAGAATCCTCCTTTGTTAATGAAGTTTGCTCAGAACGTTCTACCAGTTCCGTTTCGTCACAAGTCAGTGCCATTAAACGTTCCAGCCTTTCTACGTCTTCCGAACGTTCCGGCGCGCCGTTCAAAATCCGTTCTGCTTCGTTCTGCCTTTCTTGCTGGGAAATGTAAGCGCTCGTCGAGATTTCATCAATCACGTCGGCAGTAATTGCGCGCGTCTTGATTGTTTCGATTTCTCCTTCTGCTGACAGTTTGCGGGCAATATTTCCCGCTTGTACGGCGCAAGCAATAGCAGTACCGAGGCTCAAGCCTTGGACTGATTTGTGCCAGCCGATGCGTTTATCAAGTGCGATTAAAGGACTTAACCAAAGGGCTAATGCTGTGCCGGACAAGGCAAACAGTTTCAGGTGCATAAGAACACCCCCAGACCGATTAACAACATTGCTAAACCGCCAATTAACAAAGCTTGAAAATCAGCCACCGAGATTTTAAGCAAGTTGCTTATAGAGTAGTCAAGCAACCAACTTAAACTCCAAACAACTGCAATTGCCGCGAGCAAACACAAAACGGCTCGGAGTGTGTTTGGGTGCAAAGACGCTAGCCAGCCAAGGAAGCTAGCAGCGATGCACCCGGCTACAAAATAGTTACCGAGGTACATCGCTCGCATTAGTTTGCCCCCGTTAGTTTGGCTGTAATTGCATCAATCCGAGTGCGGGCGTTACTGTCTGCTTTGTCAATTCCAAGCCCCAACCGCGCATAACCCGGCCGCAGTCCGTGCAGTTTTTTAGCTAGTCCTGCATTGGCGCGCACCTTGCCGAGTTCGTTCTCTGCTACGACTCCTTCATATTTGCGGTGCTCTTTGTGCACGGTTTTGTCAGCCGCTTCTATTTTGCCGAGCGCTTTGTAGCTCCGCTTTGTGTGCCGCGCGTCCTCAGTTTTTTGCTTTGCCAATTCCTTGAGCTTGTCGGCTTCTTCGCGGTCGAAGTAGCGAGGCGCGGGAACCACCGGAACCGATCGAATTGAGTCAAAATTACCGGGGTTTGTCGGCGAGATGGCGGCCGCGTCGGTCGCGGCTAGCACCTTAGATTTATCTATGGCGTGGTTGCCGCCGCTGCTGGTCATTTTCCCAGCGTCAGATTGATTGCCACCAAAAAGTCGTAACTGTATGCTCATGATTTGGCTCCGATTTGAATGTGAATTTGTACGGGGGGAATGGGAAAAAGTTTTGACGGGCTGATATGTTGCAGCAGTGGACGCGCGAGTACGAACACCCCCGCGGAAGCGAGCGTGATGGCGGCGAGCTGGGGAAAATCAACCCAGTTTAAAAAGTTGGTTGGCGGGGGTTGCCAACCGCCCCGGTTAGTCCAATTTGCGGGGGCGTTATTGTCTGGAAACTCAACACCGTAAGAATTCAACAGCGCTTCCCAGGTTGAAGTTTTAGAAAGTTTGCCAAACGGTTTAGCGTTTTCGTTTGTGAAGCCTCGCTCAAGCGCGATCGCCTTGAGCCGGTCAATTCGGCGCTGGCTGCCGATAGGTTTGGTTGCGGTCATGTGTTATGAAGGTATGAGGAATAGGCGCAAACAAGTTGAATCCGTCTGGTAGAAACGGTTAACCACATTAACCGTTTCTATTCTTGGACGCGAACTGAGGCGGTTAACTGTCAACCTCAATCCTGTAAACCGTCTGACCCGGTTCTTTGCGCCAAACTCGCAGCAATTCTTCAATAACTGCGTTTACCTTTCCGCTGGTAACAGTTTCGGTAAACTCTTGCGCTTTTTCTGAAAGCTCGTTAGCTATTTGTTGAGGGCTTTTGCCAAAAATTGAAGCCAAAGATTCGATCGCGATGGAAGACGTGAGAGCGGTAGAGAAAATGATTTGCTTTTCTTCCATCGGCAAGTCCATCATGCCGATCGGTGGCTGCGAGCTACCGTCTGCAACTATTTGGATCGAATTGAGGTTTAGCTCGCAACCGTCCAGGCAGTTGTCGAGCACTTCTGCAAGTTGCTGCAGCTCGCGATAGTTTCCTTGACTTTTGAGAATCAAATCGGCGATTTGCACGTCGAGGGCAACTATTTCGGCTTGGATTTGGGGTCGGATTGGGGGCAAGTCTGAATGCCTGTAAGTGAAAGTATTGTGCATGGGTGTTTTCCTGCTAGGATGAGTCCGACACTTCGTCGGATCTATTCGGCGGGCTGATAGCTTTTTGATGGCATTTTGATAGCTTTTTGATAGCAAATCCTCTG
>NZ_SRRZ01000225.1 GCF_013179805.1 Microcoleus asticus IPMA8 | reverse complement strand
ATCTTTGGCGTCATGTGTCCTATTTTATGACACTTTGTGTACTCTGCTTATTTTTTTTTCTGTGCTACCGCTACTTATTGAGCGGATACTTTGGTTCGGTCGATCGCACTCTCCTGAGTTTGGCAAAGTCCAAAAGAAATGGTTTGAAAAAGATGCGGATTTTGATGCCGAAGTGCGATCGCGCTTTCTGCCGCAATACGAACTAGCCGCCTCCGGTCAACTCGACTCATGGCAAGATTCTCCCGAAAACTGCCTAGCATTAATTCTACTGCTCGATCAATTTCCGCGCAATATGTTTCGCGCCACACCTCAAGCATTCGCCACAGACAGCAAAGCTTTAGCCACCGCCGAATACGCTGTTAATCACAACTTCGATCGCGAATTGCTGACTGTACAAAAATTGTTTATTTATCTCCCTTTGCAACACAGCGAAAACTTAGAAAACCAGCAAAAATCTGTGGAACTATTTCGCCAACTCAGCGGCGAACCTGACAGCGATTCACTCATTGAATACGCGTTGCAGCATTTGAAAATAATCGAGCGTTTTGGGAGATTTCCCCACCGCAATCAAATTCTCGGCCGCGAAACAACCCCCGAAGAAGCGGAATTTCTCAAACAACCCGGTTCGGGATTTTAAAGCGCGATCGCAAAACCTCGATCGTTCTGATATATTCGAGGCTTGTAGAGGCAGTTTTAGGCCGCAATCAGAACCAACAGCAGACTATCTCTATCTCTCTACAAAACCCGCTGCAACCCAACGCATCTCAAATTGAATAGTGAAATTAGAAAAAAAGATAAATTCTTGATTCAACAAAAAGTATACGAGGGTAAAGAATTTATCGATCGCCCTTTTCTCACCCCCGATACTGCACCCGGTAAATCCGGTTATTCGCTTCCTCAGTAAACAGCAAACTCCCGTCAGGTAAAACCAGCAAACCAACAGGCCGCCCCCAAGTTTTCGGGCCCGACGGATCTGTCAGAAAACCAGTCAGAAAATCCTCATAATAACCTTGAGGGCGTCCGTTCGCCGCATTAAAAGGTACAAACACAATTTTATAACCAGTTCCAGAGTTCCGATTCCAACTGCCGCGAAACGCCACAAACGCCCCGTTCAGGAATCTTTTGGGAAATGTTTTCCCGTCGTAAAACTGAAGCCCCAAAGCCGCCGAATGCGCCTGAAACAGCACGTCCGGCATTAATGTTTTAGCCGCTAAATCAGGTCGCTCGCTCGTACCGTTTCGGACGTGGCGCGGGTCGAGCAAATTCGGCTTAAAATAAGCGTAAGGCCAGCCGTAAAATTCGCCTTGACGAATTCTTGTCAAGTAATCCGGCACCAAATCATCTCCCAAACCGTCGCGTTCGTTGATTGTCGCGTAGAGTTGATTGGTTTTTGGGTGAAAATCCAATCCCACCGGATTTCGCAAACCGGAAGCAAAAATTTGCGGGTTCTTGCCGTCCAAATTCATCACTTGAACCGACGCCCTCGGCAGCGGTTCGACATTTGCATTAGACTGCGATCCAACTGATACGAAAAGCTTGCTATTATCTGGGGAAACGACAACATTCCGCGTCCAGTGTTGGTTATAGCCGCCGCCCGGTAAATCGGCAATTTTTTGACCGCTACCTGTCAATTGTTCCTGCCCTTTTGTGTAGGGAAATCGGCGGACCTCATCGGTATTTCCGAGGAAAAAATAGCGATCGGCAAAAGCCATCCCAAAGGGAATATTTAACCCGTTTTGGGTACTTGCAAAAGTTTTGCGAACCTCAGCAACGCCGTCGGCGTTGGCATCCCGCAGCAGCGTAATCCGATTCTGCCGGGTTTCTGTTACTAAAACATCGCCTGTGGGCGTCAAAGCCAGCCATCGGGGAGCGTCTAAATTGTCAGCAAAAACGTTGACGACAAAGCCAGGAGGCACTCGCAGCACTGGCGATGCGGGAATCGGTACTACTTGAGGGGATTTCGAGGCGCTTTCGCTGGCGAAAGGCTGCGGCAAAGAAGTTGCAACAATGCGGATTGGCTGCGGTGAAAGCGGTTTGGTCGGTACAATTTGACTTGTCCCAACCTTTGTCAGCGGTGCAGGGGAGGGAATTTGCGACAGGGGGCCGTTGCCGCCAATAGCAGGGGCGATCGCATCTGTAGCCCGATCGCACGCAATCAGCGGCAGCAGCAGAATTAGCAGCAAGAAACGCAGGTAATACATAGCAGCTATTTCTCAACAATTGCTGGACAATTCTATTATTCTAACTGTTATTAAACAGCTAAGCCACCGCGCACGCGGTGGCTTAATTTTGCTTACTCATACCAGTTGCAAAAAAGAATGCAACTGTAGGCCCGCGATCCAAACCTTGAGCTTTATCAGTCAATAGATTTTAGATTTTAGATTTTAGATTTTAGATTGAAGAAAGCGACCCCACTGATTAATCCGGTGGCTTGCGAATTGCTTTTGGTCATTCGCAATTCTCTAATCGAAAATCGAAAATCGAAAATGGTATAACCTAGCTCTACCAAAGTCCTCTCACAGGAGCCGGAGCCGGAGCCGGAGCCGGAATCGGACGGGGAGCCGGAATCGGAGCCGGAGCCGGACGCGGAATGGGAGCCGGACGCGGTACCGGTGCTGGGGCCGGACGCGGTGCCGGTGCTGGGGTTGGGGGACGAACAACCGTTGTGGCTACCACGTCATAATCGGGGATCACCGCGATATTTTGTATCTGAGATCCGGCTACGGTGGCTCTGACTTTCATTCCCGGTACGAGGCCAATAATTCTCAGGACGCATCTTTGAATCCTGAGAGTCCTGTACGGCGCGTTTTCTTCGCGAATTGTTACTACGTCGCCGACAATACTTTTGACAAAACCGATAATGGTTCGAGTGTTTGCTGTTGTGGTGGTCTGCGTTTGGGCTATTTCAGTTGCAGGGTTAGCCATCGCAGGATGCACGGAAACGGCCGAAATTAGCACGGACAGGGTTGCACCTGTCAATAATTTGATTTTCTGAAGACGCATTGAAACCTCACATTAACTGCTATTCATGGTCAGGTTTGCTTCCGCTGGGCGAAAGTCCCAACCTCTAGACCTTATCTAGTTTAATCCCCAGAGTAGGAAATTTATGACAATCTCAAAAAAAGATTATCGAACAAGTATTAAAAGACTAAATTTTACATTATAAGTTCCCGGTTTACAACAAGTTCAGCGGTTCGCAACTCTAGAGTGTTGGCGTGATATATTGAGTTTGTTAGATCGAGCGTTGCAGTTGTTTTAAGCCAACCTAACTGTTACTGCTGGGCGGGCAAATCTCCCAAAAGACAGATTGTGCTTGCTGGATGCAGCAGCCCCATAGTTTCAATTCTCGATCGCCAGCCGGCCATTGCTAAAAAATCAAATTAGTCGGAGGTAAAATTTGATCGTTTTCTTGCATAATTTACGCATAAACCGGGTTTTTTCACGAAAATCTCTCACAGATCTCCACTGATCCCCTTATATAAACCCAGTTTTTTTGGTATTATTGTCTAAGCTTTGTATTGAGTTACAAGTTATCAGTTGTGGAATATAAGCTAAAAAATGTGTAGCATTGGCAGTGAAAAAGCCATCTCAAAACTTTAGTGAGCGGGTGCAGTTTGCGGATAATTACATAGGAACTTTGTAGGAACTGCTGGTGAGGAGTGTAGCGAACAAAAAAATGGTGAACAGGAAATTTTTATTTAACCAGCTAATTGTGCTGAGCTTGAGTGCAGCGGCGCTGTCGGTCGCCCTACAGCAGCAGGCGACTGCCGAACTGATGCCTAATTCAAGTTATAGTGCGATCGCAGCGGAGTCGGTCAAGTCCGATCGCAAATTGCCGAATCTCGGAACACCAGAATTGCCGCCATTGGGAGAACCATTTCGGCATATTCCACAGGAACCCAAACCTCCGGTAACTCCAATTGAAGAAGTGCGTTTAGTGCTGAAATTGCGAGAACGCCGCGTCTATCTTTACCGACAAAATAAGGTGCAAGCCAGTTTCCCGGTTGCTGTGGGAAAAGGCGGCTGGGAAACTCCTACAGGCAATTTTAAAGTTATCCAAATGATCAAAGATCCAGTTTGGCAAAATCCTTGGACAGGAGAACTTATTCCTGCTGGGCCAGACAACCCATTAGGGAGTAGGTGGATGGGGTTTTGGACGGATGGCAAGAATGTGATTGGTTTTCACGGTACTCCGAATCCAGAGTCGATCGGCGGGGCTGCTTCTCACGGCTGCGTCAGAATGTTTGATAAAGACGCACAGGCTTTATTTGAGAAAGTCGCAGTTGGAACGCCGGTGATAGTTGAGCATTAGTTGTCAGCCATTATAAAAACACAAATTCTCGGCGATTGAAATCGCTTTTGACCTCAAATTCGGATGTGGCGAAGCGCCCATCATCCGAATTCGAGGTCAAACTACACATACAAAGTCCGCCGACGCCGACTAAGGAATTTCTTAGTCTCTTAGAGAGGGACTTCGTTTGTATAGTAGCGGTTGAAACCGCTGAGGGATCGAGGGGTGTGGTTTTAACCGCCGAGGGATCGAGTAACGAATCCGGATTTGGCCAAATATTCGATCGCACCTTGGCTGCTGGTTGGATAGTTGAAAAGCGATCGGGCATTTTCCCCGCTGGGCGATCGCATTTGGGACACCGCGCCGATGTTAGTACAGAATTGGCTAAAGATTTCTTTACCCTCCGGATCGGTTGTGTGGCTCAGCGGATAATACTAAAAGATTAAGGTAACAAACAAAACAAGGTATCAGCAGCTATTGCTTCTAGTAATGGTGAAGCTGACTACAATAGACATCTCCAAAATAGTAACATTTTGTGGTACAAGAAGATCGTAAAGCTTTTTTGAGACAGAAACATGAGCGACATCCTGAATCAT
>NZ_SRRZ01000224.1 GCF_013179805.1 Microcoleus asticus IPMA8 | reverse complement strand
GAGAGTGTTTCCTCTATCCTTTCTCTTCGCTGTGCTTATCTCAATGGTCAACTTTCTACTTGATGTATCTGCAAAAGTGAGATGCACCCGATTCTTTTTTTACCACAGATGAACGCAGATAAACGTGGACGTTAGGTTTATCTGCGACAGTGGCAACTTTATTTTTGCTTAGCAGCCGCTTTTTTCTTTGCTTCTTTTTCAGCCTTTTTAGCCACTCGATCCGCTTCAATTTTTGCTAACTTTGCCAGTTCTTTTTCTTCAGCTATTTTATCAAGATAGTAGTGGTAATCTCCCAAATAAGGGCGAAATTCTCCATCCCGAATCTCGACAATTTTGTTAGCGACTTGGGAGATGAAATAGCGATCGTGTGAAACGATAATTACGGTACCGTCATAATTCTGAATCGCCTCTTCCATCATCTCTTTCGCCGGAATGTCGAGGTGATTTGTCGGTTCGTCCAAAATCAGCAAATTCACGGGAGTCAACAGCATCTTTGCTAAAGCCAGACGGGCTTTTTCTCCGCCGCTCAAAGCTCCGACTTCTTTGAATACTGTTTCGCCGGTAAACAAGAACCGCCCCAACAAAGTCCGAACTTCTTCATTTTTCCAGTCGGGTACTTCGTCGTGAATGGTTTCGATCACGCTTTTATTCAAATCTAAGGCTTCTGCCTGATTCTGTTCAAAGTAACCGGGGATGACGTTGTGACCTCCCAATTTGACCGTACCTTCAGAAGGCTTTTCTAAACCCATAATCAGGCGCAGCAGGGTTGATTTGCCCGCGCCGTTGGGGCCGAGAAAGGCTATGCGATCGCCCCTTTCAATTAATAAGTCGGCTCCCAAAAATAGGATTTTGTCGCCGTAGGTGTGCACCAAATCTTCAATTATTGCTACTTCGCGACCGCTGCGAGGTGCGGGGGGAAAGCGGAAATGCAAAGTTTTTAATCCGCCGGTGGGCGCTTCGATGCGTTCGATTTTATCTAACTGTTTCTCGCGGCTTTTGGCTTGGGTGCTGCGAGTGGCGCTGGCGCGGAATTTTTCAACGAATGCTTGCTGTTTCTCCAGTTCTTTTTGCTGGCTTTCGTAGGCGCTGAGTTGGGCTTCTCTGGCTTCTGCTTTTTGCAGCAGGTAGGAAGAGTAATTGCCGAGGTAGGTGCTGGAAACGCCGCGTTCGGTTTCGACGATTTGGGTGCAGAGCCGATCGAGAAATTCCCGGTCATGGGATACGATTACCATCGGGGTTATCAGCCCTTTGAGGTATACTTCCAGCCATTCGATGGTTTCTAAGTCGAGGTGGTTGGTAGGTTCGTCTAACAGCAGGATGTCGGGTTTTTGCAGAAGAATTTTGCCCAAACTCATCCGCATTTGCCAGCCGCCACTGAAAGCGCTGACTAATCGATCGCCGTCTTCGGGTTCAAATCCGATTTCGGGCAGAATTTTCTCGATTTGCGCTTCTAAACCGTAGCCGTTTAAGCCTTCAAATTGTCTTTGCAGCCGATCCATTTTGTGGATCAGTTCGTCGAGATTGTCTGGGGTGGAGTTTTCCAAGTCTCGATGGACTTGCATCAGGGATTCGTGAACTTCGTTGGCTTCGCTGAAGGCGCGCCAAAATTCTTCTCTGACGGTGCGAGTCGGATCTATTTCAAATTCTTGGGAGAGGTAGGCGATGTGGAGGCTGGCGGGGCGAATGACTTCGCCTGCGGTGGGTTCGATTTCGCCGGCGATGATTTTGAGTTGGGTGGATTTGCCGGCACCATTAACGCCTACTAAGCCGATGCGATCGCCTGGCTTGACTTCCCAGGTGACATCTTTGAGTACGACGCCTGTGGGGTAAATTTTACTGATGTGTTCGAGTCGCAGCATTGTTGTGGGGACTGGGGAAGGGCAGGTTTAGCGGCGGATGGGATGCCGGCGCTGAGGTCGAGTTAATCTTAACAAATTTTAATTATATTTAGCGTATTGCCAGATTTTGATTTGGTAGGAGTTACGCGAAGAAACGGGGTTTCTATGAAAAATCACAGATTCTCAGCTAGAGATATACGAAGAAACCGGGTTTCTGGCCTCGATATGGGTTCAGGACTATTTGGGTGGGGCGATCGGGCGATCGGGCTGGGGAGCATCCCATTTTCGCTTTCATATCATGGACGGTTGCATCAGAATGATATATTTGGATGATATAGCGCGCTCACGTCGTCCATAGCGAACGGTCTTTATCGTTCGCTATGGACGCTCGTACTCCTAAAAAACGCTTTTTACCAAATTGGGATGCTCTCCTCAAAAGTTCCCTCAATTTTACCAAATTCTGAAAAGAAAAAAACTCAAATCGGCAGAATACCTGACGTTGAAAATTCTGGTATATCTGTTGCAAACTCATGGGTCAAGTTAGTATCGAATTACTGGGGACCTTAATCGCTTATCCGATTCAATTTTAGAGTCGGAAGCGCAGCTTACAAAGATTTATGAAATTGGATAGCCTGAACATTGAAAGTCTATGGTTTCCGCTTGTTAAATAAATATTACAAGCAAAGTTTAAAAAGTCTAAACCATTGAAACTGGCGATCGATCGAACTCTTCGGGCGAACGCAAAATATATTTATGCTCAGTATCATCTGGGAGAAACGAAGTATCCCCTTATACAGGTAACTACTAGATAAAAAAGGAAGTAGTAATATTAGCGAACAAGAAGCCTTGATCGCTCCAGTTTTAGAGTTACTGTCAGATTACGAAGCGATCGTTTTGGGAGATGGGGAATTTGGTAGCGTTAAGCTGGCATATTGGCTCTGTCAGAAGCAAGTGAAGTTTATTCTTAGGGTAAAACAAGGGCGATATATCCAATCAGGACATTCAGATTATAGTCATTTCAAATAGGTATGAGAGTATTTAAAAATGAGTTAAAATGAATAAAAATAGTGAAGTCGCCAGGAAAATGTCTTACAGTATGGATTTGAGAAAAAGAGTAGTGGATTATGTAGAAAATGGCGGTAGTATCGCTCAAGCGACGGACTTTTTCAGGTAGTTGTGGCAACGATATATCGGTGGCTGGATCGGACAGACCTTAGAGCCACAAAGGTAAAAAGGTGTAAGAGAAAACTAGATTGTCAAGCCTTATAAAAAGATGTAAAAGAGAATCCAGATGCCAGATTAATCGACAGAGCCAAGAAGTTTGGGGTAAGACAAAGTGCCAGATCTTAGGCTCTTAAAGAAATGAAGGGTACTCAAAAAAAAATAACTTAGTTACCAGGAGATAAACCGAGAATCAAGAATGAAATATTACAGATATCTGAGAGACTTGATTAAAGTATCGGGAAGTCAAAGTCGGCTTTTTATTGATGATTCAGGATTTGAAGAGTTTCAAGATTGTGCATTAGGCTGGTCAAAAAAAGGCAAAAAAATCTGGGTGAAAAGTCAGGAAAACGGGGAAAAGAGAAAATCTAGTAGCCGTTCGACAAAAAGGAAAAAAGGACTTAATTGCCCCAATTGTTTTTACGGGCAGCCTCAATGCAGAAGGTTTTGAAGGGTGGTTATCTTTATATTTATTACCCTCTCTAACCAAATTATCTATATTAATCATGGATCATCCACCGATTCATCGAAAAACAGCCATTCGAGAACTGGTATAGGAAACGGATCATCAAGTTCTTTTTCTCCCAAAATATTCTCGCCTACCTGAACGATATTGAACACGATTTTAGTGCCTTAAAGCGAGCCAGAATGTATGCTCCTCCTGGCACATCTTTAGATGAACTCATCTGTGCCTACTGCTCAATAGTGTCTCTTTTTTATTTGAAATGACTGGCGTTGGTGAATTAGGATATAATGATTTGAGAGTGCGAACGCCAAAAAATAACACTTCACAAAACGCAGAGCTTATGCAATGTCCTGAATGTCAATCAACTCATGTTAATAAAAATGGTCATAAAAAAGGTAAACAGAATTATATTTGTGTCGGTTGTGGCAGACAATTTATAGATTGCTCTCAACCTCATAAAGGTTATTCTGAAGATGTGAAACGTGAAGGTCTCAAAATGTCTGTCAATGGCCTGGGTTTTCGAGCAATTGGGAGAGTCAAAAATGTGCATCATAGGACAATCATTAATTGGGTCAAACAAGTAGGAAAACTCTTGCCAGATTTTTATGAGGCATAAATAACTCCACAAGTGGGAGAATTAGATGAATTAGAAACATTTGTTGGCTCAAAAAAAACAAAACCTGGTTATGGACAACAGTAGACCATTTTAAACCAGGTATTCTAGGATGGGTTTTAGGCGACCGTGCGTGCCAAAATCTTTGAACCACTATGGGAGATTGTTAATAAATGGAAATGCCATTTTTATGTGACAGATGGATGGAAAGTTTACCCTAAGTTTATTCCCGATTGAGTTCAGATTATTAGCAAAACATATACGATAAGAGTTGAGGGTGAAAATACAAGATTAAGGCATTATTTTGCTCGCCTCAAACGAAAAAGTCTTTGTTATTCTCGCATCTGAACAAATGCTAAGATATTCAATTCAGTTACTAATTCACTATCTAAAATTTGCAGATGTTCCAGTTCCGTATCAAAATCAAAGAAATCATTTTCGCTTGTCTGCGATCGCACTATAAGTTTATCATACCTTGATTCAGCAACGCCTACCTTCATCTTTCCCATTTCCTCCTAGTTGTCTTAGCTAGAGGCTCGACTAGGTTTCCTCACCTGCATGGATAGTAAGTTGTTGGCGACCGGGGATTAAAGTGCGAACTCCAACCCTGATGGGCTTACCTCATTGCTGCTAGCCATCCCCCCTTTCGGGTTTCGGCTAAAACGAATCGCACTAGCTGTACATACAGGGTAAACGCATCTAAATTAATTTGACAAAACCCTGAATTTGTGCATTACTAAATAATTAAATAACCTTCTTGAAATTTTTAATTTTAA
>NZ_SRRZ01000223.1 GCF_013179805.1 Microcoleus asticus IPMA8 | reverse complement strand
GAGAACGTTTCCTCTATGCTTGCTCTTCGCTGTGCTTATCTCAACGGTCAACTTTCAATTTGATGTATGTGCCAAAGTGAGATGCACCCTGACTTTCTGCACCCTGTCATAGTCTTGAGTTTCGTCTGTCATATTAAAATCGCCCGCGACAATTACTGGCAGAGTTTCTCGCTCAACTCGCTGCACTAAGTCTTGAATTTCAGGCGATCGTTTGTCATATTTGTAAACTGGAATTTTGATAAAACCAAATTTTTTAGATATCTTCAACCACGGCCCGGTAGCTTGCATATTATAAATCACTACTTCTTGTCCGTTAAATTTAATAATTGCCCGCTGCTGCGTTTCTGGATGGCCGGCTAAATGCAGTATTTCGCTGGATACAATTGGATATTTACTGAGAATTCCTGCAGGGGGAGTGCCAATTTGATAGGGGTAGTCTGCTTTTAACCAGGTGAAAGCTCTTTCGGTATGTTTCCTAACGATTTCTTGTAAAAAGATAATATCGGGTTTTTGCTGCTGAATCAGTTTAAATAAAGTAGGTGACTGAGTTTTATGCCAACTGAGGTTATGGGATAAAACTTTGATGCTGGGCTGCGAGTCTGTGATGTTGATGGGTGCGGGAGAAAAGTATTTGACGTGCAGCCAACTTATTAGGAGAAGGCAGGCGATCGCAGAAATAATAGTGAACCATCTTTTTTTGATAATTAACAATCCGATGATGGGAAGCAGGAAAGTAGGGAAGAAAATTAAGGGGATAAAGGTGCTAATTAAGGCAATAATTCCTATTATATCCCAAAAAAATAGTTTGAGAAGGAAATAGCAGATAATAAATGCTGAGTAACTGTAAGCAAGAAATTTTGCAGATTCCTTTAAGGATCTCTTGATTATATTTTTAGGGATGTGCTTCATTGAGAACCTATTAAAATAAGAACTTGCTTAAATCGAATTCTTCATTTGACCGATGTTGGTTGTCTCTTTCAGAAATCAAAACCAACAAAAGGCGATCGGTATAATCCGCCGCACCCCGCAACTCTTCGCGCAAAATTTCCAGTCCACCATTAGCATATTCTTCAAAAATTTGCAAGCGTTCTGCTTCCAATTTTTCGTCGAGATGGGAAAGAATTTGAGGATTTTTGGTTTCGGCAATCGCAATTAACTTAATCGCCATATCGTAACCCCTAGATACAAAAATATCAACATCTATCGCACCCGGTTCTCGTTTAGAAATTTCCCCCAAAGGCGATCGTTTTTTCCGCTGCTTTCCCAAGGATGCGGCGAAAGCGATGACATCGGCGTAAGTCTGGAAAGGGCCAGTGTGGTTATCCGATAAAGTTAAGGATTTGACTAACTCCGCTTTATCTTTAGCAATTCTAATTTTGTTAGCAGCCATTGCCATAATATCTAGTTTCTAACTATAATACATCTCGCAAATATCCAACAGTCCGCACAGGCGCACTTCACAATGTCCGCAACAACATAATTTTTTGTGCAAAACCTCCTCTTGCTTGCCGCCGCTTCATTTGTTCCGCCAAAAGTCGATCGCGCGAAATGCCATAACTCGCCATCACCGCATCTATTACCTCATACAAATCCGCCAATTCCGCCACCAAATCTTCCTCGTGGGCCTGGGCCGCTTCCCCCGCTTCTTCAATCAATTTTTGCCGCAAAGCTTGACGGTATTCTGCGTCAGACAAAATTACAAACTCGCATTCATTCCCGCTTTGGCGAATAATTTCAGGAATGCGATCGCGCACCAACTTATGATACTCTTTTTCCACGTCAAACTCCCTTCAACCTTGACTAAAAGTTTGAATCAACCACCGATTAATTTCCCCATCATCTTGGGTTTGACTCCGGTTCAAAGCTTCCTCAACTAACCGGATTTCCAGCCCCGGTAAAACCCGCGACTCTTGAATTCTCCCGCTACCTCCGTTATTAATCGCAAAGGCAAAAACCTCCCGCGTGTTTGCACGTTCAACCCAATATTCACTAATTCCTGCATTTTCGTAAAGCAACCGCTTACTGCCTAAATCATCGTTAAAAGAAGATGCCCCAATTTCTATTACCAAATTAGGCGGATCGTATTCATCCAAATCAACAGGTGAATTGCTGTCATCAGGAGGAACTCTCAAATCCGAACCGATGTAGTAAGCTAGATCGGGTTGAAACTCGCCAATACCTGTTTTGCGGAAACTGGCATTAATTAACTCAATTACTCGGATATTTCTAAAAGCTGTATAAAAATTGACAACTCTCGAAACAATCGAATTATGACGCGCGTGCAATGGCCCTACTGGTGACATTTCTACCCTCATGTGTTCTTGATAGTAATAAAACTTGCCCTTTTCCCAAGTTGAATCGTCAGCGAAAGCTAGAAACTCTTCCCATGTCGCTTTCACCCAAATATCCGTTTCCAAAACCTGCGTAATTGCCGAACTAGAAGCCATAATCCACCTCTACAATTTCCGTATATTCAAATTCATTTGGACTGCGCTTAACTAAAGGATAGCGCGTCCCGCCAAGTTCGATCGCATCTTCTTCACAATCAGCTTTCGGAGAATTGTACACCAGCACGTATTCCCTGCCAATGGAACTTTCCATCTCTTGAGCAACTTCTCCGCGCCACTGAGTTTTCGTTACCAAAACTACCAATTGATTCGCCAACTTCGGCAGCTTATTCGCGATTTGCTTGCGATAAATCTCGTCCAAACTGCCAAAGGGAGAATCCATCACAATTGGAAACGTACTGCTATCCGGGCCCATCAAAGTATTCTTTTGACTCCACTCCCGCACGCCCTCAATAATTCCGCCGATAAACGATAAACTGAGAATTTGATTTTCTCCTGTAGAAGCGGCAACCAAAGATTCTTTACCAGACGTATTTTCTACTAGCGTCAGTTCGTATTTATCGCTCAACTTGGGGATGTAAGGAGTAAAAGAAATTTGACTAAAAATATCTTGCACCCGCTTTTCCAACTGAGAACAAAACTGTTTTTCTAAGCGCGATCGCACTTCAGTTAGGCGATCCATCGCATCCTGAGCCGCAGCAATCCGGCGCTGGGCTAATACTTGCCTTTGCTCATTCAGTTGCTGCTTGTCGATTTGCTTGTCCAGATTCGCGATCGACGCATTCAAACTCTCAATCTGCTGCTGGTTAGAGCCTGTTTCCCGGTGCAAATCGCCAATTTTTGCCTCAATTTCATCCAACCGCTTTTGCAAGCGGCTGACATCGCCGTCAGGAAAATTTCGCAGCTTGCTGTGAATATCGTCTAACTGATTTTCCACCCGAGAAAGTTCGGTTCTGTCACGGCTAATATTGCCTTGCTGTCGGTCAATTTCCTCCCAAAAATCAGCCACTTGTCTATCAATTTCATTTACTCGATCGCTAATCCGAATAGTTGTTTCTTCCACATCGCCAACACCCGCTTTATCCATCCAACCGCTAACCTGTTGGCGAGATTCAGAACCCTCCACTAATTCCGCACCGCAGATACACCGATGCTGCGCTAATAACTCTTCCAAAAACGGTCGCTGAATCCCCGAAAGCAACGCGCCTTTTTCCCGCAAACCCCCGACAATCACTTCAAATTCAGCCGCCGCATCCGACAGAAACACCGCGTAACCGCGCACAGAAATTGCTCGTTTTAGAGCATCTGTAGCCTGGACAATTTGTTGCTTAAATAAATTTTTCTGCATTTCCAATTCGTCTCGCAACTTTTGTAAATCCGCAGCACCGCTAAGTTCCAACAAGTTACTATTAACTGCTTTCTTTAACTCTCCTTGGTTCGCCAATTCCCGCTCGATTTCTACTTGTCTGATCGAAAGTTGCTCAGCTTCTTGCTCAATTTTTTGCTTCTGTTTTAAAAGTTTCTTCGTTTCAGCATTCCCAATTATATTTAAATCTGTCTCAAGAGATTTTTTTGCTTCTCCTAAATGCCGGATCGATCTATTCAACACTTCCACCCCCAGCAACTCCTTAGTAGCTTCCGCAATTTCTGCCTTCTTGTCGTGGCGGACAATTTGCTCGATTCGCTCCCCGTCAAAGAAGAAATATTTATGTAAACTTTCCGGCAAAATCCGCCCGATAATATCATCGGGATGCTGATCCGGCTTCAGCCAGAGACCGTTCTCTTTTGCTACATTCAGAAACAATTCAGCCTTGCCATGTTCTACAGTGTTTTCACTTTTATAAGCACGACAAATGCGTCTTGCTTGATAACGCGTGCTGTCGTGTTCAAACACAATTTCCGCCCAACAACCTACGGCTTTTCCCATTTCCGCCTCAGCCAGAGCGCGCTTGTTTACTAATTGTTCTTCTGCCGCAAAAGCCGCGCTAAATCTTCCGTAAAGTACCCACGTAAAGGCATTCATCAAGGCAGTTTTTCCAGCGCCGTTATTACCGTGAATTACTGTAATATTTTGCCCGCCCCAAGCTAGTTTAATTTCGGGACTTTTGCCGTAAAATTGACGAAAGTTGCACAGAGTAATTGAGATTAACTTCATACAATTGCTTCCTTAATAATTTTTAAAATGTCATCGTTAATGTGGCGAGGAGCTCTCATGTACAACTTATCTTTTTCAATTTCCAATACCCGCTCAATAATTTGTCGGACTTCGGGCGGCGCGCTAGTAATTGGTTGTTGTACGTCGCTGAATTCCTGGTGAGTTTGATAAGCAGAACGCTTTTCTGCTAAAATGCTTGTCGGTACGGCTGCGATCGCACTATCTTCATATCTAAATGCCATAATCAGATTTTCATTCAGATTTTCCGTCATATTGTTTTTGCAAATATTAAAATATACAGGGCCTAGGCTCATGGACGAGAAACCCGGTTTCTACGAGTTTTGCGAACAGTCACGAGAAATCTACAAAGAAACCTGGTTTCTGAAGTCTGGGTGCGATCGCGAACTAAACTAGCAACTAAAACTGCTATCAAATAATTGTATCGGCTCAATAAATAGAGGGAGCAGTTATTCTAGTTGCCAAGACAAGCCCAAGGGATGAAGAGAAGATTTTTCGCGAATAATAGTA
>NZ_SRRZ01000222.1 GCF_013179805.1 Microcoleus asticus IPMA8 | reverse complement strand
CAAGTTAAACACAGAGGTACTGGAATCATAATGAATACTCCTATATTTATTGTTTCAAGCACTGCATAGCCCTTAACTGAACCGTATTGCCCAACAATCCGCTTGCACACCGATCAAATCGGGGTTATTTGTTGGGAGTGAGAAGTTATTGACGGCGGGTGAAGCGAACCGTTAACTGGAGTTTATATGGAAATGCGGATTGAACCTTACGACGCTCATCAACTTGATGCAGTCATTCGTCTTTCGCTTCGAGCATGGGCTCCGGTCTTTGATTCGATTCAGAACGCGATGGACGCTGACGTGTACCGAGAATTCTACCCCGATGATTGGCGTGTGAGCCAGCAAAAAGCTGTCGAGGATGTCTGCGCTGCGGAGGACACAAATGTATGGGTTGCGATCGACGCTGGTTCAACCGTGGGCTTTATAGCCGTGAAACTACACTTGGACTCCCGCATGGGTGAAATCTACATGGTCGCTGTCGATCCAGACTTTCAAGGTCGCGGCATTGGCACCGATCTGACAGAATTCGCTCTCTTATGGATGAAAAATGCTGGGATGTCCGTTGCGATGGTCGAGACCGGAGGCGCTCCCGGTCATGAAAGAGCCCGTCGCACCTATGAAAAGGTGGGCTTCGGGCTGTTACCGATCGCTAGATACTTTAAGAAGCTCTAGATACGCAGGGGTTGAAAACGATCGGCGCGATCGCGATCGTCATTGATGTGTAAAAGGCGATCGATTGTCCCCGTTGGGAATACAAAAAAATGAATTATCTCCATATTGAGTTGATACATCAATTATTCTCAGAATCAGACAAGATCGATATGCCCCTATGGCTGCAAGGTGGATGGGCTATAGATGCAAAATTAAATCGGGTAACACGCGAACATGAAGATATTGATATTGCCTACCCCGCCGATCGAAGCGCAGACTTTCTTTCATTGCTGCACTCTCTCGACTGCGCTATCACTGAACGAACCTCCTATGGTTTTCTAGCTGATAAGCATGGCGTTCTCCTAGACTGCGAACCCTGCATTTGCATGGGAGACCACTACGAGTTAGAGGGACTACCCCCAGGAACCTGCCCATTGGAACCAACTGGAAGTCTTGGCGGCAAGCGGCTCCGCTGCACAAGCTGGGAAGCAATTCTCTGGGATTATTTCTACTACATAGAAGAGGTTCCACAAAGCGAATGGCGTCCAAAAGACTTTCCTAGTTTTGCTCTAGCCAAAGAGTCATTCGGCGAGGCCGCGACACAAAACTTACACGAGCAATTCAAACGTCAGTATGCGGTTTAGTTGTAATCTTATCTGTGGGTGTTCGAGATTAGACTTCCGGGTTGTTTAAGGTAGGTTTCATACACACCGAACGTTTGAAAATGGTTGGTTGAGTCTTATTAGTTGCAGTCGCTCAAGCGCACCGTTAGTCAGCTTTGGCAGGTTGGCTTTTTTCATGGCAATCCCTATTTCGGCTGGCTATATTGACTGCGAAATCAAATCTGAATCCTTTTTGTCCTTTGAGCGATCGACTGAAAAATCTTCATAGTACGATCGCTCAGTATTCACATCCCACAAATCGTGCTTTTCGCCGAGAATATTTCTAACAGCCAGCATTCCCGTCAGCATGGAATGGTCTTGGTTGTTGTATCGGTGCATACCGTTTCGCCCGATCGTCTGCAAATTCTCCATTCCCTTGAAAAATTTTTCAAGTACCTGCAAGTGTCCTCGATATTCGGCATCGTACACTGGATAAGCCTTCGGCTGCCGTATGACAACTCCATCTTCCACATCAGCAGTTGTTGCTAAACCCAAGCCAACCAACTCGCGAGTTGCTAATTCGACAAGTTCCGCGTCCGACATTTCCCAAATATCGTCCCCTACGCTACAGAAATATTCCATTCCCAAACAACTTTTGCTGGCGTGGGGAACTAAAGCGGCGCTCCAATTCTTAAAGTTTTGAATTCGTCCAACTTTGACTTCGGGGGAGTGAATGTAAATCCAGTTGTCAGGAAATAAATCCTTGCGATCGACAATCAGCGATACAATCAAAAAATCTCGATACTTGAGCGATCGCGCGGCGTGCAACACCTCTTCTGGCGGCTGCGGTTTTAGTCTTGCTACCAGTGCAGATATTGGCATACTCGTAATAAAATTATCCGCCGAATATTGAACTAATTCTCCGTTCTGTTCAGCAGTGATACTTTTAATTTTATTCCCTTCACGTTCAAAGCTAATCACTTTAGTATCGAGATAAACTTTGCCGTCTTTATTTTCCACAGCTTCCGCGAACTTTTCCCACATCATTCCCGGCCCCAAAGCCGGATAGTCAAACTCTTTGATTAATGTTTTAGTGTCGTTGCTGCCAAACAAAGCATTAATAATTGCTGTCGTCAGGGACAATCCTTTAATCCGCTGCGCCGCCCAATCTGCTTGAATTTCCGAACAGGGAATTCCCCAAACTTTTTCAGTGTAAGTCTTAAAAAATGTTTTGTACAAGCGTTCCCCAAAACGATTTATCACCCACTGTTCAAAAGTTTTTTCTTCCCGAAGAGGCCAAATTCTTACTTTGAGATAGCTCAACATAATCAGCGTACTCTCAATTATGCCCAAATTAAAGAGAGTATTGAAGGCACTGATGGGATAGTTAAAAAATTTACCTCGATAAAAAATCCGCGACAATCGCGGCACTTTAATAAACTGATTTCCCAGTACCTCTTGCCACAACTGCTGCACGGCTTCAACTTTAGTATAAAAGCGGTGGCCGCCAATGTCGAAACGATAGCCTTTGTAGGTTTCTGTGCGAGCTATTCCCCCAACTTTATCACCTTTTTCTAGTACAACAGGGATGATGCCTTGCTTGACTAGCTCGTAGGCAGCAGTCAAACCCGCAGGGCCTGCACCGACGATCGCAACAGGATAATGTTTCACTAAGCCTACCTCCAGCTTTTGAATCGAACTATACAGTTATTTATAACTTGTCACAGTCATAGATGCACCCGTGAATACCCTGAGAAACTATCGAGCGGCCTGATGTTGAAGGATGATTTGACTTGATTTATTGAGCGGATACTGGCAAGCTAACTTTGCCAGTCAAGGGCTTTTTTTGGTATAAGTGGCGACAAGTGCCGAGCGCAAAGGCCAGTCCGCTATAAAAGTAGAACAGCCAGTGCCACGGAATTGTTTTCAGGGCAAATACGATACCGTGTTTACGGTGAAAAAATTGGTAAAGCGGTGCATTAATTGCTACCAGTGGTATTGCTAGCAAGCCAGCCAGTAGCAGAAAGCTCAGCGACCAGCACGTCCCCAAAACTGCCAGCAGCACTGCATAAGTTAAAATCACGCTGATCCGGTTTGAAACTTGCAAGTTGAGGTCGTTATTCAATTTGCGATCGCGCCAAATCAGTTCTGTCCAAGGCAGCGCTCGGTAGAAAAAGTCAGCTTTCACCATCCCCATCGGTTTCCACCGCTTTAAATGCTTCACCTGCAATGTTTTGCACAGCCGAATATTATAACCTGCTTGTTTCAAACGGTAGCCGAGCTCAATATCTTCGATCGAAGCTTGGCGGTAACTCTCATTAAAACCACCCATCTGCAAAAAAATTTCCCGGCGAATCACTCCGCAAGCCCCCCAAAAAGTCGAAGCTTCTTCGTTACCTGTTTGGTGTACGTAGTGGTGCAGCAAGTTCCTGTACTGCGATAGAAAATCAGGATCTCCAGGATCATCGTCGTAAGATCCGATGAAAGCAGCTAAGTAGGGATTATTTTTGAACACCGATATCGCATAGCCCACAGCTTCTGGACAAACAGCGACATCAGCATCCACAAAAAACAGAATATCTCCCTTGGCAGCTTGGGCCCCCAAATTTCGGGCTCGGGCTGGACCCCCGCACTCAGGAATTCTGATTAATTTGGCGCCGAATTCCTTGGCTAGAAGCCAGGAACCGTCGCTTTCGCCATCTGCTACTACAATAATCTCGATCGGTCTCGGCTCAGCTTGAGCCAGTTTTGACAAACAGGTGCGGAAGTAAGCGCCCCCGTTGTGGACTGGGATAATGACGGATACAGTGGGTTCGGCAGTAGAAATCATCACCTAAATTGTTTAATTTGCAGGAAAAATAATTGCTTGAATTTTATTGGTGCGACTTTACGAAGGGTAAAATCAGCTCTACTTTTTTATTTATAACTCGATTTCTGTTTATATTCAACTAGATTTATTTCTGGCATTCTTGACTGCATTTTTCCGATTCACACCTGTATTCTACGCCACATCTTCCTGAAGCTGACCTGATGCAGACAACAGCTTTATTAAATCTTTAAATATGTCATTGTTTTTGTAAAGCTTACAAAAAGCCCCAGCAGTATTTTTGTGCTGCTGTATTGCACCGCACAAAATTTTGATTTGATCCATAGGCACACCACCGTAGAAAATCCAACAGACTTTCTACGGAAACCCGCTGGCTGTCAGGACTTGCCCGGTACAGTTTCTTTTACAGACCTCATCCGCAAGTGACTCCTCTACCCAGTCTGTATCGCGAGTGCGGTGTCGATGCACATTTTAGGATTTTTGGCAATATATAATATACCTCTTAAATTTTCTGACGGTGTACGATCGAGCTTTCGTAATTTGTTAACATACCCTTAGCTAGCTCCCTTTGAGCCAAAACTTTTACATAAACAAGTTTTTATATTATATGATCACCTCCCAAAACACTTTAAATCAGCCATTAGTTTCAGTCATCGTACCAGCTTTCAACGCTGAAACTTTTATTGCTAAAAATTTAGAATCTGTTCAATATCAAACTTATCAAAACATAGAAGTTTTAGTGGTTGACGACTGCTCTACAGATACAACATCCGAAATCGTCAAATCTTTTGCTCAAAAAGATAGCAGATTCAGCTTATTGAAGCAGTCAAATGCTGGCGCCGCCGCCGTTCGCAACCTAGCAATTAAAAAATAAAAAAGCGAAGATATTGCTCCCATCAAGACCAACGATATTTGGTATCCGCAAAACTTATAAAAACAAGTAGACATCTCCAAAATAGTAACATTTTGTGGTACAAGAAGATCGTAAAGCTTTTTTGAGACAGAAACATGAGCGACATCCTGAATCATATT
>NZ_SRRZ01000221.1 GCF_013179805.1 Microcoleus asticus IPMA8 | reverse complement strand
CGACTTCCTGAATAAACTGTGGAGATAATTTGATAGTTGGGAATTTGAACATTTGTAGGAGTGTCGCTATTTTTGTCAAAGTTATTCATGGTTATTGTTGTTTGATAATTGATGAGTGAGTGCTTGCTTAAATGAGTCTGAATGCTAGCAGAAAATTAACTTTTTTGTTCGGATTTAGTTGGGAAGGTGATGATAAATTCTGTTCCTTCTCCCAATCTAGAGTTGACGTGAAGGGAACCGCCATGTTTTTCGACGATAATTTGACGAGCGATCGCCAATCCTAATCCCGTTCCTTTCCCTACCGCTTTCGTCGTAAACAAATGATCGAATATTTGAGCTTTGACTGATTCACTCATCCCCATACCATTATCAGTAATGGTAACTTTCACGCCGTTATCTTCTAGTGAGGTTGTAATTGTAATGCGGTTGGGATTCGCCTGAATTTGGGCAAAACTTCGACCAGTATTTGATTCATCCAACGCATCTATCGCATTGGCTATAATGTTCATAAACACCTGGTTAAGCTGTCCGGGGAAGCATTCGATCGCCGGAATATTGCCGTAATCTTTCACTACTTCAATGGCAGGCCGCTCATCGTTGGCTTTCAATCGATATTTGAGAATTAAGCTCGTGCTATCGATACCCTCGTGGATGTTAAAACCAACTTTGTAGTCTTTGTCAGCTCTAGAAAACGTGCGAAGGCTAGTGCTGATACCTTTGATGCGATCGCAGCCCAATTGCATCGAATCAATCATTTTGGGCAAGTCTTCGATGATATAATCTAAATCGATATCTTCGGCATGGTCTGCAATCTCTGTTTCTGGTGCGCGCTCGCGATAGAGATTGAGATGCTCCACTAAGTCTTGAACTGTGGATTTGGCTTCACTCAAATTGCCAGTTAGGAAGCCAACGGGGTTATTGATTTCGTGAGCGACACCAGCAACTAAGTTACCCAACGCCGACATTTTTTCACTTTGAATCATTTGCAATTGGGTTTGCTGCAAGTCATGTAAGGCTTGCTCTAATTCTTGAGATTTTTGAATGATGACCGCTTCGGCTAGTTGGCGCTCGGTAATATCATCTGCCAAGGAAACAACTCCAATTAACTCGCCCTTGGCATTCAAAAGTGGATTGTTATACCAAGCACAAATAATAGTTTTGCCATCCTTGGTAACATTTTCATTGATACTGTAATTGCCGCCCTGCTGCGATATGATATCGATGCTAACTAGCTCCATTTCTGCTTGAATGCTTTGAGGAATAATGAATGTGAATTTACGCCCCAAAGCTTCCTGCTTGGTGTAGCCAAAGATTCTTTCTGCTGCTAGGTTCCAGTCAGTAACCTGAAAATTGGTATCCCACTCTATCACTGCTAGTGGAGTTTGTTGAACCAATAGCTGGAGTCGTTGTTGAGATGCTCGGAGTTGTGCTTCTGCAAGTTTGCGATCGCTAATATTTTTCACAAACGTACAGTTGTACTCTTCGCCGTCGAGTTCAAGATAGTTAACTGTTACTTCTACCGGATAGCAATGCCCTGATTTGTTGAAATTGTAAGTTTCCAAGACACAGGAACCCTGCTCTTTAACCTCCTGCCAATGCTTTTTCCAAGCTTCTGACGAAAGATCGGGGTTGAAGTCCCAAACGTGTTTTTGCAAAATCTCGATTCGGGAATAGCCGAGATCGCGGCAGGCGGCATCATTAACATAAGAAATCTGTCCACTCGGTTTAACCCACCAGACAGGCACGCTGGAACGATCGATGGCAAACTGAGTGAGTCTGAGAGATTTCTCTGCAAGTGTGCGATCGCTAATATCGATCGTCACGCCATCCCAGATAATCGAACCGTCGGCTTGCCGTTCTGGTCGCGATGCCGTCTGCACCCATTTCACAGTGCCAGAGGTCGTAATAATACGCCATTGCTGCTCAAATGGCATGAGAGTCTGGGCAGAATGGATGAACGCCTGGGTCATGGCTGGGCGATCGTCGGGATACTCCAGCATCCGAATGTCTCTGATTCCTGTCAAGAACTCTTCAGGTGGTACTTCATATAGATCGGCGCAGCCTGGACTAACGTAGGGAATTGAAACAGAACCATCGACATCCAGACGGATCTGGAAAATCATCCCAGGCACATTATCCGCCAGCTTCTGAAAGCGGGCTTTGCTGGCACTCAGTTCTGCCAGCATTTGTTGGGCTTCCTGATAGACACGAGCATTTTCCAGGGAAATTGCCGCTTGAGTGCATAACAGATTGAGGAGTTCGACGCGATCGCTCGTAAACGCCCCCGTTACTAAAGTATTTTCTAGATATAAAATGCCCATCAACTTACCTTGATGCAAAATGGGACTGCACAAGATACTAGAAGGCTGCTGACGAATGATATACGGATCGTTAGCGAAAGTCGGATCGGCACTAGCATCAATCAGCACAGCAGTTCGCCGCTCGTGCTTGACTTTGTAAATTAGTTTGTGGGGAATGTCTTGGCACTCTTCAATCGGAAGGTGTTGCAACACAACTGGTTCCAACCCCGCAATAATTGACCCTTCGATCAGCAAGCGTTGGTCTCGCAACAGAATTAACACGCATTTATTGGCTCCCGCATTTTCGATGAGGATCGAAAGCAACGATGAAAGCAGTTTTTCAAATTCGATTTCACCTGAAATAGTTTGATAAGCTTTGAGAATTGCAGTTAAATCTAAAGCGACAGAGACACTACTACTGCTAGAAGTTGCTCCAATTGTGGAAGTGAGACTTCCCAAGGCGAAGATGGTTTCATTAGTGGAGAGGGGAGAACGGGTTTGCTGTAATATGGGAGCCAGCAGTTGGGGATAGCGCCTTTCCAAGTCGGCAACTTTAGCTTTAGCACCCCAGCGAGCATAGCCGTAGTAGGCTTGGGTGATGTATTCTTGGGCAATGCGCTCTTTGCCCCAGTCGAGGTAGAACTTTGCCGCCAGTTCGTTAGCAAGTGCTTCTTCTTGGATATAACCGTTTTCTTTGGCTCCTGAAATGGCACGATCGTACAAGTCGATCGCCTCAGCTTTTTCACCTAAGACTCGATGCTTTTGGGCCTCCACCAAATGCCACTTGTGCAAGTAGTTCATCGGTGCATAGTGTGCCCGCTTCTGCAACGAAGCCTGATTTTCTGCTACCCGTTGCAGGCGATCGGTCAAATCAGAATCCCCACTACAATCTCCAGTTAAAGCAGCAAGAGAATCATAGAAGTAAAAGATTGGCACCGTAACAATACCTGCCCCTGCTGCTAAATACTGTCTGCCCTCAGTCGCAATCTCTGACAGGGATTGCGCCGTTTCACCAAACAGGTAGCCAAGAATCAGTTTATGCAGATAGAAGAAATGAAGCCCCATCAGATCGTTGGCTGCCAACAACTGGGGTAGGAACTGCGCCTCGTCGAACAGATCGCCCACCAAAAGCTGGGAATTGTGAGCATTGCCCAACAGTTTTAAAACCGCCTGTCTGAGTATTTGAAAGCAGTTAAACGTCTGAACCTGCTTGAGATTCTTCGGCATCTGACTGTAGACGTGGATATCTCGCTCCAGCGTTAAGAGTTCCTGACTGCTGAAGTAGGCAATTTTGCAGCTATGAAATGCGCCATAACCCGCAAATTCCAAATCTCCGGTATCTAATCCAATTTGGTAGCTTTCCCGTAGAACTGGCACTGACATTTGCAAATGAGTAGTTCCATGCAGAACAAATGCCCCCAATATGACGCGGATTCTACATTCAACCTCCTTGGCATTGAGTTTTTCGATTACCGCTAACGCTAGCTTGCCAGCCCGCTCTGCCGCTTCCATGTCTTCTAAAATGCCATTCAAGAGCAGGCCATAGCTGACATAAAAGAAGGCAGAGAACGGTGCGTTGCCATGTTGAATCGAGGCATTTACCTGCGAAAAAATCAGTAATGGATATAACAAAGGATTTGTATTATAAATGCCTGGTGCAGCGCTGGCGGCAATTCTCATCGCTGCCAGGGGTTCAGATGCCGTCATGGGGGGCAGGTTTAATAACTCCTCGATCGGTCTACCTGCCAACAGGTTCACCGTATACTGAAATCCCTGCTGGATATCTTCCTGAGTAGGACAATCGGGTAATTGAATACCCAATTGACTTAGCACTTGTTTCGCCAAGGCGAGCGCATCCAAGAATTGATGCTGGAATATATGGTTTTGAATCTCTATCTCGTAGATTTTCACCCGATCGAGTAGTGTTTTCGCTTCTTGCAACACTATCTCGGCCCAATGTTCCATTTGCTCGAGTTCTCCAGCAAGAAAGGCATTTTCAGCCGCCAATTCATGCAACATTAGAGCCAATTCATACTGACTTTGCCAACAATCGGGCTTTAGCAGCGTGATTCCCGTAGTTGCGTAGGTCATAGCAGACTGATATGCGGTTGCAGACCTGGCTCTTTTGGCGGCGAGTCCGTTTAACTGGGCAATTTTCTCTCGTTCTGCGGGCTCAAGGACCAATTTCAATCCCCTGTTCAGGTGATTGACGATATCAAATAGTTTGTTGGTCTGTTCTATATCTGATGTGCGAGCGAGCAGCAGTTGACCTATATTCAGATGGATTGAAGCTTTCTGGCGATCGGGAATTAGGGAATAGGCGGCTTGTTGGACGCGATCGTGTAAAAAACTATATTTAGCTATTTGTTTAGAGCTATTCTCACTTTCCACTGCCGATTCTTGCCGATCTTCCCCATGATAAAATTTATAAGAACTACTAATTGGTAAAATCAATCCTTCTTGCAGTGCTCTCCACAAATTAGAAGCCGTTTCTACCTCTGAGTGTTCCGAAACAATTGCCAAAGTTACTAAATCAAACTGATTCCCCATACAAGCTGCTAACTGCAATACCTGTTGAGTTGAGGGAGGCATTTTTCCTAATTGCAATGCCATAAAAGCCACAATATCATCCGTAACTGCTTGCTGCTTCACTTGTGCAATGTCACATTGCCACCCCCCCGTAGCCCCCCCTTGATAAGGGGGGGTTGGGGGGGTGAACTGAATCAGTTGCTCTTGATGTAATACCTTGAGAAACTGTGTAGCAAAAAAGGGATTTCCTTTGGTTTTCTGAAATACCAATTGAGAAAGAGGCAAGGCTAAATTTTTTCTGCATTTCAGGGTATCAGCAACTAATTGAGTCACTGTGACTTGACTGAGTGGTGCTAAAGTAATCGTATTAATTGTGAAGAGTGTTTTTTGAATCTCACTCAAAGTCAACATTAATGGATGTGCGGGATTG
>NZ_SRRZ01000220.1 GCF_013179805.1 Microcoleus asticus IPMA8 | reverse complement strand
CTTATTTAATTTAGGTAAAATTGACAGGCTGCTGTAACGCTAAAACCGCATAACTTCAACCCAAAAGCGTTTTGGCTCCCAAATTTCACAAGTGATAAAAGAATCGCAGTCACATCTGCGGAATGTGGGCTAAAAAGTCAGAATTCATACCAACTTAGTCAGGATTGGTAAAGTTCAATGTATTTACAACTGATTTAGGATTGCTATAGGTCTTTTAAGATTGTCAAATTTTTATTTGAGTTTTTCACTAACGAACATAAATTTGATTTCCCTAAAATACGTCAATATACTTACACAAAGAAAATTATTTAGGATTGCTCAAGATATAGAAAATCATTTAGGATTACTATAACACCAAGCATTTAAAAGACATAAAGGTCTCTAGGAAATTAGAGCAAGGATTTGTCTCAAAGGTCGGTAACATGGATAAGTTCGGGTTCCTGAATCGGTCTTACTGGCACAGGTTTTGTCAATGATGAAAAGTCTAGTTGTGAGAAATGCTGGACTTGCCAGTGAACGCTTTCAACTCAATGGCGTCGTGGCTACAGAAGAGGCGCACGCCCTTACTTCGATCGACTGATAATGCGCGCAGCCGGTCTTGATTTAGCAACCTAGCCTTGCGGTCTACCTCCATCATCCACTGGTAGGCGCGTAGTCCGGGCGTGCAGCGTCGTTTGGAGGAACCCATCTCGTCTCGGTAAAAGTAGGCATCGCCTGCGTGTAGCAGCCAACCCTCCGGGGTGTCGATCGCGATGCCCGCATGACCCCGCGTGTGACCGGTAAGCGGGATGAGCAGAATCTCTGGTGGTAGCCCGTCAAGATCGCGGACTGCCTCAAAACCGAACCAAGGTTCGCCCCCCGCCGAATAGTATTTCCAGCGTTTGACTTCATCCCACTGCCCTGGACGATAGCGCCTTTTTGTGATGAAACCGTGCCGATCGTGCGCAGCATCGATTTCCGACTGCATAACGTGTACCGTTGCTTCAGGAAAATCCTCTAGACCACCGGCATGATCGAAATCGAGGTGGGTCAGCACAATATGGCGCACATCGCTTGCAGAAAATCCAAGCTGCTCGATTTGAGCGATCGCCGTGTACTTGCGATCGAACTGGATGTTATTAAAGTGGATAAAGAATGCGCTCAGCCGGGAATAAGGCGACTTGATATCGCGCAGTCCGAAGCCGGTATCAATGAGAACAAGTCCCTGATTCGTTTCAACGAGCAGACAGTGGCAGACGAGGTTCGCCGTCAGCCCGCGACTGAAGCCATCAAAGAGCGCCCCGCCAATCGGGCACATACAGCCACAATTGAGATGGTGAATTTGCATAAATCCTCTGTTACGATGCCTCCGAGGAGCCATCCTAAACGTGTAAGTTGCTGCCTAGTTGAAAAGAGTGTCAACTGACAATATTCCATCGATCTGTAGGCGCAGATTACTTATTAGCCGACCCCGGTTCAGTAAGTTGACGGTGCTGTTCGGCATTAGCGGTATCAGGCAAAACCTTGCTCGCTGTGCCCTGAAGCTTCGTCTTGAGCGATCCTGCAACAATGCTGTCCTTGCCTGCCATCAGCGCCTCAAAACCTTGCTTGGCAACCATAGCCGGGTCATCTTTCCGATCGGCACCGGCCTTAGTATCATCCATTCCGGCCCTATGGAAGAAGTTGGTATCGGTTGGTCCTGGCATCAGCGAGGTGACGGTGACACCCGTATCCTTCAACTCGTTACGCAGCGCCTCCGAGAAAGAGTGCAGAAACGCTTTGGATGCGGCGTAGACTGCCTCGAACGGCCCCGGCATCAGGGCGGCAATCGACGAAGTGAAGAGGATGCGACCCTGGCGGTGATCGACCATATCTTTTACTACCCGTTTGGCGAGATGTACGGACGAGACGACGTTGAGGTTGATCAGATTGAGTTCGTCCTTCAGGTCAGTTTCGCGGGCAAAGTCGCCACCGACACCGACACCTGCGTTAATCGCGATCGCATCCACCGATCGACCAGTCGCCTTAATCTTGTTGTAGAGCGTTTCAACACCGTCATAGGTAGCGAGGTCTGCCTGCACCGTCTCGACTTGGGCACCGAGCTTCTCGAAGGCAAGAGCGGCTTCATTGATACTTTGGCCGGTAGAGGTGATTAGAAGATCGAAGCCGTTTTGAGCGAACTGTTTGGCGAGTTCGTAGCCGATGCCGTTAGAGGCACCCGTCACGACAGCCAAGGGGCGGGTCAAGGAACTGTTCATAACTTCCAAACTCCTGTTTAACTGCTCCGCAGTCGTTTGTCTGGGCTTGCTTCTCTTTCTAGCAGACAACCTGTGGGGACTGTGGGCTTCCAACTTTTATAATCCTAGGAAGGCAGCAGTGCGATCGCATCTTTCCAAGGACGTATCGCTATTGTGTTTTAGACATCTCGAATAACTCCCAAAGTCTATCCCCGCTTCAGCTTGTTTTCTGACTGCCTGCCTCCCTGTTCCGGCAAGCCAGAAACCAACGCTTAAATCAGAGTTTGAAAATTTATTAATTAATAATATTGTCCTAATCAGGGATTGAAACTAGAACTTCAAACTTGGGGTTTTCAGGATATGCTTCGGCACGGCTGCGGCTACTATTTGACGACGGCCAAAGGGATAGACACCAGGGCGATTCAGAATTATTTGGGACACGCTAACATTCGTCACACAGTCCGCTACACCAAGCTAGCACCGCAGCGGTTTCAATGGTTTTGGGACGACTGACAGTTACATAAAGCTGTAAGTCTGTTGTATAGCAACCACCAAGGCGGTTATGGCATAAACTGTAAGTAGTTCCAATTGCCGTGCGCTCGCAAAACCCATGTCCAAACCCTACAGCTATGACCTCCGTCAGAAGGTAATCCAAGCCATCAAGCTTGATGGCTTGAAAATTAGTGGATCTTGTATTCAATTCAGTATTAGTCGCAACACCCGACCGCTTATGGTTTTCGAGGCAAGCCGAAACTGGGGACTTTCAAGCCTTACCGAACGAGCCTCCCGGTAATGGTCATAAAATCACCGCAGGGGGCAAAATTTCGCGAGGTAAGCCAAAACTCATGGGGATAAAACCCAAGTGGAGATGGCCTCACTTTGGGAGGGGGAAATTAGCGATCGCACAATTTCACGGGCTTTAAAGAAAATTGGCTTGTGCTCAAAAAAAAGACTTATGGCTACCGTGAACGGGATAAGGTCAAACGCAAGGCGTTTATAGCTCATTTGTCCAATGTAGCAACCGATCGGATTGTTTACCTAGATGAGTCGCTCGATCGATCGGCCGAGATCAGTACGATTATGGTTGGGTGCGATTCGTTGAAGCGTGATTCACGGTGAAAGCCCGTACATAACGTTTCCAGCTGCAAGGCTGAACTCTCGGTCTGATAAGGGTGCAAGTCCCTTCTGCCAGACTCAGGTATGACTCCCTATCTGCCCACACCGACCAAGCTCGATTCTTGGAGAGTGAAGCCCGAAGGCGCAATCAGCCATCTGTTGTGGGATGACACTGGCGCTAATGGGGAGATCCAACGGTGAAATAGAGCCTATAAAAGTAACTTATCTTCAAGCGGGACACAACTCACCATCCCGACTTCACTGGAGATTATTCCCGCCGAATTTTCGACTCAATATCGGCAAGAGTCTAGGGAATCCAGTAGTTAAATTGGCTCCACCTAAAGGAAAAATCAATCTAACCGAGGGAACGAAGAAAAACGAATTGAGGGTCAAGGGGAAGTCGAACCCTTTCGTAGGCTAGACGAGCAGCGGAACCCCCTTAATTCGGGGAGGACAGACCGTAATTGGTCGCTCGGTGTTCGGAAAACATAAGTTAGAGCAGAGCATGATTAGACACAGCAGCAATGTTAGTAAATCTTGGAAGACGTTACCTTGGAAGAAATTCCGAAGGGACTTATTTCGCCTACAAAAACGAGTGTTTAAAGCGATTCAGGTTGGAGACAAGCCAAAAGCGAAGTCCTTCAAAAGCTAATTCTGAAATCTCGGACTGCAAGAATGTTGGCGATACGTCAAGTAACTCAACTAAATGCTGGCAAAAAGACTGCGGGAATCGATAGAAAAGCCTCACTCACATTTGAGGAAAGGTTGGCTCTGAGCGAAGAACTCAGAGTCAAAAGTAACAGATGGAAACATCAGAAGTTACGTTCAATACCAATCCCGAAAAAGGATGGGAGTACCCGCCTCCTTAAGATACCGACTATCGCCGATAGAGCGTGGCAATGCCTCGCAAAATACGCGCTAGAGTCAGCACACGAAGCAACCTTTCATGCTCAGAGTTACGGATTTAGAACAGGAAGGTCTGCACACGACGCGCAGAAAAGACTGTTCCACAATCTACGCTCTCAGAGCAACGGAATAGAGAAACGGGTTATCGAACTCGATATCGAAAAATGCTTCGATAGGATAAGGCACACCAGCATAATGGATCGACTCATCGCCCCAAAAGGCATCAAGACCGGAATATTCCGCTGTCTAAAATCAGGAGTCAATCCAGAATTTCCCGAACAAGGAACCCCGCAAGGGGGCGTGGTAAGTCCATTACTAGCCAATATTGCTCTCAATGGGATTGAGGAAATACATCAATCAGTCCTTTACGCGGATGACATGATAATAATTCTGAAACCTAAAGATGATGCGGAGGCAATACTTGATAAAGTCAGCGAATTCCTGGCAGAACGCGGGATGAAAGTGAGCGAAAAGAAAACTAAGCTAACGGCTACGACAGATGGATTTGACTTCCTTGGTTGGCATTCCAAAGTGCTTTCGCAACGGAAAATTGAGATGCGTCCCATCAGCGGACAATTTTAAAGCGTTTCGTCAGAAGGTAAAACACATCGTCAACAACTCGAATTATGGAGCTACGGACAAGGCCCAGAAATTAGCCCCTGTGGTTAGAGGTTGGAGAAATTACCATCGCTACTGTAAATTGGATGGGTCACGGTTTTCACTGCATTTCATCCGAAATAGAGCCTTCAAGGTATTCAACAAGGAAGCAAAACAGAATCGCTATACTGTCAAGAAATTGATGGGAAAAGCGTTCCCGGCGGTTCCTTACTCCGAAAACAGATTCGTCAATGTCAAAGGGGAGAAATCACCCTACGACGGAGATATAGCCTACTGGAGTGAGCTCCACAGCAAACTCTATGACGGCGAAACCTCTAAAGCCCTAAAACGGCAAAACCATAAATGTGGAAAATGTGGCTTAAAAATGCTAGGCGATGAAAAGGTACATCTGCACCACGTAGATGGAAACCACAGTAATTGGAAAATAAACAACCTTCTAGCGGTTCACTCTCATCTGCCACGATTATATCCACATGAGCAAAGGCGCAAGCCGAGAACATCGGGAGCTGGATGCCGGGAAACTCGCACGCCCAGATCGTGCGGTTCGTTTCTACGAAACTAGCCTGTATGGGTTAGGGGATTAGAGCCTTTACGCCGCCTTGGGTGCAAGCCCTAAAAGATAGTAA
>NZ_SRRZ01000022.1:59821-77366 GCF_013179805.1 Microcoleus asticus IPMA8 | reverse complement strand
AAGTAACCAACTCATCTAAATTCCAATATTCTTTATTCTTTAACCACTCGATTACTTCAGTATTTTGTCGAGCTGTTAAATACCCTTTTGAACCTTTATGTCCTAGTTTGATTCCGGCGATGCCTTTGGTTTTAAATTGTTTTTTCCAATAACCAATAAAAAAATTACTTATACCTAAAATTTTGCTGATTTCATTGTAGATATTACCTGAGAGCGCCATCCTTACAGCTATTGCTCGTTTTAGTTCTCTGGCATCGATATCGCTTTTAATGAAAGATTCTAATTGGGCTATTTCTTTTTCTCTATCTTTTTGTGGCAGTTGTAAGTTATTCATTTTTTATTCACGATCGAGTATTGCATATAATTGTATCATAGTCTTGATAATGATTTAGGATTGCTATACATGGAATCTGCTTTATCTATTAGGATGGAAATTAAGCTGGGAAATACATTAAAAAGCAATGGGGAAGGGCAATGACGCAAGTTGTAATTGTGGGAGCGGGGCCAACTGGTGCGGCACTTGCCTTACTGCTGGTAAAACGAGGTATTGCCGTAACCTTGGTTGAGGCGGCAAAAGATTCCTACCGAGTGTTTCGCGGTGAAGCGTTAATGCCTAGCGGATTGGATGCGATCGCCCAAATGGGCTTATCCACAATCCTAGAAGGTGTTCCACACCGACAAATTGATGCCTGGGAGTTCATTGTAGGCGATCGGCAACTATTTCGAGTTGAGGAGCCCATGGGGTCAAATCGACCTTGTACGCTGGTATCGCAACCGCCCTTGCTGGAAACACTAATTTCAGAAGCTCAGTTGCATCCAGAGTTTGAATTTATCTCAGGTGTTCCGGTAAAAGATTTACTGTACAGCAACGATCGCATTGCGGGTGTAAAGCTAGGAGATGGGCGAGAGATTTCTGCTGCACTTGTGATTGGTACAGATGGTAGAAACTCGGTTGTACGACAACGTGCAGAATTAGAGTTAGTAAAACAGCATAAGAGTATAGATGTTCTGTGGTTTAAACTTGCCGCTCATCCTCGGTTTGTGGCGGATAATGTATTTTATTCCATCCTGAATGGCGGTAGCGGATTTAGTGTCTTTCATGGGGCAGAATCAGGAAAAATTCATCTGGCTTGGGTGCTATCGGCAGATGACAAAACGGATCGGAAACACACAGACTGGGCAGAAACTTTCGCATCGCGATCGCCTGCGTGGATGGCAGAACATTTCCGCAACTGTGCCGATACGATCGAATCTCCGATGCGATTATCTGTTGTGGTTGGTCGCTGTCCGCGCTGGCATCGACCAGGAATCATACTTTTGGGGGATGCTGCACATCCCATGTCTCCGGTTCGCGCTCAAGGAATTAACATGGCGTTCCGCGATGTAATTGTTGCCGCCAATAACCTTGTACCTTTATTGAAAGCAGGGGCTAATTCCGAGGATATTGACTTAGCATTATCGCGGATTCAGGCAGAACGCGAACCCGAAATTATTCGCGCCCAACAACTTCAAGCACAAGAAGCGTGGAAAGGCGAACAACTGCGAAAAAATGGATTATTGCGTTTATTGATGATGCAAACTGCTCCGTTTTTGGGTAAAAAAATTAAACAATTTTGGGTAAAAGGACAGTATGAATTGCGCCAAGGAGTAACGCAGGTAAAATTGGTTGTGTGAAAAGAGGAAATTCAAAATTAGGAGAAGATTTTATGCGATCGACAACTCTCAAAGGACCGATCGGCACTATTCACATCATCGAAGCCAGCCCCCCTGTCACCGCTGGGGAGTCGGAACTGCTGCCGGTGGTGTTCGTGCACGGTATGACGGTTTCCGCGAGCATCTGGGATGCCCAGCTTGCCCGTGTCGCCCGTACCCGACGCGCGATCGCCCTTGATATGCGGGGACACGGTGATTCTGCACCGCCGGAGGACGGCAACTATGCGCCCGCCTCCTGTGCAGCGGATGTTTTGGCGGTACTAGATGGGCTGGGACTCGATCGAGTGGCGATCGTCGGACACAGTTTCGGTGCTTGTATTGCCCTCGCCACAGCAGCCGCCGCACCGCACCGCATCGCGCAGTTGATCCTGGCAGACCCACCTGGAGACTTTACCAAGGTGCCTGCAGAGGTGCACGAGGAACGGATCGTCCCCTACCAGAGGGCTCTGGATACGGAGGATTGGCGGGCTGCTGTAGAAACCAGCTTCAATGAGACGCTGACAGGAAGCAGGGCCCATACGCGCGATCGGATACTCGCTTGCTTGGCGGCGACTCCACAGGATTGCCTGTGTGGAATGTCTCGCGGGATGTTTGCCTTTGAAGCTGTTGATGCGCTCGATCGCTACCTAGCAGCCCCTGGAACACGAGCCCACGCAATTATTGCTCCCTCAAACACTTTTCCGTTCAGCCTCCACATCCTCCGCCCCACACTGACGACAACTACGATCGCCGATACTGGACACTGGCTGATGCTGGATGCGCCAGAGGCCTTTGCTAGGGAACTTGATATCTGTTTGGAAGGTGTTTAATATAGGTTTCGACAAAATCTGTTAGTCTTACCACAATTCATCAAGGGTTAAGTTGTGGGGTTTTTTGAGGATGAAGGCGTTGTCGTCTTTGATTAAGTCACCGGTACAGAGAATCGGTAAGCGTTCTTGATAAGCTTTAATCGCCAGGATATAATCTTTGTCTGCCAGTGAAGTTTGAATTTTCCGCAATTTGTCAGCAATGACGCCTATTAAGGTTATTTCGCCACTTAATTTGTCGGTGTTGGGGGTGTGAATTTGCATGACAATTCCCTGTAAGGTCATATTAGGGAGTGAGGTTATCAAGTCTGCTAATATTTCAATTTGAGAGCGATTTTCAACAATTTCTAGGGTTTCCATTACTTCGTACATCCGCAGAGCAAAACCGCTGATTTCTGGTTTTAGAGCTAACAAAATTTCGTAGTCTTCGCCTGCTTGATTCTTGCGAGTCCAGATGGATGAATTGTCACCGTCTCGGCTTTGTTCGTGCCATCCGTGTTTTTGTAAATAAGCAGCCACTTGAGGCGGTTCTAAGGTTTTGAGAATATCGGGGTCGCGGACTGTTACTATCATAGGAGTTCTCCTGATTCAATGCGCTGCATGAGAGTTTTTAAAGCGTCTGTGTTGAAAATGTTTTGTACGGGTATTTGAACAGTGACAGTGTTTTGATTTTGGGTGGGCGGTAGCCCGCGCAATGATGCCCAGTAGCCACAATAGCGCAGGGAGAGTTCTTGTTGAGATTGGCGCAACCAATCCTATTGGCTGTCGGGTACTAAAACGATAATCAGAATGCGGGGGACGAAAGGGTTTTCTAGCCTTAATTCTTCATAGTTTTTAACTTCTAGGGGATATCGGATAATTTCATTATCCAGTAATTTTCTGGAGGTGCATTTTATTTGGACATCTAGGCGAGGGCGGCGCGTTGATTGTGATGGTCCCAAACCTGTAAGAATTACGTCAACTCCTTCTGCATCTAAGGGACGCGGGGCTATTTGGAATGAGTAGCTTGCCGCGGCTGTTACCGCATAGACATAAGCATAGCTAAATTCCTCTTTTTGGGTGTTCAGAACCACGCTTATTTTAACCTCGATAATTTTAAACAGGTCTTTACAAAAGAGCTAATCATTCATTATCTTGTTCATTGATTAGTGATGTATTGTCTGGCATACGCCCTGGACGAGAAACTATAACTACGTCAAAAATACCCTTCAAATTTTTGAGTCCACTCTTTAATAAGTCGTGTTCTTCTGTCCTGCGAGAGTCATCCCAGATAAAAGCAATCATTTGTTCATGGGGGGAGCCTTGAGCTAGGTATAAAGACGTATCTTCGGCAATTTCCTCAATAATTCTTTGGGGCTTGTCTTTGCCATACCAAAACTTGATTTCAATAACCAATTTAAGTGAGGGAATTACTAGGTCTACTCTTGGTTTTTTCTGCCCTACCGATCCACTATATTCTTCTTCTATGATATCGACGAACACCGCAGCTAATAAAAAATATAGCAAATTTTGCACGTGATATTCATTTTCTATGTACCATTGCCGAGGTGTACCGCCCTGTGTGCGTGACTTTCCTTCCCATGTCCAACGTTTAAGTCCCGCTGGAACTCGTTTTAATAATTTGCTAACATCTTCCAAGCTAAAGGAGCCTAAAGCAGATTGAGAAGAACTGAACAACTGTTTTTCGTAAGTTTCTTTGACTGCCTTCAAGTTTGACAGATGAGCCTTTAAATTCGTTTTAAGATCCCAGCCCGAGGATTCTTCAATTAAGGTTCGCTGACTGCTAGTTAATGGGATAACTTGATCGAGAAGTAACTTGTAGTTAGTCTGCCACTTTTGCCAATCATAATCTCCCTCCAAGACATATCTTTCAGGCCCTTGTCTAGGTGGTTCACGGAAAATGCTATATCCAGCAGGTGAATACCATTCACCGGGTGTGACTTTTATTGCTTTGTACATGGCCTCTCCCTCAGCTATAAGTTCATTAAACTGAGCAAGGTATCTCTTAAAATTGTTTGAAGTTAACATAATTAGGTTTCTGCTTCCATTAATTAATTTATTGATTTAAGGCAAATCCCACACTCAACTCTAGCAAAAAATCGCGGATGCGATCGATTAAAGCTTTCTCTAATTCTCGCTATTGCGCTTCTTTGCCTAAAAAGTACGGCCCGCACTTGATATTGCACAATACGTTCCTTAAGTTCTTGCAAAAAATCATGATAATCTTCAGCAATTGACGAACTATCGGCCATAACCCACCCTCGGCAGATTTTCCCGAATCATCGCCTCTAACTTGGCACTCTCGGCAAATTGCCTCTCCCACTTCGCCGTCAAATGCAGCCTCTTCTCGTCCAAACCCTCCTCCTCCTCCAATGCCTCCGCCTCCGCCCCCACATACCTCTCAGGAGTTAAAATATCACACTTACCGTTTTTCTTTTTTGTTGCGTTTTGACTCCGCACCAGTGTTATATCTCTTCTGGAAAGTACATTTGCAGCAAATCAACCCCGCCCGAACCCAACTGGCCTAACTTCTCCAGGACTTAGGTAAAAAGCACCTAAAGTATGATGCGAAACTCGGGCAAAACTCTTATTCTATAAATCGATCGGGCATTAAACCGATTATCCACAACCGCCAAGATTTCTTGCCAAAAATTAAATCTTTCCGGCGAAAAGTTGCTATTTAATGAATAAGACTTTACAATCCAGCAAGGTAAATGAAACTCTCAACGAGCAGCCCTGCAAGCACGAACCCGAAATGGGTCGCAAGTGCCAAAAAGCAGCAAAAGCTACCTTTTTTAAGTCTTTCAACAGCAAAGCATTGGCAAAAACACCAGGGATCGACGGTTGGCATCTTGGAACGAATGCTTTGCTAGCAATACTACAAATGTATCAAAACTTATCTGCCAAAATTTACCCCTAACAGATGCCTCGCTACAACTCTTGCTGCGTAAGGTTTCAGTTTCTAATTAGGCTGGTTTTATTGTCTTTAACTACTTGAGGATTCGATCGCATGGTTTCGATTTCTACAACTCAATCCGATGTGCTACCTTTGTCTGCGCCAACCGTAACTCCTGCAACCCAAAGCAGTGTGGCTGCTGCAACTGGGGTCTGCGTGACGGTTCACGGTCACTTTTACCAGCCGCCCCGGGAAAACCCTTATCTGGACGCGATCGAACGCCAAGCCAGCGCCTCTCCCGCCCACGACTGGAACGAACGCATTGACAACGAGTGCTACCGCCCGAACGCCTTTGCCCGCATAATCAACGATCGCGGCGAAGTCACGGGGATCGTCAACAACTACGAGTATATGAGCTTCAACATCGGGCCGACCCTGATGAGCTGGCTCGAACGCTACGACACGGAAGTCTACCAGCGGATTCTGGAGGCAGATCGCAAAAGCTGTCAGCGTCTCAACGGTCACGGCAACGCGATCGCCCAAGTATACAATCACATCATCATGCCGCTGGCTAACGAGCGAGACAAATACACCCAAATTCGCTGGGGGATCGCAGATTTTCGCTCCCGGTTCGATCGCGATCCCGAAGGAATGTGGCTCGCCGAAACTGCCGTAGACTACGCCACCCTCGAAGTTTTAGTCGCTGAAGGCATCCGCTTCATTGTCTTAGCCCCCTCCCAAGCCGAACGCTGCCGCCCGCTAATCGGGCAAAACCACGAAGGGGAACCAGGGCATAATTCCGAATGGCACGAAGTCGGCGGGGGTCAAATCGATCCGACTCGCCCGTACCGCTGCTATTTGAAACCAGAAATGCGATTGATGGCTGACCATCAACTCTCGCCGCTGAGCACTCACTATTTTGGCCGCCAGCACTCCCAAAATTCTCCAGCCCCAACTGCCAACACTCCCTACATCGATATCTTTTTCTACGACGGCCCGATCTCGCGGGATATGGGCTTCAATGACGTTCTCAGCAGCAGCCACCACTTGGTCGGCCGCTTGGGTCAAGCAGTACGGGGAGACCACCGACCGGCTCAATTAATCTGCGTGGCGACGGACGGCGAAACTTTCGGTCACCACAAAAACGGTACCGAAAAATGTCTCGCTTACGCCTTCACAGAAGAGTTTCCCCGTCGAAACTGGACGGTGACGAATTTTGCTCATTATTTAAGTCAAAATCCGAGCGCTTGGGAAGTTGAACTCAAACCCGTGACGGCCTGGAGTTGCTCTCACGGGGTCGATCGCTGGCAAGATGATTGCGGCTGCGGCGGCGGCGGCGAGTGGAACCAAAAATGGCGCCGCCCTCTGCGGGATACTCTGAATTGGCTGCGCGATCGGCTGATTCCGATTTACGAAGAAGCGGGGCGCAAGCTGTTGTGCGATCCCTGGAAAGCCAGAGATGAATATATTTATGTCATCCGGGATCGATCGCCCAGTAACGTTGACAGTTTCCTCGAACGCCATCAAGTGCGCCCCCTCGATGCCGGAGAACAGGTAGACGCCCTGCGGCTGCTGGAAATGCAGCGCCACGCCCTGTTCATGTTCACTAGCTGCGGCTGGTTTTTTGAAGAAATCTCGCGCCCAGAAGGCGTGCAAATTCTGCGCTACGCGGCCCGGGCGCTGGAATTGGCGGGGGAAGTTACCGGCGTGCAGCTAGAAAAGGATTTTGTCGCTCAACTAGCCCTCGTACCCAGCAACGTTGACTATTTCAAAACAGGGGCCGAAGTTTACCGCAAACTCGTGGTGACAGCCCAAATTAGTCTCAGACAGGTGGCCGCCCACTACGCGATCAGTTCTCTGTTTGCCAAATATCCCCGCGAACAGCGAGTTTACTGCTATCAGGCCCTGCAGGAAGATTTCCAAATTCAGCGCATGGGCTCGATGACTCTGGCTGTGGGTCAATTGCAGTTAACCTCGGAAATTACCCGGGAAACAGAGGTTTATGTGTTTGCTGCGTTGCACCTCGGCGGCTGGGACTTCCACTGCTGCATTCAGCCTTTTGGCAGCCGCCGGTCTTACACTATGCTCAAGGAGCGGTTGTTTGGAGTTCTGCAAGAAGCATCGGCGGCCCACGCGATTCTGGAAATGGTGCGGCTGTTTGGGGATCAGTCCTTTAGCTTGCGGGATTTATTTGCTGAGGAACGCCACCGGATCGTGCAGTTGCTGAGTCAGGAAAATTTGACTCGGTTGGATCAGCTTTACACCCAGGTTTACCGCGAAAATTACGGGGTGATGATGGCGTTCCACCGCGACGAGCTCCCGGTGCCGGTAGAGTTGCAGGTGGCTGCTGAGGTGGCTTTGGGACACCGCTGTTTGACGGCGGCCAAGGCCCTGGAAGTGGAAACGGAGGATGTGGAACCGCTGCTGGCAGAAATAGAGGCGATCGCCACTGAAAGCGGCCATCTCCGCTGTCGGTTGAACGTTCCCGAAGTCAAGCAAATTTTGGAAAAGCTGGTTTGGCGATCGCTAGACGCGCTGCTGCAAGCAGGATCGGGCATGGAGGATCGCTCCCCTGTCAAGTTAGAAGCTGATATCCGCACGATCGAGCGTTTGATTGCTGTGGGCGATCGGCTGAGTCTGGGTTTGTGTCTGGATCGATCGCAGGAACTGTATTTCAATTCTCTGTACAGTCAAATTGTGCCTCTGTGTTTGGGCTGGCTGCAACTGCAAGATGCCTCGGCGGGCGACAGTGTGGTCGCTGCCGTTGCTTTGGGGATTGCAGGTTCCGGCGTCGGCTGGGATTTGCCTTCGATCCGGCAGTTGCTGGAGTTGGGCCGAACCTTGGCCGTTGATGTTGAGTGTTGGTTAAATCAGTTAAGTTGATCGTTTCTCGATTAGCCAAGGAAATCAATTCCCGCGCTTGAGAATCCGCCCGATCGAGCTTGAAAGGCCGATCGGGCTTGCGGGATCAACCCAGAATCATCAACATTTCGGCTTGCGTGGATCGGGGCTGGGGATCAAATCAGCGACAGGGAACCGCCAACTTTGTTTAAGTTTTCGCTCTACTTGTGGGAAGATAAGAAGACTGTCGGCAAAGCCTACAAGTGTTAAGCACCCGTAGGCTTTGCAGAGTTTTGAAGAGAGAACACTAAATATAAGTCTATGAAAGTTGGCGATCGCGTTTGCATTAAAAACTCTGTTGTTGTCTACCACCACCCTCAAAATCGCAGTCAACCATTTGATATTAAGGGTATGGAAGGAGAAATCGTGGCGATCGTTCACGAATGGCACGGCCGACCTGTCAGTGCCAATTGGCCGGTTCTAGTTCAGTTTGACAAAAAATTTCGAGCTCACCTGAAAGAGGATGAGGTCGAAGTGATATCTTAGGAAGTCTAGCTGTCTCAAAAGTTGAAGCCGGAGGCAAAAGACAATATCCAATCCGGTCTGTCGATTTTAGATTTTAGATTTTAGATTTTAGATTTTAGATTTACTCTACAGATGAATCTGGAAGCTTGAACTAGGGTCTAAAATTTTGCGCCGCGACTCCTGTCGTTCGCAACTATCCGTTTTTGGGCGGGAGTCATATAGCTGTTGTACAGTTTGTAGTGAGGACTTCAGTTTTTTCTATAGCTTTTAGTTGATCGGCTGGACTAAAGTCCTTACTACCAACCATCTTTTTTATTTAATCATTAATTTTTCGACCGTCCGCGGCTGAACCAACCGAAGATATTCAAATCTCCCTGCATTTTCTGCAATTCCTGCTGATGCTGCTTGGCTGTAGCGTAATACCACTGGCAGTGAAGTTCTAGTTCTTGACGGTACTTAATTTCATCGTAAAACTCCCGGACAATTTGGTGTCTCTGAAAAATTTCGGCCGCGGGAGTCGGTTCTGGGGCAATGTTTTGCAACTCGTGGGGCAGCATGATTGTTTGGGGGCGACTGTGGCTAATATTTGCTGTAATGACTTTAAGCTAGCACAATAAATCATAGGATTTTAGATTTTAGATTTTAGATTTTAGATTGTAGATCGTATCAGTTTGATTCGGAATTTTATCTGATGAAGTTTTGTATGGGCGGGTTCGCCCAGATATTTGACAAGTATAGACAAATTATATAAACCCGCCCCGCCCCTATAATTGGGATGCAACCGGATTTGATATTAGTTTAAATTCTTCAATCTAAAATCCAAAATTTAAAATCTAAAATTATGTTAAAGCCATCCCCGCAGACGATAAACGATTAAGCCGAGGTATTCTTTCAAAGCTTTAGTTGACTGGTGTAACTGATAAGTATCCGGCAATAAATCCAGTGCGACCGCTTGCCAATTGCTTTGGGATGCTGCGATATCCTGCTGCGTTATCTGGAAGTCTGTTGGTGCGGCAATTGCTTTTATTCCCTGACGCTGGAAAATTAAGAGTGATCGAGTCATGTGCATCGCCGATGTCACTAGCAAAACCGGCCCTTTTATAGCTTTAGCATCTAAAATTTTCCGCACGTTGACGGCATTTTGATAAGTGTTGTTTGAATTGGGGTCTTGCAGAATTGCTGATGCCGGTACGCCCATTGTTTGGGCAATTTCTGCCATGTCTGCCGATTCGGGAGACCCCCCACCTTTCCAATCTACTCTACCGCCGCTGAGAATTAACAGGGAAGCTTTACCTTGCTTGTAAAGTCGGGAACCGTAGATTATTCGATCGCCCGCTTCCGCTAATTCTACCCAAGGACGGGGAGGTAAAGCTGCTTTGACACCGCCGCCCAAGACGATTATCGCTTCAGCTTGGGGGAGTTCGGCGGTTGGCAAGTTTTGCCATTCGAGCGATCGAACTAAGGATTTTGAAACCCAACCGCTACTGCCAAGCAGTAAAATAATTAGAGTCGCAGCTATTGGGGCCGCCGCCCATTTGGGACGCTTCCAAAGTGTGATTAAAGCCGCCATCATTAACAGGCAACTCAACCCCAAAGGATAAATAAACAGCGGCAGGAGTTTCGATAGAAATACAAACATTAAGCAAGTAATTCAAATTGCTCGTTAGCGGGAAGGGGTAATGGGCGGTAATCGCTAATCAGTAATTAGTAATTTAGGTGGCGGGAGTTGTTAATTTTTAGTATTGAGTTTTGAATTCTGAACTCTTTAACTTAAAACCGCGCAGCGTTGCGAGGAAAGAAGCAATCTCAATACTCAAAACTCTTTTCGGTGCTAGCGGCGATCCTCTGGCCCTGACAACCAGCCAAACAATGTAGCAGCATCACTCCTAGAGGTTTTGCTATATTTATGGCCGTCCGTTTGCACTACGTCTTTATTGAGGATAGCATCCGAGGTTTTATCCTTGGAATTTAAATTCGGGTTGAGTATTAATTCGTTGTGCCACCAAGCGACAACTAAACCTGCTGCCACGCCGCCGATGACACCAAAGCCCAGACTCAGGGGCAGCGTACATCCTACTAAGCGAAACCCAACGGTAAACAACACAAACCATATCAGCGCGGGGCTAAACCCCTTGGAGTCTCCGGTAAATTTTGGCATGAGCTGCAAGTTTTGTTTGTAATCACACAGAAAGATATTTACAATATTAGCAGACAATCAAATTGGGAAGGGCGATCGATCTACAACTACTCCCTACAAATCAAGTTTAATTGTACCTCTAAGTCTTGCCCGGTATCTACAATGTTTACAGAAAGTTGTTCTAATTCTGTAAAAGGTTCAAAAGCTGCTTGCTGCGAAGTCAATAGTTCTGCTGTCGCGTCGGCAATATCGCCCCGGCGCTGTTGCAGCCGTTCTCGCAATACTTCAATTGGTGCGGTGCAGTAAATAATTTGCAGGGGCAAGCCGCGGGATTGAGCCTGATTAATTGCATACGTTCTCAAGTTTTGGCGATCGAACTTTGCATCTAAAATCACATCCCAACCTCGGTCAGCCAGAATTATCCCCAACTCTAACAATCTACCATAAGTCTGCGCGGTCATTTCATCCGAGTACAAATCTTGTCCGCCGCGTTCATTTAAAGAAATCCCGCCTAAATGTTTGCGAACAGCATCGGATCGAATGTGAATTGCCCCAGTGCGGCGAGCCAAATATCGAGCTGCTGTACTCTTTCCAGAACCAGACAAACCGGACATCAAAGTTAACTTTCCCCGGCGCGGTTGTGTGTATTGCCAAGCCAGTTTATAGTAATGAGCGGCAGTCTGTGAAATCTCTGCTTTTTGGGCTGTTGAAATAGCGGCATCGTCCAACATTAACGAAGTTACTTTCGCTCTAACATAAGCTTGACGGCTCAAATACAGAGGCAACAGTTGCAGTCCTTCCCAATCCCCTGTTTGTTCGATGTAAGTATTGAGAAAAGCATTGCCAAAGTCTCTGCGCCCCCGGGATTCCAAATCCATTACTGTAAAAGCGACATCGTACATGACATCAACAAAGCGAAAATCCTCGTTAAATTCAATGCAGTCGAACAGCAATATTTTATCTTGCCACAATGCTATATTCCGCAAGTGCAAATCTCCGTGACACTCGCGAATTTTATTATTGGCAATCCGCCGGTTAAATAATTCTTGATTTTTTTCAAAAAACTCATCTGTATAATCTTTAGTTTCCTGAAATTGTACCTGAGTCTGCGGCCCGCCGATATATTTTTGCGATATCAGGTAATTGTTGTCTATGGCTTTGCGAATCTGACTGACTTCGCCAAATGTGCGAATGTAGCTATTACTAATTGTCATGCTGTGAAACTTGGCAACTTCCCGCCCTAAGTCTGCCATAAGTTGCTCGGTCAACAGTCCGTGTTCCAACAAACTAAGCAACAGCGAATCTTGAGGAAACTCCCGCATTTTCAGTGCGTATTCTACAACAACTTCAGCCGGAGTTATAGCAGGTAAGTTGCTGCCTAATTGAAAGAAATTCCCAATTTTAATGATGGGCAGAACTTCTAAATAAATTTCCGGTGCAGTGCGTCGGTTCATCAGCAATTCTTGGGTGCAGAAATGCTGCCTTTTCTCCAAGGTTGAATAGTCGAAAAAGCCAAAATTGACTGGTTTCTTGATTTTGTAAGTATAATCTCCTGTCAGCAGGACAAAGGAAGCGTGAGTCTGAATTAGCTGCACTGGTTCTGTCACCCCGTGCGGGTAAAAGCCGGGCTGCAACATTTGCTGAATCAGAGGTGGGAGACAAGTATCAGTCATATCGATTTTAGATTTTGGATTTTAGATTTTGGATTTTGGATTAGATCGATTTGGGGTTGGGGATTTAGATAAAGATAACTTAAAGAAAATAGATGTTGAGTTGAAGTCGATTTATTATAAAGTTGATAATTAGTGTAAACCAAAAATTACTGATGACAGAAAACAATCAAGATTCCCGTTCCGTGGATGTGTTTGGCGTAGGCAATGCCCTTGTAGACATCCTAGCATTGGTGCAAGATGAATTTGTACTCGACCACGGGCTGAATCGCGGCGGGATGACGCTGATGAATTCGGAAACGCAGGGGGGGATTTTGCACGATTTAGAGCACAATTCGCTGCAAATGCGATCGGGAGGTTCGGCAGCAAATACAATGATTGGTTTGGCTCAGAGCGGCGGTAAAGCGTATTATTCGGGGAAGGTTGCTAAGGATACTAACGGGGAATTTTACCGGCAAGATTTGCTGGCGGCGGGGATTGATTTTAACGTGCATCCTGCTGCTGAGTCGAACGAGCCTACGGGTACTTGTGTAGTGCTGACTACGCCGGATGCAGAACGCACGATGTGTACTAATTTGGGTGTTTCTACTACTCTGGCGGCGAGTGATATTGATGTCGATCGCCTGGCTCACTGCAAGTACAGTTATGTTGAGGGCTATCTTTGGGATGCTCCCGATCCGAGAAAGGCTAGCATTGAGACGATGGAACAGTCTAAGCGTCTTGGTGTAAAGGTGGCTTTTACTTTTTCGGATGGCTTTTTAGTCGATCGATTTGCTGATGATTTTCACAAGGTGGTTTCGGAATATTGCGATGTAATTTTTTGCAATGCTGATGAAGTTCGGAGCTTTTTTAAGGAGGAATCTTTGGAAGAGTGCGCTCGGAAAATGAGCGAGATTTCGGATTTGGCTTTTATCACTAATGGGGAAAAAGGCTGCATGGTGGTGGAGAACAAACAGATTGTTGATGTGGCGGGATTTCCGGTAAAGGCGATCGATACTGTGGGTGCTGGAGATGCTTTTGCGGGGGGTGTTTTGTTTGGAATTACTAACGGTTTGAGTTCTGCACAAGCGGCTCGCTGGGGCAATTTCTTGGCTTCTAGCGTGGTGCAGATTCATGGGCCTCGGCTTGAGGGTTCTCAGGCTCATCTTTTGAGTGAGGTGATTTCTGGTTAGGAATTGAAAGGGCGATCGCACTTTTTGGATTAAGGGCGATCGCTCTTTTTTGAACCGCAGATGAAGGCAGATGAACGGGGATGAACGCAGATGGAGCAAGGGCGATCGCGATCGGTGCAATGCACGTCAATCCCTCCGATAATGCCTTTACACCACGTTCACGCTCAACTCGGGTAGCTTCGCTTCAAACTTATCCACACGGAAAGGATCGAATTTTTTAGATAGAAAAGTCCACTCTGGTGTTTCTGCTGAGCCACTCACTTCTAACGGAATTAGACTATTTGCCGCCTGGTTGTTCACAAAATCCTCCAGCTTTTTCTTCACACTTTCTGGTAATTTGTCGCCGATTTTCTCTAGTAGCACCTCTTTGAGATCGAAGACTGCTTCAACTTTACCCGTCAAACCCAAGTTAGTTGAAAAGTCTACGATCGGCTTGACAGTTGGAGTAAATTTATAGACCTCTCCCAAGCTATAACTCTGAGGAATGTCAATTTTTAAGACTCCAGAATCCTTGGCACCAAGTTTCAGTTCATTGCCATTTTGCTTGCCATCAAAGTCAATTTCAAAACCCTTAATATCCAAGATTGACTTTTGTTTGAGATTACCTCCTGCTTTGATTTCTAGTCCGCCAAATTCTTCTAGAGCTACACCTACAGGTCTTGTGTAAGGAATCAACTTAAGAACGGGGACAACATCAACATACTGAAAGGCATTGTCATCAGCTTCAAGCTTGTTGTCTTTGATCTGGTCAGTGGTTGCCGCCAAACCGAGATCTAGGACGATCGGCGACTCAAGCACTTCTTTCAACAGAAACTCATTGAGATCGAACTTGGCACCAGACTCGAACTTGGTCGATCGAGAACCTAAAAAAGGAATGTCTTTAATCCCGGCTTCTAGTCCAAGCTTATATTCGCCTAGAAACGAGGCTCCCAGTTCTGTCTTTAAACTGCCTTCCGAACCTAAATTAGACTTAAAGCTAACAGCAACTGAGCTACCTGCTTTAGCTTCTCCCGGATAGCTAATATCGAATAAACCAGGGAAGTCAACATCAAATGTACCCGGACTCAAAAATGCTTGAAATTTGTATTCAAGCCCACCTTTAGCGAAGGGTTTCCCCAAAAATCCTAGACTGACTTCTGTGTCAAAATTGGGGCCCCCAGATACATTGAGGCTCGGGTTAAATACTTCCCCTCCGCCCCACAAACTTTGGTCGGTTAAAGCAAAATTGATTTCTTTTGAGAGCGTTTTAGTGGGGACTGGTTTGTTATCTCGATCGGGTTGTTGAGAATCCCTGGGTCGATCGGGCTTGTCTTTATCTGAGTTGTCGTCACTATTTCCCGGCTGCGCGGGTTTGGTACCGCCGTTACTACTTTCTCCGGGGTTAGTGTCGCCAGAGCACGGGTTTTGTAACATAGCTAAAGCATCCGCTTGCTCGTCAACGAACCTGTTAGCTACACTATTTTGAATGTTCCGAGGACTGCTGGAAAAGTACACTAAATTTCCCGCACTATCTTTCTTGCCTCGCTCCGCATAGATAGCGTTGATTAGTTCACTTTCAGACAGTTGTGAAATATTTTTGCCTTTCAAGGCATTATTCACGAGTTTGGTATTTGCTCCATGCTGGACAGCAGTAGACCAAATAACATTTTGCAGTGCCTGAGAGTGTTTATTAACATCTAAGTCGAGAGTCTTCCTTAGCTTATTTGCTAGAGGATCGTAATGAGTGATTTTGATATACTCATGTTGAGCTGCACTAAACTCTTCAGCATCTCTAGAGGCTATTTCCTTCCATTTATTATTAAAGGCTTTAGTACCGGGAGTTAGCGGCTGAAGTTCAGAACTCCATTTGCTAGCTATTTCTGATTTGAGAAAACCAGCTAACGAGCCGGGTTTAGTTGCTAGCTGATAAGTTCCATAAGACAGACCGCCTGTCGGATCGTCGCCAATGGTACCAGGGCCTCTGCCTCCTGTTTCATACTTCTCAGAAAGAGAACCCAATTCATAACAGTCAGACGTATTGCCGCCCTTGCTATTTCCTCCGGAGTTGCTGTTGCCGGGATTGGATGGTTTACCAGGCTCTTGGTAAGCCGTCGCCTTGTTGCCATTCCAATAGATGTGACCGCCTTCAAAGTATTGAATCTTGTTACCGTTGCCCCGATCGATCTCCCCACTATTGGGAACTCCTAACCTACCATCCAATCCGCCTGTTTTCAAGTATTCTTGGCGGATACTGCCGTAAAGCGCAAAGGTTCCTTTTGGACTGCTGACAATCGAGCCGCGCTCAAATTGTTGATACCTGACATTACCTGAATAGTTGGTAACATCTGAAATAGGTTTGCCGATAGTATTTTGATATTTGTCGTAAACCGGATAGAATTTGCCAGCAATATTGTGACCGTTGATAGAGGTTGAATTAGGTGACTGCTGCTCTGGCTTTTCGATCGAATTTGCAGCGTCATCAGATGCTGATACTTCTACGGCAACCTCTATTTTTTGTCCTTCGTAAATTACGTCGGGATTGGAAATGTTGTTGTGTTTGGCAATGAATTTGTAGTAATCGGGAGCAGCGCTGCCCATTGTTTCTTTGGCAATTTCGCTGAGAGTATCCCCGGCTTTAATCGTGTAAGATTGCCAGTCGTAAGATTTGCCGTTAAATTGTTGTGCAGTAGCTCGTTCCATTGGTTTGACGAGCCCTTCGTAACCCCAAGTTTCAGGTGTGGCGAATTCTGCGCGAGTGCTTTCTTGCGGTGCTGTTTCCTTCGCTAACTGCACGGCTTTATCTAAATCCAACAATCCAAAACCTGTTTTCCGATCCCAGCCGGGTAAATTTACATCGATCGCACTTTGCCTGAGAATATCTATGACTTGGCGATCGCTCAACTCTGGATTGCTTTCCCACACCACAGACGCCATCCCAGTCGCTTTCGCTGCTGCAAAAGAAGTTCCCGTAAGCGCATCTAGATCGTTCTCCCCCTCGGCAACTACAGCATCCAAACCATAACCGTAACTGGAAAAGGACGATCGGCGCACTCCGTCAAACGCCCCAACTGTCATAATATTGTCAAACTCCTGAGAAGCTTGACCCAAAACCGACATCACACCGCCGTCGTTGCCTGCAGCAACCACCAGCAGCACTTTATTCTGACGGGCATATTCTAAAGCAGCCCGCTCTCTGGGTGTTAACTCGTAGCGCGTCGTCACGCTGCCGTCGCCGTTGACTTGAGTTAAATCTAGGCTGAGATTGACAATAGCATTCTGCTTCCCCTGTGCCTTGACTTCATGCACAAAATCTGTGAGCGACAAGTCCCACTGCCCGGAACCGCTGGCGCGTCCCAGCCAAACAGGAGCGCGATCGTTAATACCGTCAATGCCAATATTATTACCTGCGCGAGCGCCAATCAAACTCCAAATAGCCGTGCCGTGTTCGTTGTCTGCATCAGACGACACTAAAGGGTTGTTGTCACCGTCAATGCGATCGCGCCCCAGTGTCACCTTAGAATAATCAAGATCGGGATTGTTGGCAGCAAACCCAGTATCGATAATCCCGATTGTTGGCAGGCTGGGCTTCTTTGGTTGCGCAGGCGGTTCCGGCTCAGCAGGCGGTTGAGTTTCAGCCGGTAACTGGGTATCATCGATCGACGGCGGTGCAGGTGCAGGGGTTGGTGCAGGTACAGGTGTTGGTACAAACACAGGTGTTGGTGCAGGCGCAGGTGGAGGTGGATGCGCAGGTGGAGGTGGAGCCGCTGGTGGAGCTGGAGGAGCAGGTAGAGGTGGAGGAGCGGGGG
>NZ_SRRZ01000022.1:4765-59811 GCF_013179805.1 Microcoleus asticus IPMA8 | reverse complement strand
CCGGCGCCCGCGCCGGCTCCCGCCCACGTGCCGGCGCAGGTCGCGGCGCAGGTAGCGGCGCAGGTGCAGGCGCAGGTGTTGGTGCAGGCGCAGGTAGCGGCGCAGGTGCAGGCGCAGGTGTTGGTGCAGGCGCAGGCGGTTTTGGATCTACAGGTTGTTCTGTATCCACAGGCGGTTTAAGCTCATCAGGCAGTTTTGAGGTGACATAATCGATCAATTTTTTACCGCCTTCAGATTTAGTCCAATCCTTAGCCGGAGCGATAACTTCTTTCACCTCCACCGCTTTGCCAGTTGCACCCGTCAAACGGAAAATCACATCATCGTAGTCGTAATCTGACAGCGGAGTAATCGATCGATCCTCGATCGAAAATGCCTTACCATCGCCAGTAATATCTGCCACCTGGCCCAACAGCCAAGCATCATCCTCGTCACTGCTAGATAGCGAAAACAGCGGACTTTTGTTGCCGCCAATATCAGGCTTATCAAATACTTCCTTAACCGTGCCATCTGGCACCAGCATCACAGCAAATGCTTCTCCTGGGTTCATCGCAAACTTCTTCACACCTTTGTAGGAACCGGTGTTCAGATTTACCTTTCCTAAAGTGCCCCTGAATTGAGGATCTGTGCCTTCTGTAATATCAGAAATCACTACGTGACCCAACACCGATTTACTCAGAGCTCTTTTTGCAGCTTCCTTGATAAATTCCTCAGAGCCTGGAGTAAATTTCTCCATACCCTGCAAACTAAATATGGCTAATTGTCCTTTGAATCCGCCGCCATCATACAGGAAATCAAAGCCTACTTCACCAGTGCGATCGGGCGTAAAAAAACCGGAGTCAACCTTCAAACCCGTGAGCGGGTCAACTTTGTCATTTACGGCCAGACTAATCTGATAGTTTGTGTCGGAGGAGATGGGAGAAACTTTGAGAGTATAGTCTCCTGCGCCCAAATTCTCGGTACTGAGAGTTCCGGGCTTTTTGCCGCTAGTTGAGATAGTTTCGATCGGCTTTCCTTGGCTGTCGAGCAGTTCCATTTTCAGACCGCCGCTAAAACCTTCAGCCAAGACTTGAAAACTGCCTGCAGCAGGACGATTGAAACGATAAATGTCTGTGGAATCTAGCTTACCAACGAAATCGATATTGAAATAGTTATCCTTGAGACTGCCGAGTTGAATGTTAGACATTTTGCACCCTGTCAACAAACTTACTTGTATTTTAATCAGTCGGCATAATTGAGCGATCGAGTTTCAATACATCTGGGCTGCTTCCCAGATCCGGTCTCTCCCCACAACACAGATATCCGCCAATTCAAAAATCTACAATTGTAAGCTGCCACCTATCTCTCGGAATTAAGTCTTACTTTTTTCGATGCAAGCAAACTTTACAGACATTACTTTGTAGGCAGGATATAGTATTAGTTTTGGTTAAAGATTTTTTGAAAAAAAGCTCGTTACTACCTTCTATCTGTTGAGGATACTTTATGTGTGCAAAGTTGACAAGCAATCTGAACGATTACTAGCTTGGCGAATTTAGATGTCAGTCAATGAGACAGGACTTACGCACAGCCTCTAAATATAAGGTTTTGTAGGGCAATAATCCCCGCGCTGATGAAGAGCCCATACATCTGGATATGGCGCGTAAGTCCTGCTTGATGTGTTGTGGAACGGGCCGAATATCCCGTTTTCTTAATCTCTTAGAGAGGGGCTTCGTTTGTGTAGTAGTGCTTTCAACCGCCGAGTTTCAGCAGCCAATTTTATGGACTTCAACTACTAGAGTAAATCCCTCTTTCTTGCAGTTGCTGCATAAAAAACTCTTCCAAACTAGGCTTAGCCAAATTCATCCCAATTAGCTGCCCTCCCGTACCGTTCAGACTAGAAAGAAACTCCTTCGGCTCGCCCTGCAAATGACCGTACCACAAATCATTATCAACTTCCATATCCGGTATCCATTTTTTCAGGATATTCAAGTGACCCCCCCTACCTTCAACCCGGTAAGTTTCAGTATTGCCGAGGAGTTCGTCAATCGCACCAATGCAAATTAACTCACCCTTCGCTAAAATTGCCACTCGATCGCAAATCTTCTCCACATCAGACAATATATGCGAATTAAAAAAAATTGTTTTTCCTTGATTTTTCAGCGATAAAATTATCTCCCGCATCTGATAGCGTCCCATCGGATCTAAACCCGACATCGGCTCATCTAAAAATACCACATCTGGATTGTTAATCAAAGCTTGAGCCATGCCGATCCGTTGCAGCATTCCCTTAGAATACTGGCGCAACTGTTTTTTAATTGCTGCTGATTGAGATAGCCCAACTAAGTCTAGCAAATTCGGAATTCGCTGCCGCTGAATCGAGGGGGGAATTTGAAATAACCCCGCCGCAAATTGCAAGAATTCCCAGCCCGTGAGATAATCGTAAAAATAGGGATTTTCTGGCAAGTAGCCGACTCGCTGCTTCACAGTGCGATCGCCCAAAGGCCTTCCCAACAGCAGCGCCCGGCCAGAAGTGGGGCGCACTATACCCAGCAAAGTTTTCAGCAGCGTAGTTTTCCCCGCTCCATTTTGCCCTAACAACCCGAAAGTTTCCCCCTCAGAGACAGTCAGAGTGCAATTTTTGAGCGATTCAATTTTTTCATTCATCCAGAAGCCGGTACGGTAGAACTTGCCCAGATTAAATGTTTCCACCACTGGGGTATATCCGGGCATCTCGGTGGGAGTTGGCGCATCTATAAGAGGTTCCATTTTCGTAAGCGAAATAAGTAGCACCTGATTATATTCTATGGCACAAGTTCAGTAATAATTGTTCTTTTTAATGTTAAACTAATATTAGCTGCACTTAAATATTTCTGAATATGGATCGTTCAAAAATTATTGCTATTATCACTGGGGTGATTTCTATAATTTTAGCAGTTGCCTACCTGCTGCTCGTCACCATCCTCGACTTCCGAGGCGAAATGCTGCCCGCACCTCAAAGTCAGTTGCCCGTCTCGCTGCCGATTCAGCAATTGGCTAATGCTACTCTGACTTTACCACCACTGAGGATTTATCCTCAATTGTGACACAAATAATATAATTTAAATTCCGCAATTTCGCCCATAAATTATGTACGTAAAACTGTGGGCGAAATGCTGCTATTTGTAGAGTGCGCATTGCGCACCTTACCACTATTTAGTCCGCGCAGGACGTTCGGCGAATCGAGCGTCGAGCCGCGGACGAAAGTTATATTCTTGAGCGGTTTCAACCGCCAAGTTTTCTCAATTAATACACGTGAATTGCTTTCATCATGTGATACGCAACCAGCAACTGCGTCAAAGCTAGAGGGTAACTTTGCAAAACTTCGCCAGTTGTGCCGATCAGTTTGCCAATTTCCGGGTTGCCTTGGGCGGTGCAAAATCCCCGCAGGTGTGGCAACTCGCTGCACAAGATCATTTCCAGTTCGTTTACCTGATCGCTGGTAGCGTGGGAGTCTACTTCCAAAACGTCAACAGGTTTGCCCATATCCCGATCGAGTTCCAAGCGAATTGCAGGTTTAAAACTCTCGCTGCCTAGACCTAAAATTTCAGTAAAATCAGGGTGAGGAATTGTCGGCCTGAGCACTAAACGCACGCTCAAATTGGATTCATTGTCCGCTTCGGGCGGGTAAAAACTAACTACAACGTCGGCCGATTCACGCTGAGGACGAATGAAGTCTTCCGAGTCCGGTTCCCGTTTTTTTATTTCTGCAAGCACTTGTTCTTCAGTATAACCGCGCTTCATGATATCCCGCTTAACTTTCCACTGAGTTCGCAACTCTTCGGGAGGAGCGAGATACACTTTTACGTCGTAAGAATCGCGGATTGTTCGGGTTGCGTAACCCAGCAAACCTTCAACTATGACAAATTTGCTGGGCTTGATGTATTCCGGCGCGTCGAATGTACCTGTGGTGTGGTTGTAGATGGGTTTGAGAATTGCTTGTCCCGTGCGCAGCAAGCTGAGGTGCTGCTGCATGATGTCGAGGTGATTGCAGTCGGGATGCAATGCTGTGATTCCGATTTCTGCCCGCTGCTTTCTGTCGTAGCGGTGATAGTCGTCAGTGCAAATCACAGTGACATTTTCTGGCCCCAATACTTGGGCAATTCCCCGCGTCAGGGTGGTTTTGCCCGCTGCGCTGTCTCCGACAATACCGAGAATAATTGGTCGATCGCTCATTGTTTTTACCCCGACGGACAATAGCAAATTTTGTTGTGAATCTTACATCTTATCAAAGTTGTGTTCGATCCGATCGCTCGATCCGATGGTTTGACCCGATCCCCCGGACTCTCCCTAATGTGTAAAATTATTGTCATATTTCTTAATATAATGCGGCACCTGAGACTGAAAGAGTATCTGATTAAAAAATCACGCCCATTTCTCAACTGCCCGCGATGTCGATCGTACTTTTGAATCCGGCTATTGTGGGAATTTCGGGAAAATTACCCCTGCAAAGTGTCCCGGTAGTCTCTTTTCTAGTGCAAATTGCACCAGCAGTGGGAATCGTGGGATATTTTTGGTTTCAAAACGGCCAGCAAGCAGTTAATCAACTTGCCAGTCAATCAATCGACGCCGAAGCCGATCGAATTTACTCGCAATATGAAGTTTTAGCCACAGCTTTCGCTGTGCCTGACAAATTAGTATAAATTTGAGTTCAGGACGCAATCATGCTCTTAAAAACCTATTTCTTACTTTTGCTTGCTTGCTGTAACGAAGTTTTTCCGTGAAAAAAATCGGTTTCGACGCACCCATGCGTAATTTCTAAATTTAAACAAATAAAAGATAAATTTTCGTTTAAAATGCGTGGTGCTGTTGAGATTAAAGATAAAGGAGAAATGATGGTTTATTTATTGCTGGGGCGACATTAGTTCATTATCCCTCAATCTGCGGTTGAAACCGCTCAAGAGTCAAACAAAGTCGGCCTGCGCAAACTGAGAAATCCGGGGGATATTTAAGCCGGACTTGATATTACTAATTACCACTCATCGTTTCGCTTGTTGGTGTGGGTTTCCCAATCGTCGTGTTGCGGCGACTGATACAAAGGTTCTGGTTCCAATTCCGCTGACATTTCTAATTCTGGTTCCGATTCTTGCTGATAGATGTTCAGAGGTTCGACAACGCGGGCGATCGCATCTTTGACAAATGCTTTGACAAACTCGTCTTTCCTATTTAACTGAAACTGCCTTTGCACAACTTCGGTGATGCCACCATCGCCCCAATCTTGGTCGTGACGGAAATATTCAATAAAACTTTTACCGGCAATTCTGGTTAAATAAGCGGCGCTGACTGCTTGAATTGCTTTGCCAAGTACAAACCCGGCTACGCTTAATTGTAGCGCCCTTGAGACTACTTGAATTACGCCTTCAACTATTCCCAAACTGGCTAGGGTTTTTGCTAGAGACAATGCCAATTCTTTGGCGCGATCGATATTTAATTCGCAGCCGTAAATCTTGGCAATTTCTACTACCATCTGAGCGTTAACTGCTGCTGTCGCTAACAAATCCACAACTGGCAAAGGCGTTACGGCAATTACTCCGGCTCCGATCCACTGAAATCGCTCTACTGCTTTATCAGCTTGCCGTCTCCTTTGAGCGTCAATTAACTTGCGCGCTTGGTCTCCCAAGTGCTGAGATTGCAGTAAAATATTGTCGGCAATTAAGTCTTCGCCTTCGGCTCGCAAAATCGCAGCGACGCGCCGAATTAATGGCATAATATCCGGGTCTGGCTGAAAAATTGTGCCGTCTTCTAGTACAACTTTTTGCGGATTGGCGCTAATCGCTACTACATCCATTGCTGATACAAAACCTTTGACTCGCTGCCGCAGCCGATCGAGAATTTCATCTCTGTCGGTATCGGGATAAAGATCAACTTTATTAAAAACCACGATCGACCTTTTGCCAATTTCCGCCAAAGTCCGCAGCGGTTCGTACTCGGATTTTCGCAAATCGCCGTCCAAAACAAATAAGATCAAATCTGCCCTCGCCGCCAACTGCCTCGCCAATTCCTCTCTGTAAGTTCCCGCAACTCCCGCTTCCAAGATCCCTGGGGTATCAGTAATTGCTAATTCTCGATCGATTCCTTTCAATTTCAGAGTGTAAGTTTCCCCAACTTCGGTAGTTCCCATCGGCGCGCCCACCTGTCCCGCCATCCGCCCCACCAGCGCATTGACAGCGGAAGTTTTGCCGGCAGAACCGGTGCCGAAAACAACTACTCGAACGCTGCCGCGAGCCATGCTAGCTTCAATTTCGCGGGCTCTCAACAGCAAAGCTTGCCGCGCTACTTCATCTTGAATGCGATCGACTTGCTGCCTGATTGCTTTGAGATTTTCCGAAGCAGCTTCACTTTTTACAACAGGAACCTTAGGATTAATGGGTCGTTTTCCCTTAACTTTCTGCGGGCGTTGCAGCAGCCTAAAATAGTAAAACAGCGCAAAAATTAACGTTCCCAAAAGTACAATTATCAGGAAAATCAGCAAATTAGCCAGCAGCGGAGAAGCAGACCACGCAACTTGACTGTAAAGCCCTGTTAAGGAACTCACCAGCCCAATAATCAGCCCCAGGGCGAGGCAGAAAGCAGCAATTAAGGTTAACAGGCGCGGCAAAGGCATGAGGAAAGCGGCAAATAAAAGGGTTATGCTTTGATTTTTACATTTTCATGAGAATTCGGAAGTGATAAGCTATTTGGCATTTAGATTGAAGCTCGATCGCGGGTTCTCCTGCCCGCGCCACAAGAGTTTAAGTAAACAGTAGCTTACAAATTAAATGCGCGACAGCTTACGAGTTAAAAAAAAGAATGCAACTGTAGGCAAGCTGCAAAGCCCGATAGTCACCAGTCATTCCCAATCTAAAACCTAAAATCTCAAATCTAAAATGGTATGGCGAAGCGCCCGATCGTACTGCACCAGCCCGCAAACCCGATTCTGTCCGTCTGCGGGCGCGATTTGCGGAGTTTGAGCGCCAGCGGGACGGACAAATGCGATCGCCCTCTTGCTGAAATTGTAGCTTGCACGACTACTCAGCTACAGCTTATCACCTGCCCGAACCGCAGACCAGTTTATTTGCATCTACCTACTTATTTATTTAATAGCGAGTCGAGCAATACTTTTTTATTAAGAAACAAATATGACATTAAATACACAGAAACCCGGTTTTTTAACGCCAGTGCGTCCTGGAAGCTCCAAAAGTAGAAACGAGAAACCGGGTTTCTCAGGCAAGGTAAAAGCGTCCTAATTCACAAAAATTATCAAATTAATTATCCATGCCGTACTCTCAAATCAGTCACGACTTAAGTTAGACTGAATTGTCAGTGCGTGAATTATTCACAGGTTAGCATCTATGCAGCTCAAACATCTGAATCAGCCTTCACAAACACTCGCTACCTCTTGCGAGCATAACATCAAAGAGAGCCAGCCAGCAAAGCTTAATTATTTCGCTCAAATAGCCCGTTCCTTTAGCAACCTCAGTATTAGCGACAAAATCTGGCGTGGGTACGCACTGGCTCTTTGTGTTGCGATTGGGGGAACGACTGTCGGGATGTTGGCGGGGAATCATTACTATCGCAGAACGAACAATCAAGTACACATCGATCTAGAAAGTCGGCTTTTAAATAAGTTGCAGGTGGCTTTACTGCGGACGCAAAACAGCCAAGAGCGGCTGATTTACTGGATCGAACAGCCTGAAATCTTTGACCGCAAATACCAACAGCTACAAAACAATACCCGCAGTTTGAAGTTGTCCATATCTGAAATTGAAAGTCATAAAGACATGGAAGAGGTAGAAGGTTTACAAAATTTTAAAACCAATTACGCTTCGCTACTGTCTAATTACCTTCATCAGCTAGAAATTGTCAATCAAAAAATAAGTAATTTGCCAAATAACCCCGCTCAAAAAAGTGTTAAACGCAAGTTGCTGTCGAATTTAGATCGAGATAAAATTGGGTTGGAACTAGATAGGGCGGTCAATGATATAGCAGAAATTATCGATCGCGTCCAAGAGCAAGAAGATGCAGCGGGGGAGGCCCTGCTGCGAGCGCAAGCGCTGCGGGTGCAAATAATTTTTGGTAGCATGGCACTGTCGATCGTCGTTGCAGCACTGCTGGCGGGCTTCACCAGTCGGGCGATCGCCAAACCCCTCGCCGCTGTAACTAATATCGCTCAGCGAGTGACCCAAGAGTCTAATTTTCAGTTGCAAGTACCTGTTACCAGCACCGATGAAGTGGGAGTATTAGCAGCTTCGCTGAATCAACTGATTCAGAAAGTAAATCACTTGCTAGAAGAATTGAAAGCCGGACAAGAAAGCCACATACTTCAAAATGAGAAAATGGCAAGTTTGGGGCGGATGTTGGCCGGTGTTGCTCACGAAGTTAACAACCCAATCAATTTTATATATGCCAATATCGACCCGGCGAAACATTATGTTGAAGATATTTTAGATTTGCTCAACACTTACGAAACAGAAATTTCCAAGCCGCCTGCCGCAGTGATCGCGAAAGGCGAAGAAATAGACATCGATTTTCTCAAAGAAGATTTGATGAAAATATTTGACTCGATGCAAGTAGGCGCTGAAAGAGCCAAAGCTATTATCTTAAGTTTGAAAGATTTTTCTCGCCTCGACGATGCGGCCCCTCATCCCGTCGATTTGCACGCCTGCATAGACAGCAGTTTGCTGATTCTCAACAGCCGAATCAAACAGGGCGTTGAAGTGGTGCGAAATTACGGGAACATTCCGAATGTTGAAGGCTATATGGGTTTGCTTTACCAGGTGTTTGTGAACATTCTGAACAATGCACTAGATGCTGTGGAGGAGAAAGCAAAAAGTGAGAAAACAAGTTTTGAGGAGGCGAAAAAACAATCGGCTTCAGAGTCAATCAAACAGGAAGCACCGAGTTTTTTGCCCAGGATTGTGATTGCTACAGAATACTTAGACGACGACTCAGTGGTAGTGCGAATTTCCGATAACGGTACGGGAATAGCGGCAGCAAGTCAAGAAAAAATGTTTCAAACATTCTTTACGACTAAACCGAGAGGTGTAGGTACTGGTTTGGGATTGGCAATCGGTCGCGAAATTATTGTCAAGAAACACGGCGGGACAATTAACTTTTGGTCGGAGGTGGGAACGGGGACGGAATTTACGATCGCCCTGCCGATTAAGCAGGATGATTTAATGCCAAATACGCTCTTAGAACCTCCAATTTCTCGCGAAGATAATTCCCTCCGCAACGAGAACTTGCCAAGCAAGTCCGAGGAGAGAGGAACTGTAAAAAAATAAAAATTATCAGTTTTTAGAGCCATTTCAAAAAAGAAGACCATTCTAAGCCCGCAATCTAAACTCTGATGTCATAATTCATTCCAAATCTCAAATCTCAAATTGTATGAGATTGCTTACTGACCGAAAGCATCCAGGATACAAGCCCCCGGATTCATCAGTGGAGAAATAAAAAACCTGTATCCGATAAACAATCCCCCGAATTTATTCGTGGGATCAATGCTTCAATTCTAAAATCTAAAATCTAAAATCTAAAATCTAAAATCGATTGACTGGCTGTCGCTACGCCAATAGATGAGTGATAATACCCAACTCAAAACAATTTTTCGTAATCTTGAAAAACAGGAGTTGCTATAATTTAAAGTTGAGAAACAACTGTACGGAGCAAAAATTATGGGACTATTTGACCAAATTTTGAGCGCGATCGACAATCCCAACCAACAAGCAAGTCCCAATGAGTTGGGCAACATTCTGGGTGCGGTAGAGCAGTTGAGCAGCAACCAGGGCGTCAATACGGGCACGACTCAGCTAGCAATGTCGGTTTTGGGCGGATACGTGCGATCGGCATTGCAAGACGTGCGAGCGCAGTCAGGAGACGCACAAGCTCAAGAAGTTGTCAACCAATTTAGCGGCACAAATCCCAATCCGGAAGCGGTACAGAGTTTGTTCGGAGCAGGCCAACTGACGCAGATAGTGAACGATATCGCCCACAGAACCGGTTTGAATAACGCCACAGTGCAGGCGATGATACCTGTTTTGGTGCCGCTGGTGCTGAATTTGCTAAAAACCGGCAGCAACGGCCAAAACCCAGCCCCAGGCAGCAATCCCGTTTTGAATACGTTTTTAGATGCAGATGGAGACGGCGACGTAGATATTACTGACGCCATGTCGATGGCAGGCCGCTTTTTGAATCAGCACAGTTAATTTGGGAATTTTGTAACCGCAGATATCAGCGGATGGAAACAGATGAACGCAGATAAAATCCTATCTGCGTTCATCTGCGTTTATCTGCCTCGATCTGCGGTTACAAGAACTCCTACTTTAACCCAAACCCAAATCAGTCACAGCACCAACACTGCTAGAAGAAACCAACTTAGCATATTTAGCCAAAACGCCTTTAGTATACCGAGGTTTAGGAGGCTGCCAAAGAGCGCGCCGCTGCTCCAACTCTGCATCAGAAACATTGAGCTGCAACAAGCGATTTTTAGCATCAATTGTAATAGAATCGCCCTCTTTTACCAAAGCAATTGTGCCGCCAACTTGCGCTTCTGGTGCAACGTGACCTACAACCATGCCGTAAGTTCCGCCAGAGAAGCGACCGTCAGTAATTAACCCCACAGAATCGCCCAAACCTGCGCCAATAATTGCCGAAGTTGGTGCTAACATTTCGCGCATTCCCGGCCCGCCTTTGGGCCCTTCGTAGCGGATCACAATCACATCTCCGGCTTGAATTTTGCCCGCTAAAATTGCATCCAAACAATTTTCTTCTGATTCAAATACCCGCGCCGGGCCGGTAATTATCGGTTTTTTAACGCCAGTAATTTTAGCAACGGCTCCTTCTGTTGCCAGATTTCCCCTGAGAATTGCTAAATGTCCTTGGGCGTAAAGCGGGTTGTTCCAAGGGCGGATGACATCTTGGTCGGTGCGGGGTTCGGCTGGAATATCTGCCAACACTTCAGCAACAGTTTGACCGGTAATTGTCAGCGCGTCGCCGTGCAGCAAACCCTGTTCTAACAGCATTTTCATTACTTGAGGAATGCCGCCGGCTTTGTGCAAATCGGTTGCTACGTATTTGCCGCTGGGTTTGAGGTCGCACAGCACCGGCACTTTGGCTCTAATAGTTTCAAAATCGTCGAGGGACAGTTCAACTCCGATCGCATTTGAAATGGCCAATAAATGCAGCACAGCGTTGGTTGAACCGCCGATTGCCATAATTACCGCGATCGCATTTTCAAAAGCCTTGCGAGTCAAAATCTGGCTGGGTAACAACTGTTTGCGGACAGCTTCCACCACAACTTTTGCAGATTCCGCAGCGCTGTCAGCTTTTTCGGCATCCTCAGCAGCCATTGTCGAAGAATAAGGCAAACTCATGCCCATCGCTTCAAAAGCGCTCGACATCGTATTTGCTGTGAACATTCCGCCGCAAGAACCCGCACCCGGACAAGCTTTGTGTTCCACTGCATTGAGTTCTGTTTCGTCAATTTTGGCGGCGCTGAATTGACCGACTGCTTCAAAAACGCTGACGACGGTTAAATCCCGTCCGTTGTGGTGTCCGGGTTTGATCGTGCCGCCGTAAACAAAAATAGCAGGAATGTTCATGCGGGCGATCGCAATCATCGCCCCCGGCATATTTTTATCGCAACCGCCGACAGCCAGCAACCCGTCCATACTTTGGCCGTTGCAAACAGTTTCGATGGAATCAGCAATCACATCTCTCGACACCAGAGAATATTTCATCCCTTGAGTTCCCATTGAGATCCCGTCGCTGATAGTAATCGTACCGAACACCTGCGGCATTGCCCCGGCTTCATTTGCACTCGCAATAGCCCGCAAGGCGAGGTCGTTCAATCCCATGTTGCAGGGCGTAATAGTGCTGTACCCGTTGGCAATCCCCACAATCGGCTTAGTGAAATCGCCGTCGCCAAAACCGACTGCCCGCAGCATTGCCCGGTTGGGCGCGCGCTGCACGCCCCCAGTCACAGCTTGGCTTCTCAAATTTTCAGGCATTTTAAAATTTCCTTTGTCAGTTGTCTGTTGTTCAGTTGTCTGTTTTTCTTTGCTGCTGGCTGTTTGAGTGCCCAGTGCCGAGAGTTTTACCCTATTGTTGATTTTCTCAGAAGCGTTGATATTTGTCAGGCCTTTTAGGAGGCAGCAGCACAGCATTGCCAGGAAAGCAGTGCAAAGATTCTACAGATACTACACGTGCAGGGTGAATACCGTAGTTATCTGGGATGATGTGGTAACACCCATCACTCTAACGTTTGAAAACAATTGCGAGGCGAATGACATGGAGGCCGATCGAATTCTGAGGCAATATGCGGCCGGAGAAAGAAATTTTCGAGAAATTAACCTCGCCGGGGCCGACTTACAAGGGGTAAACCTCAGCGAGGCTAACTTTACCAGAGCGAATTTCCAAGACGCAAACCTCAAAGGCGCTAACCTGACGGGAGCGAACTTGCGCGAGGTGAAATTGCCAGGGGTGGACTTGACGGAAGCTAATTTGACCGAAGCAAATCTGATCGGTACTGATTTGAGCCGCGCCAATCTCAGCGGGGCTAACCTGATGGGAGCCAACCTTCGCGGCTCAATGGCGAGAGAAGTCAACATGACCAAGGCTAATTTGACGGAAGCTAATTTGACCGAAGCCAACTTTACCGAAGCGAATTTGTTTGCGGCCAACTTAACCGACGCTAGCATGATTCGCATTAATTTGATGAAAGCAAATTTGAGCTGGTCAACTCTCAAAGCGGTAAACCTGACAAATGCCATCCTTAGCGAGTCGCTTTTGGAAAGAGCGAACTTGACAACGGCTATCCTCAGCGGGGCGATGCTAAGCGGGGCCAACCTGACTGGTGCAGACTTGCGCCAAGTAACGATGGTTGGAGCTAATCTGAGCGAAGCTAATCTGAGCAATGCTAATTTGAGAGTTGCTAATGTGAGTTGGTCAACGCTGGCAAGAGCTAACTTGAGCGGTGCTAATTTGTACCGGGCAAAGCTTTGCTGGTCTAACTTTAGCGGGGCTATTTTGATGGAAGCGGTTTTGATTGATGCTAATCTCAATCGAACTAACTTCCGCGATGCAGATTTGAGGCGGGCAATTATGCCCGACGGCACAACTAATGACTCTTAAAATTTGATTGTTGACTGTTAACTGTTGACTGTTAACTGTTGACTGTTGACTGTTAACTGTTAACTACAGACTAATGACTAATGACTATCAGTGAATTATTGATTCTGGGTGCGGCCGGACTTTTTGCCGGAATTCTAGCTGGTTTTTTGGGTATCGGCGGCGGTACGGTGCTCGTACCTTTGTTGGTGGCTCTCAATTACGCTCCGGTGCAAGCGGTTGCTACTAGCGGTTTGTCGATCGTCATTACAGCTATTTCTGGCAGCATCCAGAATTGGCGCATGGGCTACCTCAGCTTGAGTCAAGTCGCCGGTATCGGATTTCCCGCCGTCATCACAGCACAAATCGGTGCTTATTTGGCGGGGATATTTCCGCCTTACTTGCTGTTACTTAGTTTTGGGCTGTTGCTGTGGCTGAATATTTATTTAATTGAAGTTCGCAAGCGCGTGACAGCTAAGAAGAAAGCGGAAGCAGAACAAGGGGAACTAGGAGGACAAGCGGGACAAGGGGAAAATCCTCAATTACCAATTACCAATTACCAATTACCACAAAATTCAAATATTTTATTCCATCCAACTTTTGCTAAAATTGCTACCGGCAGTGCTGCGGGTTTATTAGCGGGTTTGTTTGGCGTAGGCGGGGGCGTGATTATGGTTCCCCTGCAAATTTTGCTGTTAGGAGAAAGCATTAAAACTGCAATTCAAACGAGCTTGGGCGTCATCGTCATCACGGCAATTTCCGCGACTGCTGGACACGCGGCGCGCGGGAATGTTTTGTGGGTTGTGGGGTTGATTCTGGGCGGCGGCGGTTTGTTGGGGGTGCAGGTGAGCACGCGGTTTTTGCCGAGATTGCCCGATCGTATTGTGAGTTTAGCTTTCCGATCGCTCTTGGCAATCTTATCGATTTATATTTTCTGGCAAGCTTGGCAAAAATTTAGTAATGGGTAATTGGTAAGGTGCGCGGCCCGGCGCACCCTACGAAAGAAGGAGGGAAAGTGCGCGCAGCAGCCTACGAAAAACTCCTAACTAACGACTAATTTGTGGATAGTTTCTTCACGGCGCGAGTCAGACGCTGCAAATAAGGCTTGACAATTTCTTGATTTTGCCGCTTCAACTCGGAAACTTGCTGCTGCAAATGCTGCATCTCGGTTTGCAGCATTTCTGTGTCTATTGTGGGTCGATCGAGCAAATCCTGCAATTGCTTCACAGAAGCTTGGATTGTCTCCAAGTCTACTTCGTTCGATTGCTCCTGCAACTGAGCTGTAAGAGTTTTAACTTCAGTTAACTTTTCGTTCACCAATAAAAATCGGACGTTGACATTTTCCCAATCATGCTCTCTGAGGGCACTATTTTCCAAAATGCGGACTTTTTGCTGCAAATCCAACAGGATGGTGTTGAACTCCTGAGAATCGGCCGGAAGCGCCTGCGCTTGGCGTTCGAGGGAGGCTACGGCAGCTTGTACCTCGGCGATGGCGCCGGATTCCAAGCCCAGGATTTTCTGCTGCAAGTCGGAGACAGCGGTGTAGAGTTCCGCAGGTTGTCCAGGTAGTATCTGAACTTGCTGCGAGCGACGTTCTACAGCGGCCTGTACGTCCGCGATCGCAGAATTTGCCTTGTGTTGCATTTGTTGCTCGAAACGCTGGCGATTGGCGAGATTCAGCGAGAGTGCTGCGGTTAAAGGGGCAACAGCGTAGAGAATTTGGCCTGACAATCCAGCAGCAATCGCGCCAATCGCTGAACCGGCAACAGAGGCGTATTCTGCGAATTCTAGCCAATCCGGCTGGTTCGGGGCACTTCTCAAAGCTGGGAATGATGCTTTTTCAATCTTCTGCATAGCCTTTTAGTCGTAGTCTGATAGATGGCGATAGGGACATGATAAAAGCGATCGGCAAATAAATCAGGGCTATTTGTCAAATTTTCGGGATTGTGGTATTTTTATTGACCGAAAGCATCCAGGATACAAGCCCCCAGATTCATCCGTGGGGTCAATGCTTCAATCTAAAATCTAAAATCTAAAATCTAAAATCGATTGACCTCATGCCGAATACCTTGTGCGTTCAAAACGGTCAGTCTCAGGTAAAATTCAGGATTAAGTCGATCGCTCAATCAACAGTTAACTGATAACTGATAACCGTTAACCGCCGTCTGTCAGGAGTACACAGAAAATGGGTCTTAAGATTATTGAAAGCTACGATAGCAGTTTTGTCCTCGAACCTGATGCTAAAACTGCACTGTTCGGTTCATTAACCGGTGACAGCTTTCTCCAACAAGTAGCCCTACAATTGCAATGCTCGCGCATTGAGTTTGCCGAGTTACTTTTTCAGCCCGTCCCTTACAGCAGCGAGACGCCGAAGGGAATGCCTGCTGAATTTGAAAAGTATCACGAATCGAGCGATTTTGCGATCGTCAACGTCCCGCCTAATTTCATGTTCCAAGCCAAAATATTTAAACCCAGCCGCCTCTGTGCCGTTTATCGCGTTTTCAAGAGTTAGGTCAAGGCTGGTTCATCTGTGGTTTAATCTAAAATCTAAAATCTAAAATCTAAAATCGGATGACAGAAGACATTCACTCTCTCGCCAGCTTAGAATTCATTCCCTACATTGACTCCGAGGGGAAATTGCCCGATTTGATCCAGGGAAAAATTGGCGTTTACGCAATTTTTGACAGCGAGAAAGTCCTGCAATTTGTCGGTTATTCTCGCGACATTTACCTCAGCCTCAAACAGCATTTGGTACGCCAAACCCAATATTGCTACTGGCTGAAAATCCAAACTATCGACAAACCCAGCCGCACTATTCTAGAAAGCATCCGCTCGAGTTGGATTGCGGAAAACGGTTCCCAACCCCAAGGCAACGGTGTTGATGCTGCCAAGTGGAACGATCCCATCGACACAAAAACTGTGATGACTGCCCAAGAAACGGCAAATTATGAAGGTATCTTCGCCGATGAAATTGCCAAAGATAAATTGTTGAAAAATGTTGCGCGGCGCGTGGAAAATGAAATTTTTTCGCTGCTGAAAGCTCGCGGTGTAACTGAAGAAATTCGATTTAATCCCAAGTTGAAAACTAGCGGATTGCTCGATTTAAAGTAAATACAATAGTCCTTACTGCGAACAGTAGGGAAACGGCATTGCCGTTTCCCTAATTCCCGCGCCGGACACGGCAATGCCGTTTCCCTACAGATTCTCGGCTACAATCTATCTGATATATCATCTCCGTCTGTTAACATTTTAACAGTTAAGATTTAACACAGATCGGAATCTGCACAATTAACTTGGCTCCTCGGCCCGGAGCAGAAATACAACTGATTTGCCCTCGATGTTTTTCCACTACAATATCGTGACTGATTGCCAACCCTAATCCAATACCGCTGCCTACAGGCTTCGTAGTAAAAAATGGGTCAAATATCTGGTGGCGCACTTCCTCACTCATCCCACAACCGTTATCGGCAATGTGAATAACAACCGATTTATAGTTGTGAGTGGCTAATTTTGAATCTTGATTGTGCAGGGCCGATTCTGACTCACAACTTACTGAAGTGCTGATGGTAATTTTTCGGGGAGACGGTTGAGTTTGCAGGGCATCAATAGCATTACTTAGCAGGTTCATGAACACCTGATTTAATTCACTGGCGTAACAGGTGACTCTTGGCAGTTGGCTGTAGTGTTTAATGACCTCTATCTCACCAGCTTTGTTTGCTCCCTTCAGCCGGTGCTGCAAAATAACTAAAGTATTGTCAATGCCTTGATGAATATCCACTGACTTGTACTTTTGTTCGCCAAGGCGGGAGAAGTTGCGCAAAGACATCACAATTTGACTGATCCGAGAAGCACCATCTTTCATCGAATTCAGCAGTTTTGGATAATCCTCTGCGATGAATTCGGGTTGAATCTCGTCCAATTCGCCGATAATTTCTGGAACGGGGTGCGGGTAGTAATGTCGGTACAATTCCACGAGGCGAAGCAAATCTCGCGCATAGTCCGCCGCTAGAGCAAGATTGCCGTAGATAAAGCTGACGGGATTGTTGATTTCGTGAGCAATCCCTGCCGCTAGCTGACCTAAAGAAGCCATTTTTTCCTTCTGTATTAACTGAGCTTGAGTCTTCTTGAGTTCAGTTACAGTTTGTTCGAGTTGCTGGGCGTAGGATTGCGTTTGTTGAAACAACTGGCGCTGCACGAGTTGATTTGAGACGCGGGCCAGAACTTCTTGTTCGTGAAACGGTTTTGTGATATAATCTATACCACCAAGTTCAAAGGCTTTGACTTTATCAAACACTTCATTTAAAGCACTGATAAAAATAACCGGAATGTCCTTGGTTGTGGGAGAAGCTTTCAATGCTTGGCAGACTTTGTAGCCGTCCATACCGGGCATCATGATATCGAGCAAAATCAAGTCAGGAGCAGTTAATTCGATCGACCGCAGAGCTAGTTTGCCATCGGGTGCGGTGCGTGTTTTGTACCCTTGCTGCGAGAGTATTTGAGCTAAAAGTTGCAAATTAGCCGGAATATCATCAACAATTAAAATATTCCCTTTTAAAACGGGAGTTGGTTCGCGATTCATATCTAGTTTGGTAAAATAACATTTATAGGTTTGTAGTGAATTCGACCGTCCGAGCGGGTTTTATGAGGACGGTCGTACTCAATACAAACCCGATATAATATCGTTTTTATTTTATTTCGGGATGGATGAGAGCTAGTATTTGGTTGAACTGAAACTCGTTAGCCAATGCGGCTAGAGCGCTAGCTAAAGCGTCATTTCGATCGCGAATTTGTTCAATTTGGATAAGTATTAACTCTAAATCGCACTCAATTGTGGCTTTCTCTAAAGCTGCCAGCCAATCTGCGGGTAAAGCTGCAACAGTCTCTGGAGTGGGAGCTTCGATTTGAGTTGAGTCGGGAACACTCTCCGGTTCATCGTAAATGTAACGCACTCCGAGATGTTTGTGCAGGGTGGCAAAGATTTCTGTATCTCGAAAGGGTTTGTGGATAAAGTCATCGCAATCATCTGATACAGTCACGGTTCGCGCTTCCTCGGCGTTACCGGCACTCAGGGCAATAATGGGGGTAGCTTGACCTTTAACCGTGGCTTTAATACGTTTCGTCGCTTCCTGTCCATCCATCACGGGCATCCACATATCCATAAAAATTAAGTGTGGCTCAAAACTCGACCACATTTCAATAGCTTCTATGCCGTTGCTGGCTTCTTGGAGTTCAAAGTTAAAGGCAGCGAGGAGTTCGATCAGCAGTTGGCGGTTGTCGGCTCGATCGTCCACAATCAAAATACGATAGCGCTGTTGGTTGCGTTCTAGAGCTATCACCCGACGCGGCGGCTGTAGGGGTTGAGTCGCCGGAGCCTCAACGGCGCTGACGGAGATATCAAACGCGAAGGTTGTGCCGCGTCCTTCTTCACTGCGCACAGTAATGATGCCACCCATCAGCTTGATAAACTGTTGGCTGATAGCCAGCCCCAAGCCTGTTCCCTGCTGAGATGCTGCCCCTGTTTTGGTTTGCACAAACGGTTGAAAAAGCCGCTCTAACTCTTCAGGAGCCATGCCGAAACCAGTGTCTTCTATTTCAAAATGTAATTGATAATTAGTGATTGGTAATTGCTGGTTTTCACCATCCCTAACCGCACTTACTCTTACCGCAATGCCTCCTTCTTTCGTAAACTTAATAGCGTTAGAAAGCAGATTAATTAAAACTTGGCGCAACTTAAGTTGATCGGTTTGCACGTATTCGGGAATATCGCTAGAGCAGTCAAATGTTAACTGTAATTGTTGCTCCCGTGCCTGAAGTTGGAACATCTCTTTTACATCGTTCAGCAAGTTGCTTAATTTAAAGTCTGTTGGGTTGAGGGTAATGCGTCCCGCCTCTATTTTGGCTAAATCTAATATTTGATTGATCAGAGCTAGCAAGTGTTCTCCGCTGCAGTTGATAATGCGGATATTTTCCTGCTGTTCGCGACTGAGGTTGGTAGAACGCTGCATCAATTGGGAGAATCCCAGAATTGCGTTGAGCGGGGTGCGGAGTTCGTGGCTCATATTTGCCAGGAAAGTGCTTTTCGCGACGTTGGCGGCTTCTGCTGCCCAGGCGGCTTGTTGGAGCAGTAGCGATTGCTGCTGAGTGGCTTCGAGCAATTGAGCTTGTTGTAAGGCGACTCCCAGTTGAGTGCTAATTTGCACCCCAATATTGATTTCTGCTTCGCGCCAAGTGCGGGGTGCAGAATTTTGATAGCTGGCGAGCAAACCCCAAAGTTGACTGCCGCAAAATATAGGAAAAATAACGTAGGCTCTAGCTTGAAATTGCTCTAACAGTTGCAGGTAACAAGGGTTCAACCCAGCGCTGTATATGTCTTCAATTATGTGGTAAGGAACGCCTCTAGCATACATACCGCCTTGATTTCTTTGTAGATAGGTATCTCGCACTGGTTCAGCGGAGGCTTGCATAGTTTTCACGGTACAGCGAGAGTCTTCGAGGAGAGTGTTTGGAAAATTAAAATCGTCGGTTTGTTGCATCAGAGATATCCAGCCCGGAGCCAGTGATTCGGCAACAAATTCCCCGCTCCAATCAGGATTAAAACGATAGATACCGACACGATCGCATTTTAGGGTTTGTCGCAGTTCAGAGGTTGTAGTTTTGAATATTGTGTCAATATCTAAGGATTGACGGATGCGATCGATCGATCGGGCGATGGCTTGTTCCCCCTGCGCGCTTTCTCGCAAAGCTGACTCGGCTTGTTTGCGATCGCTAATATCCAAGACAGTGCCAAACAAACGCATCAACTGCCCTTTTTCATCATAAAGCGGTTTCCCTCTGACTTCTATGTAACAGAGCGAGCCATCTCTTCGGATCAGCCGCAGATCGATTTCAAAGCTTTGTCCCGACATAGCTCGATCGCGAAGTATTGTGACATAGCGCGATCGATCTTCTGGATGAAAACGCTCGATTAATTGTTCGGTTGGCAGCGGTTTTTGAGTCGGATCGAACTCGTAAATGCGATAGAGTTCCTCACTCCAAGTGGTTGTGTTTGTGGCGATATCGTGTTCCCAACTACCAATACGAGCAATTTTTTGGGCTTCCAGCAGTCGGGATTCGGCTAACTGGCGATCGCTAATGTCGCGCGCTACCCAAACCGCAGAGCGATCGGACAGCGGCGAAATTTTAGCAGCAAACCAAACTTCTTGATTATTAATCTGCTGACTGTAATCAAAACTAATCGTTTGTTTAATTTCCAATGCCTGTCGAACTTGAGCGAAATAAATCTCCTCGCTTTCCTCATGAAAAAATTGTTCGATGATCGAGTCAATCTGACTCGTCTGATAGTTGTAGTGAGAAATGCCCTTGGTAGGTATAATTTTGATCGTTTTTTCTGGTAATTCAAAAATTAATACAATATCTGCAATTGACTCAAATATTTGTAGAACTTGCTCGGTAGAAGTGTAAAGTTTTTGCTCGATTAATTGGCGCTCGGCTATTTCATATTGTAATATTTCGTTAGCACGAGCTAAGGCGTAGGTACGTTCCGCAACTTCGGCTTCTAAAGTGCAATTGTAGTCAGTTAATATTTTTTCAGATTGTTTGCGCTGTGCGATGTTATAAAAAATAATCAGGGCATAAATAATGTTTCCGCCTTCATCGAAAATTGGTGTGGCGCGCACCTCAAAAGGAATAAATTTCCCATCTCGATGAAGTTCTAAATCGTCAAGGAACACCGTTTCGCCGCGCAGCGCTCGGAATGCGGGCAGTTCTTCAGTTGGATACGGCTGGTTTTTGCGGTACATTTGATAAACTTTTACTGCTTCTTGTAAAGTCGTATCGGGGATAGTTTCTACGCCGAGCCAATGCTTGGCAGTTTCGTTGAAGTACACGGCTTTACCGGAGGCATCGTGGATAGATACTCCCGCAGGTATGGCTTCGATAAATTGCTTCAGTTGGCTCTCGCTCTGCGCTAAAGCTTCATTTAAAGATTTTTGGTCTGTAAAAGCCTGTTGCAGTTGTGCTGCCATAAGATTAAAGGAATTGGTCAATTCTCCGACTTCATCCAAGCGTCTAATTTCTAAAGGTCGATCCCATTTTCCTTTTGCAACATTTTTGGCGGCGGTATTCAAGCGCATAATTGGCTTTGTCACCCAACGGGAAGTCAACAATGCGATCGCGATCGCCAGCGGCAGCGTACCGGCGCACAACCACAATGTGTTGCGTGTATTTGCTTGAAGGCGAGCGATGAAATCAGACTCTGGCACCACCACCACAATCAACCAATCCAAGCCACGGAAATCTCGATAAGGAGTGACGCGGACAAACTGCCGCTCGCGATCGCGGTTGTTCGCCAGGGTAATTTTCTGAGTTGTTTGCAGGGTGCGGAAGTTGCCGAATCGGTTGGCGAGTTGTCGAGCAATATCTCGCGTTCGGGCGTCCTTGCTGTTGAGGGCTAGCAATGGCGTCGGTTGGTTTTTTGCTTGCGTCACCAAGGGTGTTTCTCGTGTGGATGTGGCAATCAGATTCCCCGATCGATCCATTATAAAAGTCTGTCCCGATGCAGAGAAGTGCAGCCGAGCCAGAAAGGTATTGATTGCCGACAGCCCATCAGGATCGGTGAGGCGATCGCTAATCCGCTCTCCTACTTGTTCGATTAGCTGATGCGCTACATTCTCGACTGATTCCTGACCGCTTTTGAAACAAAGAAAGCTCGCTAGCCCGACTACACTTATCGTTTGCAAAACAAACGGAACAATCAGAACCGTTCGCAGGGGCAGCTTGCTGAAAAGTTTGGCGGCTGGGCGGTTGAAGGGATAAATGGGCATGGGTGTGAACCAATTGTGCTGGCGATCGAATTTTAACTGCTGTGGTCTGCCTTCACCCCGGCAATTGTTGCGCCTGGTAGGCTCTGAAATTTTCCTCCGGGTTCAATATAGCCAACTACCAGCGAAGATTGGGCGCGGCTGTCAAAATTTGCCTCTGTCAGTTCTGTTTCTAGCTGTTTTGCTGTTGATTCATTTCTACTAACAAAAACAGCCAGAGTTTTTATATGTTGTTTTTGTGTATGGGAAATCATATCGTTAATTAACAGCTCGATTAATGGCTTATTATTCGGCAGATAACTGCCCATAACTTGAATTTTAATTTCTGTTTGATTTCCCTCTGCATCTGTCAAAATCAAGCTAGAGGAGCTTTCGGAAATTTTATTAATAGTTTGATTGGGATGCTGGAATTGCAACCATTTAACAACGGCAGCCTCTGTTGCGGCTACTGATTCGTGCAGCCGATCCGCCAAAGCATAGAAAGCCTCATTATCTTCTCGGTGAGCAAGTACGTAAGCTCGCAATTCCTTTCTGCTCATAGCTTGAAAATTAGGCTTGTTCATCACAGTATCTCCATTGCCCGTTAGGATAAATCTCTATTTCAATAGTTTCACCAGCCAAAATATACAGGTAATTTGTGCGTTCATCGAGCCGCACTATGTAGATAGGCTGATACATATTTGTTAATTCATAGCAAACTACAAAGCATTTGAGTAACTGCGCTGCTGTAGGAATAATTTTTCCTCCTTCACTCTCGCACTTTTGGTTGTTTAGTTTACAAGAGTCAGAGTTTGCAGTAACGCCCGATCGCGTTACTGCAAATTTGTTAACTTGGCTAAAACGGCGGCGAATACAGCGGGTTCGATCGGCTTTGTTAAGTGTTCGTTGTAACCGGCGGCGATCGCCTGTTCGCGGTCTTGTTCGCTAGCATAAGCTGTCAGCGCCACGGCCGGCAAGCGCTTGATTTTGTCGGATGCGGACGATCGCACTTTGCGGATCAGCGAGTCGCCGTCCTCAACGGGCATAGCGATATCGCTGACTAAAATATCCGGCGGCGACTGCTGTAAAATGTCGATCGCCTCTGCAGCCGAAGCAGCCGCAGTCGCAGTCGCCCCCAACTCTTCGATCGCCACAATCAAAAACTCGCGGTTGTCGGGTTCGCCGTCAACTACCAATACCTTTAAACCTGCCAAAATACCCGGACGGATTTGAGGGGATTTGCTTTCCTCTCTCAACTTTGACTGATATTTCCGACGCTGTTTGAGCGGCAGTTTCACCGTAAATGTCGCACCCTTGTTTTTACCGGGACTTTCCGCAGTCACAGTGCCACCGTGGAGTTCCACCAAGTGCCGGACGATCGCCAATCCCAGTCCCAAACCGTTTTGATGCTTAGTAATCGAGCCGTCTGCTTGTCGAAAGCGATCGAACACGTAGGGCAGAAACTCTTGGGAAATGCCCTTTCCGGTATCGCTGACAGTAATTTGCACGTAATTAGGTGATGAGGAATCGGTAACAGCTACCGCCGATAAGCGCAGTTCCACATTTCCCCCCGAAGGCGTAAACTTGACGGCGTTAGTCAGCAAATTCGACACTACCTGCTGCACCCTCGGGGCGTCGCCCCACATCAAGCTGACTGCGGGGTCAAATTCTGAGGAAACGGTGACAGACTTAGCCTTGGCCGCCAAACGAACTGATCTCAGAGCAAACTCAATCGTCTGTCTCATGATGAACCAGCCGGGTTTCAGAGCCAGCTTACCTTGAATAATCCGGGAAACATCGAGCAAATCTTCCACTACCTGCACCTGCACCCTCGACTGACGCTCGATCGCTTCCAAACCGGAAGCTAAATCCTCTGCGGTGTACGGGCGGGTGCGCAACCTCTGTGCCCAGCCCATAATCACATTTAGAGGCGTGCGCAATTCGTGGGAAAGAGTGGCTAGAAATTCGTCTTTCAGGCGGTTGATGGCTTCTGCTTGGACCCGCGCGGCCTGTTCGCGATCGAGCAACTGAGCGCGTTGGGCCTCCAGTTGCTTGCGATCGCTGATGTCGGTGACGATCGACATACAGTTGATGTTCCCGTTGCTGTCGCGGACTTGAGTTGCCCACAAACTGATGTCGATCGAGCTGCCGTCTTTCCTTTGGCGCTGGGTTTCCATGTCGGCGATCGCGTTTCCTTGGCGAATTCGTTTCAAATTCGCCATGAATTCCTCCCGCTTGTCTGCGGGAACGCTGGGCGCAAATTGACCTACCGCCTCTGATTCGGACCAGCCAAAAATCCTCTCGGCGGCTGGGTTCCACATTTTCACAGTGCCGTCGTCGGTACTCAAAACGGTAATTGCCAGGGGACAAGCCTGAATCAAGGCTTCCAAAGTTTGATTGAGGTGCGATCGCGCTGCTTCTGCTTGTTTGCGATCGGTGATATCGACGTTCACTCCGATCGTCCGCCAAGGCAAACCGCGATCGTCGGGAAACCCCTTAGCCCTGCAAGCAATCCAGCCCACGCTTTTGTCGGGGCGGCAAATGCGGAACTCAATGTTTAATTCCTCCCCGGAAGCCCCCGCAGCTTTTACCTGCTGTTCGGTAACAGCGCGATCGTCTGGATGCAGTATTTGGGCCCAACTTTGATAGCTGTCTAAAGCGCCGATCGGCAGCCCGTACAAAGCCTCTAATTCCGGCGTACACGCGAGATCGTCGGTTTGGACGTTCCATTCAAAAGTTCCGATTTTGCCTGCTTGCTGAGCGATTTGCAGCCGTTCTTGATTCTTTTTGAGTTCTGCTTCCACCCGCGATATCTCGGTCAAGTCGATGTAAAATGCGACGATCGTCTCTGGTTCGCGAGCGTCCGGGCACAGGATCGTGCCGCCCATCAGAATCGGCACGCGGCTGCCATCTTTGCGGATGTACTCTTTCTTGAAAGGAGTTGCGACTCCCTTAACTCGCAGTTCTTGCGCCGCCACGGCGTCGAGGTGCAGGTATTCGGGGGGGGTCATCCTGTCCCACCGCATTTGACCGGAGAGCAAATCTGAGCGGGTGTAGCCGACCATGTTGAGCAGGGATTGGTTGGCGTAGGCGATGCGGCCGCTCAAATCGCCGATCGCGACTCCGAAAATATTTGACTCGAACAGCCGCCGGAATATGGCTTCGCTTTGCTGCACTACTCGTTTTGCTTGGTTGCGATCGGTGATTTCCGCAACCACGGTGCTGACTCCCAGCAGTGTTCCGGATTCATCGATCGCGGGGTAAAAGCTGATTTGCCAATCCCGCAAAACTCCGGGCTGTTGCAGGGTTTCGGCCTTAATTTCCAAGTCGAGCACGGGGGTTTGCGTCGCCAGCACTTGGCGGTAAATCGGCTCTAGCATATCGGCGATTTCCGGACTCGCTTCTCTAACGGTGCGCCCGAGGTACTCTGCGATCGAGCGGCCGTTGATCTGAGCGAGGCATTCGTTGATGCGGATGTAGCGCAAATTGGTATCGACAAAGCACAGCCCGACTGGTGTGGTGTTGTAAACTAAGTCGAGTTCTGCTAGTTGGCGGCGAAGACGTATTTCGTTTTCTAGAAGTTGGTTTTGGGCTTGTTTGCGATCGGTGATATCTAGTACGAAGAATGCTCCTTTGTCTTTGCATCCTTGGAAGTTTCCGCCGCCAACAAAAACTGGGAAGCGCGTGCCGTCTTTGCGGAGATATTCTTTTTCAAAAGGCGCGCAACTTCCTTCTGCTTCGACTTGCGCCAAGGCGATGCGATCGAGTTCTAGATATTCCGGCGCTGTGAGTTCGATCCAGCGGATCTGTCCAGAAACTAAGTCTTCCCTCGTATATCCGATCATTTCCAGCAAGGCGTCGTTAGCGTCAGTAACTTCGCCGTTGGCATCCCAGAAACCGATGCCGATCATGTTAGATTCTACCACGCTGCGGCAGCGCATTTCGCTTTCCCGCAAAGCTAATTCTGTTTGTTTGGCTGCGGTTATATCTGTGATAATTAGGCCGACTCCGATTATTTCTTCTCTTTCATTTTTCACTGGGTAGTAGTTGGCGAGCCAGTAACCGAAATATCCCGGTTTCCCATCAGGTTCCCCGCTCATTTCTAAGTTTAAAACAGGCTGACCTGTTTCTAAAACTTGCTGAATTATCGGCGCAAATTTTGCTGCATGTTCTGGCAACAATTGGCGAAAGTCTTGGCCGAGATGCTGTTCTATCGGCAAACCGTTGAGTTCTGCTAATACTTGATTGATACGGATGAAGCGCATTTCGCGATCCATAAAGCAAATCGCTAGGGGAGATGCTTCTAACAGCGCGTCAATTAAGGCAAAGGATTGCGCTGTTTGAGATAGTGCTTGCTGCGCTTCTGCATAAAGTCTGGCGTTGTCGAGGGCGATCGCGACGCGGTATGCTAAATCTTCTAGCATTGCCATGTCTTCTGCACTGTAGCGGCGGCCCAACTTTGAGGTAAAGCAAGTGATGCAACCCATTACCCGCCCGCGCGCTTTCAGCGGTACGCAAGCGTGCGATCCCATATTGAGCGATCGCAATATTTCTATTTCTGCTGCATTTTCGCATCCTGCTGCTAAAATTTCCTCATCCACTTCGGCAATTAGTTCGGATGTTCCGGTGCGGATTACCAGCGGATAGCCGTTAGTAGCATTGTCGGCGATCGGACTGCGGATTCTCAAGTTATTCAGAGTATCAACTATAGAGGCTTCTGCGTGAGCTGCAGCGACTCGACGCACTTTTGAGTCGGTTTCGGTCAAATGAATGCAGCACCCGTCGGCGATCGAATTTACTGCTAATTCTGCTACCTTTTGCAGCACCGTTTCCCCGTCAAACGCATCAGCCAGCATTTTGCTGACTTCTGCTAAAAATGCCGAGCGCTGCTGTTCTATTTCCGCTTTTTCTCTCGCTGCTTGCTCGATTGTTAACTGAAATCTTTGAGTTTCTGCAAGTTTGAGTTCTGTGATATCGCGGGCGACAATTAAGGCGGATTCTGGTACGCCGTCTTTGCCAAATTCTGGAACTACGCGGGATTGATAACTTCGGATACCGTTGGTTGAGAAAGCCTGAAATTCGATGATTTCTTCTCGACCTGTTTCTAACACTTTATGCAGCGTTTCATCCCACACCTGGCACAGGTCCGGCGGCACTCCTATTTCTTGACTGGTTTTTCCCAGGAAGAATGAAAGCGGTTTTTCTTGGCTTGTTTCAACTGCTTTGTTGACATACATATAACGCAGTTTTTTGTTCGTGCGGATAATGATATCTGGCGTATTTTCTAGCAGCGTTCTCAGTTGCTGTTCGCTGCTTGCCAAAGCTGCTTGCGCTTGTTGTCTTTCCGTGATATCTCTCACCGTACCCACGTATCCGATGAGTTCGCCGGAGTCGGAGAACATCCGCGAGGAACAAACGTTAATCCAGCGCACAATCCCCTCTGGTGTTTGCAAGCGATACTCGATCGCATATTCCCCACCTTCCCGAGTATAATCCAGCCATCGGGCTAATACGCGATCGCAGTCTTCCGGGTGGATGCAATTCTCCCAACCGTCTCCTAAAAGTTCTGCCAAACTCAAGCCGCAAATAGCCTGACAGTGAGGGTTTGCGTAGGTGTAGCGACCCTCAAAATCGGCCATAAAAATGCCGACCGGCGAACAGGAACTTAAACAGCGAAATCGTTCTTCTTGAGCTTGCAGCGCTTCTTTAGCTACTGTTAGTTCTGCTGTGCGCTCTTTGACGTGGCTTTCTAGCTTAGTGTAGGATAAAGCCAGGGCTATTTCTGCTTTTTGGCGGTCAGTAATATCGATGCCAGTTGCTATCACATATTCTACCAAGCCCGCGCCATCGGTCGTCACAGTATTCGACCAATAAATTAAGCGTTTATCGCCCTTTTTAGTGCGCCAATAGTTTTGATATTCGCTGTGAAAATGTCCTGCTTTGAGTTCGCTAAAAACTGTTTTAACTGGTTCTATTTCTTCCGTAATTAAAAACAAATCCCACACATATTTATTGACAACTTCTGCTGTCGAGTAGCCTGTGGTTTTTTCGCAAGCTTGGTTGAAGCGGACAATCCGTCCTTGGCTATCGAGAACTACAATCAAGGAAGCCGTCGTGTCAATTACTTTTGAACTAATTTTACGTTCTATTTCTAATTCTTTTTCTGCGGACTTTAAGCCAGCATACCAAGCGCTAACCACTGCTGCGGTCAAAAGTAAGATTGCAGGAGCGACATTGAATGAAAACAATAACAGAGCGGTCAGCAGTAAAGCCGTGCCGGCACTAAATGTAGCAATGCTGTAAGATTGAATGGGTAAGGGCAAGACCTCAAACTGGCTCATTTTTTTTGACCTGTAGCGCTGGCGCGATCGCACTATTGCTTATGTCGATGAAACAACCTTGTTAAAACTAAGCTAAAACTAAGTTAAAACTTATCATCTATTTTTTCTCTAGAAAACCACATTTGTCGGCGCTGTGTCATCTTCCCCGCGACAGATTTGCAGCGGGATTAGTGCTAAATAAACTGCTATTCTAGATGAAGGGACAAATTCGATCGGCTAATTTCTGGGAGTAATAAGCGAGTGAATAACAAGCTGGCAAAAATTATCGGATTATTTTTCGCAGCCGCCACCCTCTTTGGATTCGTCGGTTACGCGCTTCAAAATCCTAACTCGGCCAGCAATTCAGCGATGTCGATCGGCTTCCCCAATCTTACCATCGCGGCTGTCGGCGCGATCGACAACAAACGCGACCAAATATATCTCAACGGAACTTGGCAATTTGTCCCGGCACTTGGCAACTCCCAAAAACCCCCCGTCTCTCCAAGTTGGGGTTCCATCTCAGTGCCCGGAGACTGGCAAAAAGAAAACAACCAATCCGTACCCGGAATCATCACTCGCGGCACCGGCAAAGATTGGGAAAACTTTAACAGCCAACAACTATCAAAAGCTTGGTATCAGAGAAATATAGACATTCCCGACAACTGGAGAAACCGCCGAGTTTTTATCGACTTAGCCAGAGTCAGCACCGATGCAGTCATCTTTGTCAACGGCATTAACTGCGGTCAAATCGCATGGCCTTACGGCACTATTGAAATTACCAAAGCAGCAAAACTAGGTCAAAACACCCTGTCTATTTTAGTCGTGGCAGTATCCGACGAAAAGGAAAAAGCCGTCATCATGGGTCCCACTGAAATCTACACAGAAAAATCCAAGTTGCAATCGCGGGGAATCATCGGCGAAGTGCGACTTCTGGCCGTTCCTCCAGGCCCGCTAATTAGCGACGTGTTCGTCCAAACTTCCACCAGAAAAAAGCAAGTTAAATTAGATATAGAACTCAAAGACGTTGCCCAAAGCGGTCAAGTTGAATTAATCGCACAAATGCTAGACGACCAAGGCAAAGTCGAACAAAAATTCACCGGAACCGCCAGGGTTAAAGCTAAAGCAATTCAAACCGTACAAGTCCAGTGGAATTGGCCAAATCCCCGTATTTGGGAGGTCGCTAAACCAAACCTTTACACCCTGCAATTAGAAGTAAAAGGTAGCGGCGTTAACACGCAATACGACCAACCTTTTGGCTTCCGCGAATTTTGGATAGAAGGGCGCAAATTTTTCTTAAATGGAACTGAATTTCGGCTGCGACCAAACTTGCACTCGGATTCTTGGCAAGGCGGGACAGTAGAAGTTTCTGACAGCCTAATTGATGGCTACGTAAAAGCCGGTTTTAACATAACAGAAATGTGGCCTTGGAATCACGACGAACGGGGTAGGTGGCACTTCCGAGAGTTATTTGCGGAAAGAGCAGACCTCAAAGGTTTTCCAATTATGGCTCCCGCTTTAGACATTAGTCCTATCGCTTGGAACGGCAAGTGGAAGAACCCCCTGTGGAAAAACCGCTGGAAAGCCCGAATGGTGACTGAAATGCGCCGCTACCGCAATCATCCATCAGTATTAATGTGGGCGACAAGTCCTAATTTTTTCGGCAACGGTGACGACCTAAATCCCCGTCGCATCGGCAAAAGCAAGGTAGAAGGAACTCTCAGTCCCTCGGAAAACCAGCGTTTGCGGGCCAACACTCCCCTAGGAAATGACGCTATAGCTGCGATTAAATCGGCTGACCCAACCAGACCTGTGATGGTACACCAAGGCGCCAACTTCGGCGATGTTTATGCCCTGAATACTTATTTAAATATGATTCCCTTGCAAGAACGGGAAGAGTGGATTTCTGAGTGGAGCAAAACCGGGGAAAGGCCCTACATGGCAGTCGAGTTTGGGACTCCTCTGCACGCAACGATAATGCGGGGCCGCAAAGGTTTTGGTCAGGCAATTCTCAGCGAACCTTGGATGACTGAGTTTGCGGCAATTTATTTTGGCAAGCAGGCTTACGAGTTGGAAACTGCCGCTTATAAAGCTACAATTCGCGAGCAATTTGTTAAGGGTCAGGAGTATCAAAGCTGGCATTTTAAACAAGAGTTAGATTTTGCACCAGCTTTTCAAAAGTTGCAGGAGTTATTCAGTACAAATACTTGGCGGAGTTGGCGGACTTTGGCAATGTCTGGCGGGATGATTCCTTGGAATGACGGACACGGTTGGGAAGTTTCCGAGGCTGGCAAAAATAAGGTAGATATTGGGCCCTTTCAACCTGGTCGCCGGGGAGTTTATTTGAAGCAAGTCTCGAATAATCTTTTGAATTATTTGCAGCCAGAAGGTTACACTGTTCATCCTGGGGGCGAGGCAATTATGAAGAATAATAGCTCCACTTTGGCTTGGATTGCTGGTGCTAGCCCGGTTTTTACTGCGAAAGATCGCAATTTGTTTGTGGGCGGAAAACTGGCAAAGCAAGTAGTGTTAATTAACGATACGCGGGCGCCACAAGAATTTTCGTTTAATTGGCGGGTTTTGGTGGGGGGGAAAGAACTAAATAAAGGCGAGGCAAAAGGGACGATTGAGTCGGCAGGAACGCTGTTTTTTCCAATAGACGTAAATTTGCCAAATACCATTTCTAGCAAGGCTGACGGCGAAATTCGCTTGACTGCGCGAGTGGGCGAGCGATCGCATTCTGATACATTTGCTTTCCGGGTTTTCCCCAATCCACCCAACATTAAAGATTCGGTGACAATCTTCGATCCAGCGGGCAAAACATCGGCAATGTTAAAAGAATTAGGTCATCAGCTTGTACCGTGGAATGGTTCGCAAGTTTCATCGCTATTAATTATCGGTAGGGAAGCATTTTCTAGCGGAGAAAATTTGCCGGGAAGTTTAGAAAGTTTTGTGCGAAACGGCGGCAAAGCAATTGTGTTTCCTCAGCGCTGGGAATGGCTGGAAAATACGGGTTTCCGGGTTGCTGCCCACGTCAGCCGCCGCGCTTATCCAGTTAACAGCAACCATCCCGCAATTAGCGGTTTAGACAGTGAAGATTTGCGGGATTGGGTGGGGGAAAGCACGCTGCTTGAAGCTTATCCAGATACGATCCAAACTGGCCCCAATTTGAGTCCGGCAAATAAACATTGGTACGGCTGGCATTGGGGAAATCGCGGCGGTGTCAGCAGCGCTTCTATTGAGAAGCCGCACCGCAGCGGTTGGCGCCCAATTTTGGAATCTGAGTTTGATTTAGCTTATTCGCCACTGATGGAATTGGATTACGGAAAAGGGCGGTTGATTTTAAACGAGTTGGATTTGGAAGACCATTATTCTGTAGATGCTGGGGCGGCGCAGTTACTGCAACAAATTGTGAGTTACGGGATGAATTCTCCGGTGGTTGGAAAGCCGGATAAAGTGGTTTTAATTGGGGGAGATGGGGATGCGCAGAAGTTGGACAGTCTGGGGGTAATTTATCAGCGCGCTAATTCGCTTTATAATGATGTTGGTTTGGCAATTGTGGGGACAGATGCGAATCTGAAAGATGCAGATTTGCGCGGTTATTTGAATGCTGGTGGGAAGGCGTTTTTCTTGCCGCGTCAAGTGCCTGTTGCGGGTTTGGGCGTGGGTTTGCAGCAAGCGCAGGATTTCGGGGGTTCGCTGGCGGTTCCGAGTTGGGATGAGGTGAAGGGGGTTAGTGCTTCAGATTTGCGATCGCGCTCTTTTTATGATACTTGGTTGATTAAGTCTGGGGGAGAAATCGGCGCTGACGGTTTGTTAAGTCGGCTAAAAGTGGGCAAGGGTGTGGCGATTTTTTCTCAGATTGAACCGGACAGTTTAAATGCTGATACTAAGACTTATTTGCGTTTTACTCGCTGGCGGCAAACCAGGGCAAATGCTCAGATTATGGCTAATTTAGGGGCGAGTTTTAAGGCGGATGAATCTGTGTTTAACGGTTCGAGTCGGGAGTTTTATCACTGGGATTACAAGAAGGATTTTGAGAATGGGGACGATCCTTATCGGTATTATCGATGGTAGGATTTTTGAACCGCAGATTAACGCGGATTAACGCGGATGTTATGAATGATTTGAGGCGTGATATTAAAGGTAAAAGTACAATATGAAGGTATGAGTATCCAGCCGTAATATCATAGATTCCCTGTCCAAAATTCGTCTGGTAATGGTTCATCAAAATCATTACTTGTCCAGATTGCTCCTGCGTGCAATCCTGCTGTACGCTGCTTAGTTGGGGATGCGATGGGTGCTAAACGGACAAGGGGAATGCCACCTTCTGTGAGAACAACCTCTATGCCTTTAAGTGCTAGAGATAATAACTCTTTTAAATTTGTCTGTGCTTCTTGCACGTCAACTGTTTTTGTCAGCATTGCAGTTATCCAAGCTAGGGATTAAAAGTACGATCGAACAGAGGTTAGCAATTTCAAGCTTAAATTGCTGATTTTATTATACTGTTAAATATTACAGGTCAAAGTGACGACGGAAGCGGGGGTCTAGTTTGTCAGTTTTCTTTTGGTTGCAGGTGCCGCAGAGGGTTTGCAAGTTGCTGATGTCGTTGCTGCCGCCGCGCGCTAGGGGGATGATATGATCGATCGTCAGTTGGGTTTCTAGCTTGGTTTGGCCGCAGCTTTGGCATTGGTATTTATTGCGAGTAAATACATATTTTCTGACTTCTGGGGGAATCGGGATTCTAGGGGTTTTAGACATGATGATTTTTAACCGCAGATGAACGCGAATTAACGCGGATGTTTGATGGATTAGCTGGGTGAGTTTTCTTGATTGAGAAGTTGGCGGCGCAAATCATCGAGGGGGGATTCTGGTTGGCTAGTTTCTGACTCGTTGTTTTCTGGTGTTTCTTCGACTTCGGGTTCGTCAGGGCAAAACTCTATAGTGACATTGAGTTTGAGCTTAATCTTTCCTTTCTTCCAGCCATTAGCACCCACTCTGAGAATTTCACAATCTATACCTTCACCAAACCATTTCTCATATAAATAACGTGTTTGGTCAGTAGTTAAACCGACATCAATATTTAGATTCTGTTGGCTTAACGAACGATTAAGTGTCTCTCCTAACCCATTTTCAGGCAAAACTTTATTTACTGTTTTCTTGAGTGTTTCTATTTTAAGCATTGCGTTACCAAAAGATAAAGCATCATCATTACCGCAGTTGTGAAAATCAAATTTATCTTCCATATTGATATCTAACCTAATAGGTTTTTTAGCCATGAGTTTTAACCGCATATGAACGCGAATGAACGCGAATTTTGGAGGGTTCAGTCTGCAAATAGTGCGTCATAAATGTCATTTTTCGCACTCAGCCAATCCTGATAAGCTTGGGATGCAAGCAGCGGTGGAACAGATTCTTTCCCTTTTGTCAAGAACACGGCTAGCTTGAGAAGTGTTGCTAACTTATCCTCGGAAAGTTGCTCGATTATTGTTAGAAGTTTTTGGCGAATGTTCATAGGATTAAAGTCGCTCTGTGTTGGCTATTATATCACAATAAACACAATAAAGAAACCAGGTGAATATAATTCACCCGGATTTCCAATCATTCACCATCCACCGAAACGCTATCATTTTGTCCAATTACAGGCAACAAATGCTCGTGCAACTTCATCGCCTGCAAACAACTATTAATCCCAGAAACCGCCCGATCGTACTCTTGAATCTTTTGCTCATTCTCAGCTTGCCGCCGCAGATTCCCAGCAATCTTTTCCTCCGCTTCCTGTGCCAAAGTTTGCTCCAAGTAATCGCGGGCTTGACTGTATTTCTGCAAAATATCATCAGCTTGCTTTTGGGCCAGCGGCAACAAATGCTCTTTCAGGGTTTGGTTGACAGTTTGGCGGAAAGTTTGCCGAATAGTTCTAGATACTTTTGGCTCGAAATCTAGCCTTAATAATTGCCGAATTGCCGGTTGGGCGTCCACCATGTTTTCGCAGTCGAAACCTTGAGATGTTTGCTGCAATGTTTCCCGGAATTGATAAATTGAAAAGGTGCCTTCGTCGTAAAAACGGGGACTTTCTCGCACGTAGCGATCGCACTCAACGCCCGCCGCATTTACCAAAGCATCAGAAACCCGCTTTGATAACTCCTCTAACTGCTGTTCAATTCCCCCGTCGTTCCCCAACAACCGATAGAGTAATCGATAGTATTCCGACTTGCGAACGCTATCTTTCAAATACTGGAAATAATTATCAACCAGTGACTTAGTAGCCTCTACTAAAATATCTTCCAACTGATTCGCTAAATAATAAAGTGCTTCAACTAAAACAGCAATTAAAGGTGCTGTGGCATTGCGGGGATGATTCCGCAAAGTGCGTCCGTAAGCCGCCTCAACAGAAAATCCATCTAACAATTCATCCAAGCGGCGGATCATCCGAGATTGCAGTTGCCGAAAGTCTATATCGAAAATATCGCATCTGTTCATAATCATTTCATTGACTTCTTCGGCGATATGTTCCCGAAAATCCTGTCCGACTTGCTGCAACTCTTGGTTTAGCCGCAAAAGTTCTTGTGCTTTCATCGCTTCAATTTCGCGGGGCTGGCTGTCCAAATTCCGCTGAATTGTTTGGTAATGTTTCCGCAGTTGAATGCACAAATCTTCTAAGTCGTCAGCTAAATTTTTGAACAGTTGCGGGCGTTTTTCTTCTGTGAGGTAACGGGTGATGGCTGTGCGAAAATCTTCGATCCCGCTATCTTGAATTAATTGAGAAATTAATGGTTGTCCTTGCTCTGCAAGAATCCGCACGTAGTTTTCATTGGGTGTTTCGTAGCTGTTAACTGAAATCCGAAATCTGCTTGGAGATAGCTTGCCGGAATTCGCACAGTAGCGATTAAATTCACTAACAAATTGCGGAGTCTCTTCACTATTACCGAGCAATTCTGAATCTAATTTATCATCTCCAGAAACTCGCCCTTGGCTGGTGGCAAAGATTGTATTTAAACCAAAGCGATCGCGCCCTGTTGTCCCTCGAATCAAACTCCCGTAAAAGCCCAACAATCCGCTAGTTTTGTAAACTCTGGCAGTATCGCGAAAGTCGGAATTAATCAGATTTTCTAAGCGCTGTCGCAGTTGTGTGTTGTACCAAGTATCGTCGATGCGGTTAAAAATGTAAAAAAGCCGATCGCGAATTCCAGGATTTCCCCGTGTTTTTTCCATCAACTCGGTTTCTTCCGTCGTCATTTCCCCAGACGAAGCGGCTTTCAAAACGCAGACAACCGCCGAAGTATCGGGGCTTTCAATCTTATCATAAGTCAATTCTGCATCCCGCTGCACCGGCGCATCAATTCCCGGCGTATCGATAATAATATTGCCATCTTCCAGCAAGGGATGATAACAGTAATATTCAACTCGTTTGAGTACAGCACTGTTGCTACCGCGACGGGCATAACTAGCAGCTTCTTTGAGATTGGAAAAGTTAAACTGTTCCATCGAGTAGGTAGCGTTTTCTACACTTTGGATGCGATCGCGATTTGCTTTAAAACCTTCTAACAGCAGCATCAAAGCCTTAGCTTGTTTGGCTATCTCCGATTTATTCTCGCCGCCTTCCGTCTCAATAATTATGTTACATCCCTGAGACAACAGGGACACTACATCTGTTTGATTAATATTAAGTTCAGTAGGTAAACCTAGCTGATCGCAAAGCACAGAAGCTTGCTGGCTAATCTCAAATTCACTCAAAAAAGTGAGAACAACGCGCTCTTTTTCCGGCTCAGCAAAGGCGATATAACATTCAGTACCTGTCGCGTGTCCTTCTGCACTGTAGAGCAATTCTCGCTCCAGCAAAGCATTAATCAGCATCGATTTTCCGGCACTGAAAGCACCCGCAAATACAATCTCAAATTGGGGAGAAATTGCTTTTTTCAGAGAAGCTTGTACCGCCGTGATATCTTGTTGTCGCAAAGACGATTCCTGACGCAGCAGTTGCAGTAAAGATTCAACTTGCTCTTGCAGATTGTTGCATTGAGGGGGCATTTGAGTCATCGCGGCAGACTGCTCCTGATTGTGGGAAAATTACCTTATTGTTAATTCTCTGCTAGTTCAGGAATAATCACAACAGTAATTTTACTTATGCGATCCAGAATTGCTGAAAGTGCGATCGGCTATTGTGGCGACAAATCATATCGTTTACGGTTGTTTCGGAATGATTAAAGCGCAGAGACCGCAGAGGGCGCTGAGGAAGAGAAGAGAGAGATGAATAATTGCTATACCCACGGATTTGATATCATCTATTTACAGCCAAGTGGCTAAATCTGATATGTCAGTAAAATTTAGCTAAGCATCTCCTAATTTTTCGCACAAAATTAGTAGTAAAGTGCGCATTATTGCGCCCTAAAAAATTAAACTTCCCCATTGCGTACCCTACATTAAACCGATAAATCCTGACGCGGTTTAAAAGACTCAACCTGCCGCAACTTTTCGTATAATTCCCGTTCCTCCTCACTAATTTCTTTGGGAATTAACACCTGAATTTCTACCAATTGATCGCCCCGATCGCCATTTCCCGTCGGATAACCCTTGTTAGCCAGCCGCAACCGCTTTCCAGACGTTACTCCAGACGGCAATTTCATCTTTACCAGACCGTCCAGCGTCGGCACTTCAATATCTCCCCCCAACACCGCTTCGCTGGGAGTCAGCGGCAATTCGCAGCAAATATCCGACATTTCCAATCGAAAAAATGGATGGGGAGAAACTGTGATTTTCAAATATAAATCCCCGCCGCCCATACCTTGATTTCGCAAGCGAATCCGCTGGCCCGATACCATCGCCGGAGGCATATTTACCTCGATCGATCGCCCATCTTCCAGACGAATTCGCTCAGTACCGCCCGAATAAGCCCTTTCCAAAGGCAGAGTCAGCCTGGCCTCAATGTCTCTTCTGGGTTCGCGATCGACTGTTTCCCGTCGCATTTCGCGATCGACTGTTTCCCGTCGCATTTCGCGATCGACTGCTTCCCGTCGCATTTCGCGATCGACTGCTTCCCGTCGCATTTCGCGATCGTCCACATCCCTTCTGGTGTCGCGATCGACCATATTCCTTCTGGTGTCGCGATCGACTGTTTCCCTTCTGGTGTCGCGATCGTCCACATCCCTTCTATCTTCCCTAGAATTAGCTACATAACTCGTTTTCTTAGAAGCCGTACTCCACGGTTCATAAGAAGCTGATCGCGGTGCATCATTCGCCGTCGCCATCCTCACTTCCCGGCGCCTTCCGAGCACTTGATCCAAAAATTTATTAAAATCAGAGTAATCGCTAAAATCGACATCTTCGGCCGGTTTTTTGCGGGTAGCTTTACCGTTTCCCCAAGTTTTGAAATTGGGAAGTCGCACCCCTTGCTTGCCTTGAAATCCCTTTTGTTTCCAAAATTTACTAAACTGATCGTATTGAGCTCGCTTGTCAATATCGGAAAGAATATCGTAAGCTTCATTAATATCCTTAAACCTATCTTCAGCAGATTTATCCCCCGGATTTACGTCAGGGTGCAACTGTCTGGCCAGCCGTCGATAGGCTTTCTTAATCTCATCAGCCGTGGCATCTTTGGGTACTCCCAAAATTAGATAGTAATTGCGAAAATTCTGCATAGTTAGAGAAGGAAGAAGGAAGAAGGAAGAAGGAAGAAGGAAGAAGGATGAGGGATGAAGGATGAGGTTTTATCCTTGTAGTTTGTTGATTGTACTGACAATTAATCGCGTGAGTTCATCTGCTTCTTTTATAACTGGTGAGATTTTTTCTGGTGCTGCTAACCCTACTCTTTCAGAAATCACTAGATGAGTATCCAGTTCTCTGAGCGAACCGAGAGCTATTCGCAAATATCGAATATACTCTTGTCTAGTAACACGCCCATATCCCTCCGCAATGTTAGCTGGTACTGATACAGATGCACGGCGAATTTGACTGGTAATACCATAAATTTCAGACGAATGAAAAGATTTAGTTAATTCGTAGCAAAGTTGACAAAGATAAATACCCCGCTGCCAGATGTATTGTTCTCTATGGGTCATATAACATAATTTTCTCCTTACTTATCATAGTAATCTTTATCTAATTCAAAGAAGTCTAGTGTAGGAGAGGAGAAAGAAAGGATCTGAGAAGAATTAGGAAAAGAACAGTCACAAATTCTCTGCTGAAAATCCGCTATTTTCCTTCTTCCTTCTTCCCTCTTCCTTCTTCCTTCTTCCTTCAATTACAGCCAATCGTCGTCATCATCCCAATCGTCACTTTGATTTTGATAAGGGCGACTTGGGCGATTAGCACTGCTTCTACGATCGCCCATGCGATCGTATGAACGATCGCCCATGCGATCGCCCATGCGATCGTTCATACGATCGGGAATTGGATCGACAGTCGATCGCCGATACGGTTTAGCATTGGTATAATAGCTGCTGTCATCGCTGCGCCGCTTGGTACCGTCGCCCGTAAAAGTCCGCTTCACAGACTCAAAGAAATCATCATCATCGTCATCATCAGCAAAAGCTGAAACTTCCCGGCTCAAATCGTAAAGAGCATCTTGCAAATCCGAACCAACTTGGTCAACTCCTCGCTCATCATTGCGTTCCAAACTGTCTCGCAATTCCCGAATTAAAGTTTCAATGCGCTGGCGACTTCTTTGAGCAAACTGCATTCCGCGATCGAGCGCTACCTCTCGCAACTGCCGCTCCGCTTGATAAGCTAAAGCTTCAGATCGATTGCGTTTTTCTACCTTTTCCCGCTGCAACTTATCAGCTTGAGCAAACTGTTCCGCATCGCGAATCATTTGATTCACTTCCTGCTGAGTCAGCGTCGAAGCACCTTGCACAGTAATGCTTTGTTCCCTGCCGGTAGTTTTGTCCAAAGCAGTCACCAACAGCATCCCGTTAGCATCAATATCAAAAGCTACTTGCACCTGCGGAATCCCTCGCGGTGCCGGCGGAATTCCAGTTAGTTTAAACCGTCCCAAAGACTTATTATCCCGGCCTAATTCCCGTTCCCCTTGGATTACGTGAATTTCTACCACAGTTTGGTTGTTTTCAGCAGTCGAAAAAATGTCCGATCGCCTGACGGGAATAGTAGTATTCCGAGGAATCAGTTTTTTCATCACCCCGCCGATTGTTTCCAAGCCCAGCGACAGCGGTGTCACGTCCAACAGCAGCACATCGCGGACATCGCCACCCAAAATCCCCGCTTGAATTGCCGCACCCACCGCCACAACTTCATCGGGATTGACATTTTGATTGGGTTCTCGATCGATCAAACTGCGAACAACTTCCTGAACCAAAGGAATGCGAGTCGAACCGCCGACTAGCACAACTTCATCAATGCGAGAAGGACTCAAATTTGCATCAGCCAAAGCTTGTTTCACCGGACGCCGCAACCGCTGCACCAAATCTGTGCACAGCCCCTCAAATTGACCGCGAGTTAGTCGCGTTTCCAAATGCAAAGGCCCATCTTCATTCGCATCGATAAACGGCAAATTAATCTCGGTGACACCGACTCCCGACAGCTCAATCTTGGCTTTTTCTGCCGCTTCGATCAATCGCTGCAAAGCTTGGCGGTTGCGTCGCAAATCGATTCCTTCTTTTTCTAAGAATTGATCTGCCAACCAATCAACAATTTTGGAGTCAAAATCATTGCCGCCCAATTGAGTATCGCCGCTAGTTGCTTTAACTTCAAATACTCCGTCTCCAACGTCTAAAATCGACACATCAAAAGTACCGCCGCCCAAATCAAACACTAAAATAGTTTGACTTTCTCGCCTGTCCAAACCGTAAGCCAAAGAAGCCGCTGTCGGCTCATTTAAAATCCGCTTGACTTCAAGTCCGGCAATTCGTCCTGCATCCCGCGTCGCCTGTCGCTGCGAGTCGTTGAAATAAGCCGGAACAGTAATTACAGCCCCCGTCACCTCTTGTCCCAGATAGCGGCTGGCTTCATCGGCCAGTTTCCGCAACACCATCGCCGAAATTTCCTCTGGGGCAAAATCTTTTTTCAGGCGGGGACACTTGACTTTGATGTTCCCGTTTTCGTCGCGGCGAGTTGTGTAAGGGACGCGCTTCGATTCAGGAGTCAGTTCGGTATATTTGCGTCCGATGTACCGCTTAACGGCGTAAAACGTGTTTTGCGGGTTGAGAACAGTTTGGCGTCTGGCCATCTGTCCGACAAGGCGTTCTCCTTCCTTGGTGAAAGCAACCACCGAGGGAGTTGTGCGCATCCCTTCTGCGTTGGCAATCACAACCGGTTTGCCGCCTTCCATGACGGCTACTACTGAGTTTGTCGTTCCGAGGTCAATGCCAACTACTTTTCCCATACGTCCATTGTCTCCTGTGGCGTTGTGTGTAGCTTTTTCAATATCAGCGTTAAGTATGATTGCATTTATTGTACCGCGTCGAGAAGCGGGGGCTGCGGGGGGATTGCCTCACCTGCGGCTGAGCCTGGGGTGCGATCGCTCCGCTGGTGGATTGGCGATCGCCTTTAGGAGTAGGATTGTCAACTTAGGAAAGCCGTGTATGTCCTTCTTTTGAAAGCAAAAAAAATTTGAGAATTGATTAACTACTGCGTTTTGCTAAACTAAAAGCAGCTAGCAGGATTGTTGAGCAAACAGAAACATAAAAATATGACTGTCAACTCTGTTCAGAATTCAGAATCCTCTCAAGAACACTCGATCGTTGACGTGCAGCATACCAACTGCTGCATAGTCGGAGGTGGGCCTGCGGGTGCTGTTTTAGCATTACTTTTAGCGCGGCAAAACATTCCAGTCATGCTGCTAGAAGTACACAAAGATTTTGACCGAGAATTTCGCGGCGATACGCTGCATCCGTCAGTAATGGAAATTATGGAGCAATTGGGTTTAGCAGAAAAATTGCTGGAATTGCCCCATACAAAAATGCGCCAACTCACCATCCAAGCTGCTGGCAATACCGCCACACTCGTAGATTTGTCCAGTCTCAAAACCAAGTATCCTTACATCACTATCCTTCCCCAAGTCAAGTTTCTCGAATTCATCATTGCCGAAGCGCAGCGCTACCCCAGTTTTCAGCTAGTAATGGGAGCTAATGCACAAGAAACGATCGTAGAAAATGGGGTTGTGTGCGGAATTCGATACCGGGGACGCGGGGGATATCATGAAGTGCGATCGACCCTCACAGTCGGTGCAGACGGTCGCTTTTCCCGCCTTCGCCAATTAGCAGGTTTTGAACCGATTAAAACTTCCTCGCCGATGGATGTCCTGTGGTTTCGTTTGCCGCGCAGTCCCCATGATGTCAAAGATTCCGGCGTGGGAGGTCGAGCTGGTGGAGGTCATTTATTAGTCACGATCGACCGCTTAGATTATTGGCAACTCGGTTACATTATTCTGAAAGGCAGCTATCAGAAATTGCGCGAATCAGGAATAGAAGCTTTGCAAAAATCTGTTGCTGAATTAGCACCAGAATTTGCAGATAGGGTCGAGCAACTGAAAGATTGGTCGCAAATTTCTTTTCTGTCCGTTGAATCGAGTCGCCTTCCCCGCTGGTATCGTCCCGGTTTGCTCTTAATTGGGGATGCTGCTCACGTCATGTCGCCCGTAGGCGGTGTGGGAATTAACTATGCGATTCAAGATGCTGTCGTCGCGGCTAATGTACTCAGCAACCCCCTGAAAAACGATCGCGTGCATCTGTGGGATTTGGCAGAAGTGCAGCGACAGCGGGAGTTGCCCACGCGGGTAATTCAAGCATTTCAGTCCTTTATGCAGGAGCGAATTATTAAGGGGGCATTAGATAGCGATCGACCGTTTACACCGCCACTTTTGTTGCAGTTACCAATTTTGCGAAATATTCCAGCGCGATTAATTGGTTTTGGATTAACTCGGGTTCGGGTGCGAAATTAATCAGATACCACACAAACTTAAAGAGGCCACAGTTATGCAAAGTATTAAAGTACGATCGCGCGTCGGTTCGGACGGGATGTTGCATTTGCAAGTCCCGGTTGGGATTACAGATACAGATTTGGAAGTTATTGTAGTTTTCCAGCGCATATCACCCGCAAATGAAGCTAAAACACCGGAAGATTTAGGCTGGTCTCCCGGTTTTTTTGAGATAACTTGCGGGTGCTTTCAGGATGAACCTTTAGTGCGGGGAGAACAAGGGGAATTTGAAAAACGGGAGGAATTGCTGTGATATCAAATCCGGTAGCATCGGAATTAATGTTACCCACAGTTAGGACACCGCGAGAGCCTAAGTCTCTACAATTAATCACGGTAGGAAAACGGCACTGCCGTGTCCTATATATCATTCCGGTTACACCGGAATAGATATGATTTATCTTTTAGACACTAATATTTGCATCCGTAGTTCTTTCAAAACAAAACAATGCTTGCCATCCAAATAAAACTATGAAATTTACCTTAGATGTAGAAAACAATCCTACAGGCTGGCCAGACCACACTCAGCTACCCGAATCCGACGGCACTTTTGTGAAAAACTTCCAAGAACATCCCCAAAGCATCCTGTTAACCGATTCAATTACTCCCGTCTTACAAAGCATTCATCCAGATGGTAACTATTGTATCGGTCAAGATAGCGGCATTTATTGGCGATTAACTGAGCCGATAGAACGGGGTGCAGAAGCGCCTGACTGGTTTTATGTGCCTAATGTTCCGCCAACTATTGACGGTCAATTGCGCCGTTCTTATGTGATGTGGCAAGAATTTGTAGCACCGTTAATTGTGTTAGAATTTGTATCGGGCAATGGTGCAGAAGAACGGGACAGAACGCCTTTGTTGCGATCGGGTCAACAGGAAACTCAGCCGGGTAAATTCTGGATTTATGAAAATGTGATACGTCCGGCCTTTTACGGAATTTATGAAGTAACTAAGGCTAGCGTTGAAGTCTATCACCTGATCGAAGATAGGTATCAATTAGTTGCTGCAAATGAGCGCGGTCATTATCCCATTGAACCGTTAGGAGTGGAATTGGGAATTTGGCAAGGAAGGTATCAAAATGTTGAGTTACCTTGGCTGCGCTGGTGGGATAGTGCAGGAAATTTGCTGTTATCGGGAGCAGAAAGAGCAGATCGCCAACAAGAAAGAGCTCAACAAGCAGAAGACCAATTAGAGCAATTGCGCGCTCAGTTGCGATCGGCTGGAATTGAACCGGAATTGTGAATTGCCTGCAAGTGCGATCGCCCCCATCCCCAGCGATCGCATCTAAAAACTTTACAATGGCGATCGGGAACATCGATCGCTCCTCTTGAAGCTAAAATCAAACAACAACCCAAAATAAATCTATGGGACTCTTTGACAAGATTCGCGGCGAATTTGTCGATATCATCGAATGGTTGGACAATACGAGCGATACCATTGCCTATCGATTCGAGCGCCACCAAAACGAAATTAAACAAGGTGCTAAACTAACTGTACGACCCGGACAAATAGCAGTCTTTGTCAGCGAAGGTCGAGTTGCCGATGTCTTCGATCCGGGAATGTACGAACTGTACACCCGCAACTTACCCGTTCTCAGCACATTAAAAGGTTGGCCCTACGGTTTCAACTCTCCCTTTAAAGCAGAAGTCTACTTTTTTAACACCAAAATATTTACAAACCTGAGATGGGGAACCTCTAACCCTGTAATTATCCGCGATCCCGAACTCGGCCCAGTGAGAATGCGGGCTTTTGGCACATACAACATTAAAGTTTCTCATCCCGAACAACTCTTAAAACAACTAATCAGCACTGACGGACTATTTCAAGTAGATGAAATCACCGATCAACTCCGCAATACAATAGTCAGTGCCTTTGCCAATTGGGTTGGCAGTTCCCGCGTTCCCCTCTTAGACTTTGCAGCCAACTACACCCACATGGGCGAACAGGTACGAGTTGCCATAGAGCCAAGTATCCAGCAGTTTGGGTTAGAGTTAACTCAGCTATTAATTGAAAACATCTCGATGCCTCCAGAAGTTGAAGCAGCGCTCGACAAACGAGCCTCGATCGGACTTCTGGGAAATATGCAGCAATATACCCAATATCAAGCTGCTAACGCCATAGAAGCATCAGCAAATAACCCCAGTGGCGGCAATCAAGCATTAGAATTGGGCATGGGAATGGCACTAGGTCAGCAAATGACAAATATGATGCAGCCGCCAGCATCGCAAACACCGCCGCCACCTCCCCCACCCACACAAACTCAGTGGTATATTGCCCAGAACGGTCAACAATTAGGCCCTTTTGAATTGCATCAACTTCTGCAAAATGGTTTGACACATCAGGTAATGGTGTGGCGTGCGGGTTTTGACGGCTGGAAGTTAGCATCGCAAGTGCCGGAATTAGCATCTTTGTTGGCAACAGTCCCGCCGCCTCCCCCGCCAGCCGCCGCCTAAAATTTTGCATATTTAGTTAATTGGTAATTAGTAATTGATCTGCTTTCCAAATTACCAATTACCAATTACATCACCAATAAACTATTATGAATACTTCGGAACCTGCTGTTAAGCGTTTTCCCTGTCCTAGCTGCGGGGCTTATTTAGAGTTCAACCCCCAAGCAGGAAAACTCAAGTGTGCTTACTGCGGCTGGGAAGATGCAATTCCCCAAACTGCTGAAGAGGTAAAGGAAAATTCTTACGAACAATATCTACAATTCGACGAAACAACGCTGACAACTTTATCAACAACAGCCCTTGAAGTAAAATGCAATGATTGCGGAGCAAGTGTTACTTTTGAACCGCCGAAAGTAGCGGGCCAATGCCCATTTTGCGCTTCTCCAATTGTGACGCAACCTGAAAAAGCTAGCCCGAGTTTGCATCCAGAGGGAATTGTCCCTTTTGAAGTTACTGATAAACAGGCCAGAGAAAGCATTCAGAAGTGGCTAAGCAACCGCTGGTTTGCTCCTTCTGCTTTGAAATCCCTAGCGCAACAGGAGAAAATTCAAGGGGTTTATTTGCCGTTTTGGACTTACGACACTTATACGGTTAGTTACTATCAGGGTTCTCGCGGAGAACACTACTACGTGACTGAAACTTATACGGAAACAAACTCGCAGGGCGAAACAGAAACTAAAACTCGCGAAGTCCAACATACCAGGTGGTGGCCTGCTTCTGGCAGAGTCGATCGCTCTTTTGACGATATTCTGATTCCGGCCACAACTTCAGTCGATCGCCGCCGTCTGGATGCGTTAGAACCTTGGCATCTCAAGGAGTCGCTGCGCGCTTACAATTCATCTTATTTAGCTGGGTTTGAAGCGCAGCGATCGCAAGTTTCTCTCACTCAAGGATTTGAATCTGCTAAAAATGTCATGGCCGGTACTATTCGCTACGATGTTTGTAGAGATATCGGCGGCGACGAGCAGCAGGTTCACAGCATTTCCACTGATTACAATGCTATCACTTTTAAACATATTTTGCTACCTGTGTGGCTGTGTGCCTATCGCTATCAAAACCAGCGATATCAAGTAATGGTTAATGCTCGCACCGCTGAAGTTCAAGGCGAGCGTCCCTACAGTGTTTGGAAGATTACTGCTGCTGTGCTTAGCGGTGTCGTGCTTGCGGGTGTTATGTACCTATTGTTTACTGGTAATTGGAGATATATCCGTGTTCCCGGTCTGCCTCAACCGCAACCCCAATCAACTTCCCTACCTGTACCGCACCAAAGTTTACCGCCAGTTCCTATTCCCTCTACCGCACCACCAAGCCAAAAATTACCGCCAGCGCCTGTTCCCTCTACCGCACCTGTACCGAACAAAAAATTACCGCCAGCGCCTATTCCCTCTACACTCTAGTAATTCTGGATGGAGCAGTAACCGGAGGCGGCGGAGGCATCGTCGTCGGTGTAGTAGTCGCGATCGATGTCAGTAAAATTAACTCAATTATTATTTGAGCCGAATCAATAAATTTAATGTAAATCTACCTTAAGGAGTACACAACATTGCTTTTACATATCTTTTTTTAATACACCTAAACTAAATATAACAAGTTATATTTAATTTAGGTGTTGCTTTAAGGATTGATTATGAGTAAACTCGATTTAATTCTACTGAAGAGCTTAATAAAAAAATTTTATAAATAATAAATAAAATACGAATTATTGACATTTAAAGACACCTTCAATAACTGCACTTTATAGCATAGCAAACCTACTGAGAGAGCGAAAGTTTGTAAATATGTTGTGTCAAAAACTCAAATAAATCTTTAATGAGTACAACAAAAGAACTTTTAATAACAGAATAGGAGAATCAATTGTATGAATCAAAATCTAATTAAATGGTTGGCCGCTGCTCTAATGCTAATAGACCACATCGGATTGATGCTTGAAGCAGAACCCATGCGCATCATCGGTCGCCTCAGTTTTCCGTTGTTTAGTTGGGTGTTTGCTCAAAATTGGAAACGACCGGGGGACAAAAATCCTCTAATTACTCGACTGATATTATTTGGGGTACTTTCTCAAATACCTCATATGTTACTTTTTGGCAATTTACAGTTAAACATCATGTTTAGCTTTGCCGTAGCAGCACTAACTTTGAGCTACATCCGACGCTTCGATCGCAAAATTGCAGTTTTAAGCACAGGTCTAGTAACTGCTCAAATTTTAGGAGTGAGTTACGGCTGGTATGCAGTGGCTTGCCCGCTATTGATGATTAGGTGGAAAGGAGGAGGCGATCGCCTTTGGTGGTTCGGCTGGACTATAGCAAATATCGGATATACAATTAGTTGCAAAAGCTGGATTCAAATTTTCGCCATATTCGCGCCGCTAGTTCTGGCATACTACGATAGTTCTAAAGATCAAAAACCAACGGCTTTAGAAAAAAGATTTTTCTATTATTTTTACCCACTACACCTTGGGGGGCTAGCCGCACTGCGAACAATTGTCTAAATAAGACTGGGGATTCTAATTAGTTCATTCGCGTCTCTGAGCGATCGGCCCCAGAAGAGCGCGATCGCTTTCTAAACTGTATTGCCAACATTCAACTCACCGAGGCGCTTCAAAATACTCAGCACGCTGTACAAATCATTCCCAGGATTGAAAAGGTAAAACTTTCGAGAAAAAGCGTACTGTGCTTTTTCCCGCTTAACTAATTTGACAAATAGAAAATCTGCCCCATTCATTAACAATCCGTAAGTAGGTCGATCGGCACTCAGATTAGCTAACATATAAGCCAGTAACTGCGGTATGCCTACTTCCAAAGAAAACGCAGCTTTCTTAGATTCAATAACTACTACCCACAACTCCTGAAATAAAACCAAAACATCCAACTGTCCCCTGACAATCACTCCCTCATCTTCGTCAACAATTTCTACAGATTTTTCTGAAGTAACATGAAAAGGAGCAAGATAAAAATCAGCTAAATCCAAAAGCGGAGATAGCACCACCATTTTGACTGTATTTTCGAGCAGCGGCGGATGTTTGAGCAAATTCCTGTAACTTGCTTTCACTCTATCTAATCGTTGTTTTTCATAATCGCTGATTTCTGGCAAATCATCTTGCCACTCGCGAAAAAATTGGTCATCCTCAACCCACTCTATTTTGAAGTGGGTTTCCAAATCATTCAGTGCGACATTTTTAGCTTGAATTGTTTGTACCATAAATTTAACTAATTTATTGAAATTTTCCTCATAATTGATGATAGCAAAAAGTCCTATATTTCCGTTAATACTGAGGTATTGCATCTTTGGGAACAGTCCTTTGACAATCAAGCAATTTGATCCGGGGCCCCCGGATCGCGGCTGGGGAGCCAGAAAAAAGCTCTGCGTCGTCCTCACAAGCCCCCGGATTGAGGCTGTGAGAGCAATCTAAAATCTAAAATCTAAAATCCCCTCACCTCCACCAGCCCCAATTCCCAAAAAATGTAACGAGTTGTAAAGTATAATTAAACCGAAGCGAACACAGAGGCCAAGTAGTATCAAATGCGAGTTGCGATCGCCGGAGCAGGCTTAGCAGGACTTTCCTGCGCAAAATATCTTACCGACGCGGGCCACACCCCCATCCTCCTAGAAAGTCGGGACGTACTCGGCGGCAAAGTCGCCGCCTGGAAAGATGCAGACGGCGACTGGTACGAAACCGGCCTTCACATCTTCTTCGGTGCATACCCAAATATGCTCCAACTCTTCAAAGAACTCGACATTGAAGACAGGCTGCAATGGAAACAGCACAGCATGATTTTCAATCAGCCAAACAACCCCGGAACTTATTCGCGGTTTGACTTTCCCGATCTTCCGGCCCCTTTCAACGGCGTCGCAGCCATCCTGGGCAACAACGATATGCTCACCTGGCCCGAAAAAATCCGCTTCGGTATAGGTTTGATTCCGGCCATGCTTCAGGGTCAAAACTATGTCGAAGAAATGGACAAATACTCGTTTTCCGACTGGCTCAAAAAGCAAAACGTCCCCCCCAGAGTCGAAAAAGAAGTATTCATCGCCATGTCCAAGGCGCTCAACTTCATCGACCCCCACGAAATATCTGCAACCATACTGCTGACAGCCCTCAACCGCTTCCTGCAAGAGAAAAACGGCTCGAAAATGGCCTTTTTAGACGGTTCCCCCACAGAGAGGTTGTGTCAGCCGATGGTAGACTACATAACTGAGCGCGGTGGCGAAGTACGGCTGAATGCACCCATCAAAGAGTTTTTGCTCAACGATGACAACACGGTGCGCGGCTTCCACATTCGGGGCGTAAAAGGGGCAGAGTCAGAAATTCTGACGGCCGATATTTACGTTTCCGCGATGCCGGTTGACCCGCTCAAGTTGATGATGCCGAAACCTTGGGGCGAAATGGATTATTTCAAACAGCTCGAAGGCTTGGAGGGAGTACCCGTCATTAATGTACACTTGTGGTTCGATCGCAAGCTAACTGAAATCGACCATTTGCTGTTCTCGCGATCGCCCCTGCTGAGCGTCTACGCCGACATGAGCAACACCTGCCGCGAATATGCCAACCCAGACAAATCAATGCTGGAACTGGTTTTAGCACCGGCCAAAAACTGGATAGGCAAATCTGACGAAGATATCGTCGCAGCCACAATGGTCGAGTTAGAAAAACTCTTTCCCGATCAAATCCCAGAACCAGCCAAACTGCTCAAATATCACGTAGTCAAAACCCCACGTTCCGTTTACAAAGCCACTCCCGGACGCCAGCAGTGCCGTCCCACACAAACAACTCCCATTAGCAATTTCTATCTAACGGGGGATTATACAATGCAGCGTTATCTTGCGAGTATGGAAGGTGCCGTGCTTTCTGGTAAGCTGACAGCGCAGGCTATTTCGACGGCCAATAACAAATGAAAAATTAAGAATTTTTCATAAAAACGTAAAAGAATCTCCCGTTTTCTAAACGGGGGAATGTCAGTTCTAATCTTTAAATTTCTTATTCTCGGATGCTGCAACTGTCAAAACTCCAGTGCATGAGAACTCTGGCTTCTGTGGATGACTCTTACGAACTGTGCCGCCAAGTCACGGCGAGTTATGCCAAAAATTTTTATTTAGGCACTCAACTCATGCCCGAAGCGAAGCGTCGGGCAATTTGGGCGATTTACGTCTGGTGCCGCCGCACCGACGAACTCGTAGACGGGCCGGGTTCTGATGCAACGACCCCTGAAACCCTCAATCTGTGGGAAAAACGCCTAGAATCTGTGTTTGCCGGCCATCCTCACGACGACTACGACGTAGCTTTGGTGGATACGCTGTCTCGTTTCCCGATCGACATTCAGCCGTTTCGGGAGATGATTGCGGGCCAGCAAATGGACTTGTACCGCAGCCGCTACGAAACTTTTGAAGAGCTCAATCTTTACTGTTATCGAGTAGCGGGTACTGTAGGGCTGATGTCGATGTCTGTCATGGGTGTAGACGAATCGAAGTCCGCTGCTAATTGGAATTGGCACTGGGGGAATAGAATTCCCAAAGAAGAAGCCATCTCCCTCGGTATTGCCAAGCAGTTGACTAATATTCTGCGCGATGTCGGAGAAGACGCCCGCCGCGGCCGCATTTACATTCCCTTAGAAGACTTAGCTTTGTTTAACTACACCGAAGAAGATTTATTCAACGGTGTCATTGACAACCGCTGGCGGGAATTGATGCGGTTTCAAATTCAGCGAGCTCGCAAATTATACGCCAGCGCCGAGCCCGGAATTAAAGTGCTGAGTCCCGATATCCGCTGGACAGTTTGGGCTGCTACCATGCTGTACAGCAGGATCTTAAATGCGATCGAACGCAATCAGTACGATGTTTTCCAGAAGCGGGCTTATGTTAGCAATTCTCAGAAACTGCTGTGTCTCCCCGCCGCTTGGCTGAAGTCAAAAGTGCTTTAGCCGCGGGCCGTATTGCTGGCGATTCGGCAACGGGTAAGGGGTATTTGTCAAGTTACAAATTATATGATGTCCAGCAAATTGCATATTAGATTTGTGGGGACGCGCTAGTGCCGTGTCCCTGCCTGCGGTGTGTCGATCTAAGTCAAAGTGGCGGTGTAGCGGGTGAATTTTTCAATTGATCGATCGAACTTTCCAACAATTGCTTTTCCTGCTGGAGTTTTGCCTCTAAATTTTGAATTTGTTCCCGGCGGGCTTCAACTTCAATCAAGCGGCGAGACAATTCTTGACTCTGCAAAGTGAGAGATTGCCGCCAATCTTCTGCTTTCTGGGCTTCTTGCTGCAAAAAATCGGGAGTAAAGCCTGTTGTTAAATATTTATCTACTAATTGTAGCACCCAGTTGGTCGCTGCTTGAATATGTAAAACCTGGCTATTTTCGTCAACATTTGCTAATACTAAAATCCCTTGATTTAAAACATTAGTTGCAGAGTTAATTTGATTTCGATCAAAATCTTTCTGTAATGTCAAGAAACTTTCTTCACTAAGAATAGCCCAAGTATCATCAGAATTTTGGCAAGCCAGCAATTGCAGACTTATCTCGCCTAAATTTTCCTGATTTTGTACTTGGGCTAAATATAACATGAGGGTAATTAGTAATTGGTTATTGGTTCTTAGATAGGGGTTATTAGTTATTTATGGTAGGATTTGCGAGTTCGTAGGGGCGGGTTTTACAAACAATAATTGCCTGAAACTAACTATCTCGTAAACCCGCCCCCGCAACAGTCAACAGTCAACTATTAAAACACCTTTAGCCGATCGCGCAAAATCTCCGCTTGTTTTTCGGCTTCCGCCAAAGCATCCCTCGCGCCCTGAACCACATCAGGAGTAGCCTTATCCACAAACTTCTGATTAGTCAAACGCGCCGCAGTATGCTTAATTTCTGCTTCCACCTTGCTCAGCTTCTTTTCTAACTTAGCACGCAAAGCCACCAAATCCACCACCCCAGCCAGAGGAATCAATACTTGCACAGTACCGACAACCCCAGCAATTGTCTGTCCCAAATCTACATCCAAACTAGCAGTAACTGTCAGATTTTCGACTTTTGCCAAATCCTGAATGTAAACGCCTCCATCTGAGATGATTTGGCGTTCTTTCTCGCTTTCGCTTTGCAAAATCGCCGTCACCTTCACACTGGGTTTGATATCAGCATCTGCCCGCAAGTTGCGAATAGTGCGAATTGTACCGAACAACAATTCAAACTGCTGTTCCAAATCAGCATCAATTAACGAGAGGTCGGCTTCAGGATAAGCTTGCAAAGCCAAACATCCATCGTCACCTGTTTGAGTCAGAGTGTGCCAAATTTCCTCAGTAATGTGCGGCATAAAAGGATGCAGCAGTTTCAAAATTCCTTCCAAGACAAAAGCAAAAGTTTGCTGTGCCACTTTCTTAGAATTTGGTTCAGCATCCTGCTGCAAGCGAGATTTTACTAACTCAATATACCAGTCACAAAAATCGCCCCAAATAAACTCATAAAGTCCCTTCGCCGCTTCCCCCAAACCGTAATTTTCCAAACAATTGCGGCTTTCTTGCACAACTTGATAATAACGAGAAAGAATCCAGCGATCGCACAATTCTAAATCCTCAACCGCAGGATGCCCCAATTGCTGCGGAGTCTGTCCCGACAAATTCATCATCACAAACCTGGCCGCATTCCACAATTTATTAGTGAAATTCCGGGAAGATTCCACCGATTTCGATTCATCAGTTTTGCGATCGTACTCCATGCGAATATTTTGACCTGCCCCAACCACTTCCTTAACCAAAGTGTAGCGCAAAGCATCAGTACCGTACTTGCCAATCAACAGCAGCGGATCGATACCATTTCCTTTACTCTTAGACATTTTTTGACCGTTTTCATCCAACACCAAACCGTGAATGTAAACAGTATCAAAAGGCATCTTTTCAGTAAAATGTCCTGCCATCATCGTCATTCTAGCAACCCAGAAAAAGATGATATCAAAACCAGTCACCAAAGTAGTTGTCGGATAGTAAAACTCCAAATCTTTAGTTTCGTCAGGCCATCCCAGAGTTGAGAAAGGCCACAACCCAGACGAAAACCAAGTATCCAGTACATCTGGATCTCTTGCTAGCTGCACGTCATTACCAAACTTAGCCTTAGCTTTTTCCCTAGCTTCAGCTTCACTTTTCGCCACCACAAAAGGCGTCGTGTCAGTAATTTCTCCCTGAGTTTCGCTAACAGCATACCAAGCCGGGATTTGGTGTCCCCACCACAATTGTCGGGAGATACACCAATCCTTCAGCTTCACCAACCAATCGCGATAAACCTTTGTCCATCTTTCAGGAACAAAGACTGGTGAGTTATTTTGGTCTAATTCTTTTAAAGCACGTTGAGAAAGAGGATCTATCTTCACAAACCATTGCGTAGATATCAAAGGTTCGACCGGGACTTTGCCGCGTTCGCTGTAGGGAACAGTATGCTTGTAATCTTCTATTTTAACCAAAACCCCGTCACTTTCTAACCGCTTCACCACATTCTTTCTGGCAACAAATCGGTCTTGTCCTTGGAACTCTCCGGCATTTTCGTTTAAAGTGCCGTCCTTATTCATAATGTTAATAAACGGCAAATTGTGACGCTTACCCATCTCGAAGTCATTCGGATCGTGGGCGGGAGTCACCTTGACACAACCAGTTCCGAAAGTCGGATCGACAAACTCATCAGCAATGATTGGGATTTCGCGATTGACGATCGGCAAAGTCACAGTTTTACCGATAAGATGTTTGTAGCGATCGTCCTGCGGATTAACCGCCACCGCAGTATCGCCCAACATCGTTTCGGGCCGAGTCGTCGCCACCTCCAAAGAACCAGAACCGTCCGTCAAAGGATAGCGGAAATGCCACAAATGCCCGTCCACTTCCTGCTGGTCTACCTCCAAATCCGACACAGCAGACTGACTCGCCGGACACCAATTCACCAGGTAATTGCCGCGATAAATCAGCCCCTCATCGTACAGGCGGACAAACGCTTCTAAAACCGCAGCGGATAAGCCTTCATCCATCGTAAAGCGTTCGCGCGACCAATCGACAGACACGCCCAAACTGCGCAATTGATTAGTAATAGTATTGCCCGATTCAGCTTTCCACTCCCAGGCCCGTTCCAAGAATTTTTCTCGGCCTAAATCGTGGCGAGTTTTGCCTTCTGCTTTGAGTTGCTTTTCGAGAATAGTTTGAACTGCGATGCTAGCATGATCCGTTCCCGGCAACCACAGCGTATTGCGTCCAGTCATGCGGTGATAGCGGACGAGGACATCAATCAGCGTCTCTTCAAAAGCGTGTCCCATGTGGAGGCTGCCGGTGACGTTGGGCGGCGGAATGACGACGCAGTAAGGTTCGCCGCCGGCTTCTGGGTCAGCTTTGAAGGTTTGATTGTCTTCCCAGTATTTTTGCCACTTGGTTTCGGTGGCTTTGGGGTCGTATTGCGGGGGTAGGTTTGCGGTCATGGTGGCTTGAGAGTTTGATCTTATTTATGATTGTGCCACAGGAGAGCGAGGAGAAGATGTTTGAACCGCAGAGGGCGCAGAGGGCGCAGAGGGAAGAGAGTTGGGAGGGGATTTGAAAGAGTTGACTTATGCTGTGATTGGGGCAGCGATGGAGGTTCATAAGGAGTTGGGGCCGGGGTTTTTGGAAGCGGTATATGAGAATTCGTTGCGTGAAGAACTCTCGCGCCTGGGAATTTCTTTTGAACCTCAACCTACGATGAATGTCATTTACAAAGGTGTTGTGGTTGGGGAAGGCAGATACGATATGCTGGTTGCCAACACTCTCGTAGTTGAATTAAAGTTAGTCCAAACTATACTTCCTATCCATGAGGCTCAAGTTATTTCGTACCTCAAAATGACTGGTTATCCTCTAACCCTTCTCATCAACTTTAATATCAGTTTTTTAAAAGAAGGAATCCGCCGCTTCATCTTCTCTTAACAAACCCTTTTATTCCTCCCCTCTCTGCGCCCTCTGCGGTTCATTCGTCTGAATATCTTTAATTATTTCACTTCCTTATAATCCACGCCATAACTCGTATCTCTCCCAGACAAATACGTCGTTTTACCCGTTAAAGTCTCCAGAGTTTTTCTCGTTTCAGCCGAAGTAATCGTATTCAGCGGCACGCCGAACTTGCTAGCCAAACCAGCGGCCACGCCGACACCTTGTCCTTGATAAATATTCACCGTCGCAATTCGCCCGACGGATACCGCCATACCGACCGCCTCATCCTCTCCTAACAAACCCTCTCATCCCTCTCCTCTCTGCGCCCTCTGCGCCCTCTGCGGTTCATTCTTCTTAATATCTCTAATTATTTCACCTCCTTATAATCCACCCCGTAACTCGTATCTCTCCCCGACAAATACGTAGTTTTCCCCGTTAAAGTCTCCAGAGTTTTTTTCGTTTCAGCCGAAGTAATCGTATTCAGCGGCACGCCGAACTTGCTAGCCAAACCAGCGGCCACGCCGACACCTTGTCCTTGATAAATATT
>NZ_SRRZ01000022.1:0-4755 GCF_013179805.1 Microcoleus asticus IPMA8 | reverse complement strand
TCGTTTCAGCCGAAGTAATCGTATTCAGCGGCACGCCGAACTTGCTAGCCAAACCAGCGGCCACGCCGACACCTTGTCCTTGATAAATATTCACCGTAGCAATGCGCCCGACGGATACAGCCATACCCACATAACCGGACGATCGCCCGACAATAGCTAAATTCTTGACTTTGCTAGCCAAAGCGTTTTCTATGCCGAAATTATACACTGGGAGTGGCGGAATTCTCGCAGATAAATTCTTGACTCCGCCCCGCATATCGAAATCGTAGGAAAAACTGCCGATCGACTTTTCGGGTGCAGTTCCCCCTTTGATAATCTCCTGCCCCGTCAGCGGATCTACCACATCGCGAACGTTCAAAGTTTGCCTGATATAAATCTCGTCTGGAATAAATACTCTCACATCTTTACCAGACTTCTTTTGTAGCCAGTATTGGAGAAATGACATTTCTCTAATCATTTCAGGAGTCGGTTTTCTGCCGTTAGCTTCCATCTTCATTATTTGGTCAACTTGGTATTTAAACAGAAACCCGTTCCAGGAGAGCACATTTTTGTTATAAACGCAGACATTTCCCTTATCGAAAAAGAATCCTTTATTTTGGCTAAAGGGGAGATTTCTGTCTATGTGATACGCTGCTCCTATAGCTACGCTTCTGATGTCGTAGCCGTCTGTATATGGCTGATAAATTGTACTCCAGAAATTCCTCATCCAGAATTTTGTACTAGCCGGATCTTTGGATTTCATAATGCTGTCTTTAATCTTTTTTACCAAAGGCCGATTGTATAGAATTTCATCTTCTATGCTGCGAAATTCGGACATCGTTATACCCGTAATTCTCGGAACTACAGAGACTGCTAAAGTTTCATTTTTGGATTTTATATTTTGAGATTCATATCCTGTATAATAAGATAACCCGGCTTTTCTCGCGAATTCGGCGTCTTGAGTTACGTCAATAAAAGAGTTGGCTTTAATTATTAGATTGCTGCCTTTTACTTCGGCATATTCAATTTTTTTATCTACGACGCGGGGAGTAAGAGTTGAGTTGGAAATTACTCTGACTTTTGCTGCTGAAAGCATTTGCCGGAGAGCTTGATCTGCCCTTTTTGGGTCTAAGCAAGATTCGCGCGCATTCGCTTTATCTAAGAATTCCTTAAAACATTGGGCGTAGGGTTGGCGGTACCAATCGGGGATTTTATCTAAATCGATGTAAGCTAAACCGCCGCGAGTGAGTAAGCCGCCCAAAGGTGCTCTTCCGTAGTTCGATCGCACGATCGCAACTTTGCCCTTTGCGCCTAAAGTTTTCTTAGCCCATATCGCCGCACATATCCCCGGTACTTCATCGCCATACACTACTACATCGAACTTTTGCTCCGGTGATTTTTTGCGAGGTACGGGAGGCGGACTGCTGGATTTTTGCTGCAGAGTTCCATTGTCTAAGGTGGCACTTGCTGGGTTTCTATTTGCGATATAATTTTCTGCTTCTCTGAAAGGCGGATAGTTAACTAAAAGTTTTACTGCGACAAAGAAGATGGCAATTGAAGCTAATTTCTTGAAAGTAGAGAGCATTCAGTTGACTCGTTTATAAATTTGCAATACCTGAAAGGGCAGTTCAGGGTTTACGGAGTTGAATATAGCACGTTTAGATAGTTTCGACACAGTTTTAACTTTTCCGGCAACTGTTGTTAGAGGTTTTGCCAGTGTTACTGGTTTGGCAGGGCAATTGATGAGGGTAAGGATGGGGGGTGCGATCGCATTTCAGATATCTGGTGTCGGGAAGGGCGATCGGCTACAATAATTTAAGAACAACAATTGAGTCACCTTAAACATACATAAAAAATGGAAAAATTTTTTGTACATCCTGAATCTCCTTTTTCAGCAGGCACATTTAACTTATTGGCACGATTTTATGAAAACCCAAGCTCAGATTTTTACATAGCACACAAAAATGATTTTTTGAAGTATGTTGAAAATCCCTTGAAATATATTTTCAGCCAGGTGGAAGAGCTGTTACCTGATATTATAAAAAAATATATAAATATCAAGTGGGAGCAATTTGGAGAGATCGTTGAAACAAAAGGTTTACAATCAGTCGCTTATAGTATGTCTTTGGGTTATGGAGATATCAATTATATAGACAATGCTCGCCTAATGCTAAGATTTGATAACCAAGACTTAACTTTTGGTTTGTGTGCCGAATTTAACGATATTGATATTTTGAGAGATAATTATGAAAGCAATTATATAAATGACCCATTGGCAATTGATATCCTTAAACGTTATAATCTTCCTAATCAATATCATTGCTATTTAACTAACCAAATAATTCGTTGTAATTACCCGGTGCATGAATATCGTCTGACAATAATGAAACCTCAAAAATGTATTTATGAATTATTAAAAAGTATTATTTCTTTAGTTGCCAAACAAACACTAAAATTTGAGGGTCAGCATAAAATTACTAATATTCAGGTTGCTAGATCGCTTGAAGGAGAAGAAGTATTAGGATATTCTGCACAACAGTTAATTCAGATAATAGCACAAACGTTTAAAAAAGTATTTCCATTATTTTTGATTTCAAATCAGTATGACAATGATTTACCTCTTCTTATAAGTCAATATTTTTCAGTATATGAAAAGGAATTTAATCCAGTATATCAACTAGAAAAATTTTCCGAAATAACTGGTTTTCAAACAACCCAACTAACCCAATGGATACACACCATTCACCGCAAAAGCCAAACCATCATCCAAGGTCCCCCCGGAACCGGAAAAACCTTCCTCGCTCAAAAACTCGCCCAACACTTAGTCGGTGGCGGTGACGGTTTCTCAGACATTATCCAATTTCATCCAGCTTATACTTATGAAGACTTTATTCAAGGCATCCGTCCTCAAAGTCAAGATGGGCAATTAACTTATCCCATAGTTCCCGGTAGGTTCCTAGAATTCTGCGAAAAAGCCGAAGTCTGTGAAGACACTTGTGTTCTCATTATTGATGAAATTAATCGCGCAAATTTATCTCAAGTCTTTGGCGAGTTAATGTATTTGCTTGATGACCGCGATCGCACCGTTAAATTAGCCAGTGGCGAAGAATTTAGAATCCCTACCAATGTCCGTATCATCGGCACAATGAACACAGCAGACCGTTCTATTGCCTTAGTGGATAACGCACTCCGCCGCCGCTTCGCATTCATTCCCGTTTATCCCAATTATGAAGTGCTGCGACAGTATCACCACAGAGAAAAAACAGGTTTTCCAGTTGATAAATTAACTAGCCTTCTAGAAGATGTCAATCGCGCAATTAACAACAAACACTATGAATTAGGCATCTCCTTCTTTTTGACAAAAACCTTAGCTGAAGATATCCAAGATATTTGGCAAATGGAAATTGAGCCATACCTCGAAGAATACTTCTTTGATAACCTGGAAAAAATGGATGAGTTTCTCTGGGAGAATATCAAGAATAAATTGGGCTATTGACAATCTAACGCCGTCATTAACGCCGATACGGTGGCGTTACCGCATCCACCACAATTATGAAACCAGAATCCCGCCGAATTATCGAACTTACAGAATATCAATTAGCAACTTTTGAACAAGACTCAATCCCCGAATCAGTAGGACAGAAAATATACTATAATTATGCCAAGGAAATCGAGATAGAATTTCCCAACTTTAAAACAAAATATCAATGGCACTTAAAATCAAAAGGCAGAGTTGGCAACATTCCAATCACTCCAGAATTTCACATCTCCATCCGCCCCAAGGTTCCCATAAACAACCTCTTCGGAATGCTTGACTATGCCTACAACCTGAAGATCAATTTTCCACACGGACAGATTAAATGCCAATTTTTAGAACAAATTTACGAGACATTAGCTAACATTCTTGCCCATAAAATCCTAGAACGCTGTCGCAAAGGATTATATCGCGATTACTTATCCAAAACCGAAAGACTCGCCTACATTCGCGGTCGCGTCGATTTGCGGTCAGCCCTGCAAAAACCTTGGGATGTTAAACTAAAATGCCACTATAACGAACAAACAGGCGATATCGAAGACAATCAAATACTCGCTTGGACACTCTTCATAATTGGCCGCAGCGGTTTGTGCCGTGAATCTGTTTCATCCACTGTGCGAAAAGCTTTTCACGCACTCCAAGGATTTGTTACATTAAAACATTTTAAATCAGAAGCTTGTGTTGATAGAAATTATCACCGTTTGAATCAAGATTATCAACTTTTACACGCCTTATGTCGATTCTTTTTAGATAACACAGGGCCGAGTCACGAAACAGGCGATCGCGAAATGCTCCCTTTTCTCATAGACATGGCTAATTTATATGAACAATTTGTCGCTGAATGGCTCAAAGCAAATACACCAAAAGGCTTTTTTGTCAAACAACAACACCGAGTTACACATGACCAAAACTATTTCGATCGGATTGACTTACTGCTGTGCGATATTGCCACAAAAAAAGTCCAATACGTCCTCGATACAAAATACAAAACTCCCGATAAAGTAGGCAGTGATGACCGTCATCAAATAGTTGCTTACGCAAATGCCTTAAAGTGCCAAAATGCAATTCTCGTCTACCCGCAAAACCTCCAACAGCCACTAGATATAAAAAATGACGATATTCGAGTTCGCAGTCTAACTTTTTCCCTAGATAGGGCTTGCTGGATAAGTGCAGAAAGGTTACACGGCCTGGTTATGCGATCGTCCGATCAAGAAAAGTGTGCAAGATAAACAGGTAAAATA
>NZ_SRRZ01000219.1 GCF_013179805.1 Microcoleus asticus IPMA8 | reverse complement strand
AGAGCGCCACTGTTTGTAATGCCAATATACGGTTGAGTAGGGAGGTAAATCTAATGGTCGCGTCTGCGCAATTGCAACCATTCTTGAGTCGATCGGGCGATGCCATTTAAAATTTCTCTTTGAGTCCAGCTAGGGGGTAGAGTTTTCTTTTTTAGCGGCAATATTTGAGAGAGTAAGGGTGACAAAACTTCCCATTCAGCATCTGTGAGATTAGTAGAGTACGCCATTTCTCTCGAAGTGTTTTGATGATAATTTTACATCAACGAGCGTCAGCGGGGACAACCAACTTGAAAACCTTTCCAGGCTAAGCTTTAAACCCCAAAACCTCAACAAATAGCTCACAGCAGGCAATTGACTGCTATGAGCTTCACGCCCGCTACGAGTAGATCGCCGACTGTGAGTAGATCGCCGGCTATGAGTAGATCGCCTGCTGCCGGGATCGTCAAAAGATCTCAAATGGGTTCTATACACGTAGATCTGCAGTTAAAAAAATAACTCTTCTTCGAGCAATCCAGAAAATCCGAAAAAAGACCCTGTGTAAATCGGATGTGAAATTAAAAGCCCTCCCCTACGCTCACAAAATTAAAAAAGCTATAAAACGCCGATGTGCCGGCTGTAAAGCGCATTAATGTCATTGGTGAGGAGGGGGGGTAAAAAAAGTAGGGAGAAATAGGTTATAAAGTTATTTTTGGAGCTGCCCCTGTTGCCAATTTCCCTCTACCTTCGTTCCATCTGCATATATATAAGAACCTTGCCCGTGTTTTTGCCCGTTGAGGAATTCACCTTGATAGCGATCGCCATTGGCGTAAATGCAAGTACCTTTGCCGTTGAACTGACCCTCGCTAAATTCGCCTTCGCAGCGATCGCCATTCGCAAAAACGTAAACTCCTTTTCCGCTCATCTTACCCTTGACAAAAGTACCTTTATAGCTATTTCTATTGGCGAACTCACGGACACCTTCACCACTAAATTCTCCATTGTCAAACGACCCTTGATAACGTCCCCCTTCTTTAAAAGTAAACAACCCCTGACCTTGAGTGTTGCCCTTCACAAACTCTCCTTCATAGCGGTTGCCGTTCGGATATTCGCGAACCCCTTTACCGTGAAATTGCCCTTCACTAAATTGCCCCTCATAACGGCCTCCTTCAGCAAAGGTATAAATTCCCTGCCCGTGAGGTAGATTATTCAGCAACTCTCCTTCGTAGCGGTTCTTATTAGCATATTGACAGACGCCTTTGCCGTTAACTTTTCCTTCTTTAATATCTCCTTCGCAACGAGTGCCATTACTGAACGTAAAAGCCCCTCGACCGCTGGGAGAACTATTGGTAAAAGAGCCTTCGTAACGAATCCCGTTAGTTGAGGTAAAAGTGCCTGTACCATCGAATTCACCATTTTTAAAACTGCCTTCGTAGCGGTTGCCGTTAGCAAATTCGCGGACACCTTGACCGTTGAATTCACCCAAGGCAAATTCTCCTTGGTATTTACCTCCTTCTTTAAAGGTATAAATGCCTTGACCGTGAGGTTGGCCGTTGAGAAATTGGCCTTCGTAGCGATCGCCGTTGGCATATTGACAGATGCTGGGGCCACTGAGTTTTCCATCACTCAATTCTCCCTCGCAACGTCCGCCATCGGGTAAAGTAATTACTCCTGCCATTGCGCTGTGAGGGTTGGCAAACAACAGAGCCATTCCCAAGTTGGAACCAAGTAATAGAGCGAGTCCAACTCGCTGAAGTTTACTTAATATTGCTGACGACATTACCAAATTCATAATTCACAAAAAATTCAACTTTTAACTTTGCTATTCCTGGGACGGTGCTATACAATTCCCAGCCACATTGCTAGAGTCTCAAAAAAATCCCTAGTCATTGAGCCGGAAGGTAATGGATGCTGTTTTTCCTTGAATGCCACTCTCTGATGAGGCAAATTTCCATTTTTCTACTGTTTTAATTGCTGCGCTATCGAAGTCGTCGTGCTTGCTCGAAGTCAAGATCGCGATGTTGAATGCCTTACCGTTGGGGTCAACGTCAAACATGACTTCCACTCGGCCTTCCCGCCCTTGTTGTCTGGCTGCGCTCGGATATTCAGGTTTACCGCAGCTAATGCAAGTGCCGGGAGGCGGACCGGAAGGGCGCGAAGGACTCCCCCCTCTTCTTGGATTTGTCGGTTTTGGCACTGGCCCCGAACCGCTGCCAAATGGTCCTGACGAACCCCCGCCACCATTTCCACCTCCACCGGGTGATGAGTTCGATGCACTTCCTCCAGGGCTACCAGAGGAGGCGAGGTTTCCTACATCTCCGATCGCATTTCCAGAATTGCCGCCGCCTCCTGGCCTGGTGGTCGTGACTGGCGAACCAGCCCCAGGCGTTCGGGGCGATCGCCCCGAACCAGCCGCAAATGGCTCTGAGGAAGGTATGTCGCCATTTTCGCTGGCACCGGATGGTGAGTTCGACGCACTTCCTCCAGGGCTATCAGAGGAGGCGAGGTTTCCTACATCCCCGATCGCATTTCCAGAATTGCCTCCGCCTCCGGGCCTAGTAGCTGTGACTGGCGAGCCAGCCGCGGGCGATCGCTGTATGGGCCCGGAAGAAGGATTTAATGGCTCTGAGGAAGGCTCCCCGCTACCCGCCGAAGCAGATGAGGAGAGCGGGTTATTTTTTTCAGGGCTGTCGGAGGAGTTGGGATTTCCAGCATCTTTTGTAAAGTCTGGGAGACTCCCAGCACCCTTGGGGCGGGAGGCGATAACGGGTGGTTCGCTTTGTGGAGGAGCGGGCGAGGGGGTTTCGGGTTCCCTGGCGATCGGGGTTTTAGGAGTTTCTGGGGAATTGAAATCCTGTTGAGGTGCGAGGGAAGGCTCCCGAGGAGTTGGTGGCGGAGTTTCCGTTAAGGGCAACTCTTTCTTAATCTCTGGTGGTGGCGTTACCGCTACCGGTGGCTCCTCTGGAATCGGCGGGGGCGTTGCCGCTACCGGTGGCTCCTCTGGAATCGGCGGGGGCGTTGCCGCTACCGGTGACTCCTCTGGGGGAGTTGGCTCTGGTGGCGGTTCTGGTTTGAACGTCTCAGGCGGGGGAGATACCTTTTCTTGAATAGCCGGCTCAGGCTGGGTTTCCTCTACTTTGGGCTCATCAAGCATAACAATTTCAATGGCATCTTCTGCAAATTCAGCAGGTTTGACCAACTTGAGGCTCAACGGCAGCGCGACACCGTGCAGGAAGGTTGAGGCTAACAGACTGAGCGCCAGAACTTTTTTGAGACCTTCTTCTTGTTGTTGTCTTTGCGTCGCCGAAACATTTGAAAAACTCATGCCTTATCAATCTCCTTTATGGATGGGTTGGCAACATCCTCGCTGGCTCTCCCACATCACCCGAAACAAGCTACCAACTGCCGCTTGAGCTTGCTATCAATGATGAACCTACCCATCCTATAAGAAGACTGTCACCCTGTTCAAGACTCTTGCAATTAATTTTCATTATTTTATTTTGATATAGCGAGTAGACGCTACCGATCAGCATTTCCTGTGGGTGCGCCTACGTCGCTCTTGTGGGTGCTGTCAATGTTCTGATTCTGGCAGGGCAAGGTTCCACAATGCCTTAAATACAATACTTTAGCCCGTAATCTACCAATAAATTTCCATATTCTCAAGCTTTTCAGAGAAGATTATTACATAACAATCAAAAAAGTTTAATACTATTTATATAAACAAATCTTATTTAAAATTGTGGATGATGGCTTGACAAACACTGAATTTTGTGGAAACCTAGTTGAAAATCTTTTAAATTATTGAAGATTATTGTCAAGTCCTAACGCAAATCTTTAGCAAGCAAGCACTGGGAGAAAAATCGGTCGAGATCGCAGTAGAAGCATTTTGGGTAAAGACGAAGATAGTCACATACAGGTAGTGCGTTTGTGCGATCGCGATCGCGCTTGAGTGAAACAATTCGCAGTCTGAATCACTGATACCGACTTGACGCAGAAACTCTACCAGCCTTCGATCGGGCTAATTGCACCATTAGGCAGCTTGCGATCATTCAACAGAGCTAGCGAGAGTACAAACCAATGGATAGTCTCATTTACATTTTTAAGGCCGCAGGCATTGTTGCTTGGCCGCTGTTTGCCTCGTCAATCGCAGCATTAGCGCTGATCATAGAGCGTCTTGCCTTTTGGTTTAGGGTAAATCGGCGGCAGCGGCGAGTGGTGCGGGAAGTGCTACAGATATACAGTCAAAACCCAGATTCCGCCATCAAAAAGTTACAAGTAAACGGCGATTTGCCCCTAGCCCGGATTTTTTTAGAAGCTTTAGAATTAGACTCGCCCAACATCGAAGAATTTCGTTTGGCCCTAGAGAGTGGCGCTCAGGCAGAAATCCCCATCCTGAAGCGATTCAATACAATATTTGACACCATTATCAGCCTTTCCCCGTTATTTGGGTTGCTCGGAACTGTTTTGGGGTTAATTACTACCTTTGGTTCCCTCAAACTGGGGGATGCCACTGGCACCAATGCCGCAGGTGTTACCGCTGGGATTAGCGAAGCCCTCATCTCTACGGCACTGGGGTTAGTGGTGGCAATTTTTACGCTCCTATTTGCCAATATGTTTCGCGGGTTTTACTTACAGCAGATAGCTTATATTCAGGAAGCCGGAGGCCAGCTAGAGTTATTGTACCGTCACCGCTACGAAAAACTACCAAGAGAATCTAACTATGCGTCTACCCGATGAACCTGATAATATTCCCCAGATCAACATCGTGCCAATGATTGATGTGGTCTTCGCCATATTGACATTTCTAATTGTTTCCTCTTTGTCTTTATCCAAATCCCAGGGTCTGCCCGTAAATTTACCGAAAGCATCAACGTCTCAAGTTCAGGACTCGCCTGCTAAAATTACCGTCACGCTCGATGCTCAGGGAAAATTCATGGTTGATAAAAAGTTAGTCAACTTAGACCAGATTGAGAGTACGGTGCGACAAGTGATGGGGTCAAATCCGAGCGCCTTAATTGTGCTGAATGCGGATAAAAGCGTCAATCATGGAAGTGTTGTGGAAGTTATGGATCGATTACGCCGAATTAAGGGAGCTAAGTTAGGGATTGCTACCACAAAGTAGAGAGCTACAGCATCTTGCATTTATATGTGGGACACTAAATTCCGTAGATAAGCGGAAGAAATGAAACCTTATTTGAGTTAGACGAGTGAAAAAATAGTTAAAACATATCAACAAGGTGATACATCAATTAGCAAAGGAGTCGCTCGTTTTGATGTGAGTAAAGTCTTTGTCCAGAAACTCTTGAAATAAAAACAAATTACTGGTCATCTTCAACAAAAAAAACATGGTGGAAGTATGAAAAGAGTCTTACACTCGCACAAGGCTCAATTGTCTTTTCTCTGATGATGGAAAAGTATCCAGATGGTACTCTTTCAGAATACTGTGAATACAGCACTTTGCGTGACTAAGAGGTACAGTAACAGCAGTGAGCAAAATAATTTTCGATTTGCTTAGTTGAACATAATTTCACTCCCAATT
>NZ_SRRZ01000218.1 GCF_013179805.1 Microcoleus asticus IPMA8 | reverse complement strand
GGTACGACTGGCACGGGTACAACGGGTACAACGGGTACAACGGGTACGACTGGCACGGATACAACGGGTACGAGTGGCACGGGTACAAGCGGTACAAGCGGTACGACAGGTACGGGTACAACGGGTACAACCGGTACAACAGGTACAGACACAACGGGTACAACCGGTACAACCGGTACTACATCGACGCCGGCTGATACTAATTCTGGAGTTTTGAGTGCTCGGCGCGATAGCCCCAACAATTTGGGGTGGCTGGGAGCCTTAGGCGCGTTTGGTTTGATCAACTTGTTTCGGAAAGGCAGTACACCGTCCCATCGCTAGTTTCGGGCGATACCCTACGGGATAGCTTTGCTTTACGTAATTTTGAAAACTTAGAGGCTTAGAAATTCATGACTTCACTTAATCGCAAAAGTTTGTTCAAAAAATTGGTTACTGTTGCCGGAATTGCCGGTGTGAGTTCCTTGATAGCTGTGCCAGGATTCGCAGAATTAAATCGCCAGACTCACGGCTTCAGCCAGTCGGGCGATCGAGTTTTCGATCTTGCTCAAAACGATTCCAACAATCTTAATCCTCCTGACTCTCCTGTTAGCGATCCCAACAACAATAATAGTCCCGGCGGTGGTTCTCCCAACAGTCCAAATACCCCCAGCAACAACAATCCGGGCCGTTCTCCCAACAGTCCAAGAGGTGGCGAAACTTCGCCTAATTCTCTCAGCAGCAGAGACAGAACCTTTGTCATGCAAGCAGGTCAACTTGGTATGCTGGAAGTGGAGCTCGGCAGATTGGCAGTCCAACGCGGTTCTAGTGCTGGTGTGAAACAATACGGGCAAGAAATGGTAGAGGAACACACTCGGGCAAATCAAGAGCTGATGCAGTTAGTAATGCAAAAGCAGGTTGAATTGCCAGCCGATATGAGTACCCAGAACACAGCTTTGATGGATCGACTTTCGGGACTCTCCGGTAGAAGTTTTGACACTGCTTACAAGCAAGCGATGATCGACAGCCACAATCAGGCTATTGCTCTGTTTCAGGCTCAATCTCAACAGGGACAAGATCCCGACTTGAAGGCTTGGGCTACCCAGAAGTTGCCGAACCTTCAGGCGCACTTGCAAATGGTTAACCAAATGTTGGCAGATACCAGCCAGCCATAATATGAAGTAGAAGAGGTAGAGTCCGATCGCGTTTTAGGCGATCGGACTCTACCTTTTGTGTTTTGAGAGGGAAGAGCAATAAATTCTTTGAAACCCTATAATTTTTGAGAACAATGGAAGATTTTCTCCGCAGCTTGTTGGGCAACAATATTACAGCAACCTGGCTGTTATTAATCGTAGGGTTTTGCTGGATTGCTTACATACCCGGTCGCCTGAGAAATTAAAAATTATCAATTAAAACTTCAAAATTAAGTGGGTAGGCGCAAATAAGCCTTAGCCTGCAACAGACCTATTGTAAGATGCCTCAAACCCTCAGATTTTCTACCGTATTTCATGCGAACTCTCCGGGGAACCCTACAACATAGTCTAAATTAATCGTTTTTTAACAGACAGGCGTACGATCGCCCGATCGCGGAAACAAAAAAGTGCGATCGGGCGATTTATTCAAACAATACAAAATTAATTAGTCTTCAGTTTCCACAAAAACACTCACAGCCGCCACAGCGATTAGCATTTCATCATTTTTATCATTCAGAGAGGCGATCGCCCTTCCTGCCACAATCATGCCCCCTTGCTCCACAATCAGAGTTTTGCTGCCAAAAGGGAGTACGGCCAACACCTCTTCGGCGCGCACTTGTTCCGGGTAAGGAACGGCGACCTTAACCTCAACAATCATCTGATTGGGGTCGCTCAAACCTGCCACTTCCCAGACGCCTAGGAGAGCATTATTGGCGATCGCATTCCGTACAGCCCTTGCACAGGCTACAGTCGGTTCCTGCCCGTGCTGGTCTATACCCATCCCCATTTCAATGATGAAACATTTGCGTGCCATAGTTGCCCTTTGGTTGATTTTTGTTTGTAGTCGTTAGCGAAGCCCTCGAAGAGGATCGCACTTTTCCCCAAAACAATTATCAACCAAACAGACCGCTCTTGATATTATTTTATAAATAGATATAACCAGATAATAATCCCAGTTAAAAAAACAATGGAACTGTGCGCGATCCAAACTTATATCGAATCAGTCATTTCCAATTCTTCAATTCTTTAATCTCAAATCTAAAATGGTATAACTTATGGTAATATAACCAAATTCACCATTCCTCGCGGACTGCAAAACTCATCGCCAGCTTGAATCATGGATAGTTTTCTGCCAATTGCCTACTTTCAAAACCAATTTCTCCCATTTACCGACGCCAAAATTTCCATAGCCACCCACGCACTGCACTACGGAACCGGAGTTTTAGGCGGGTTGCGGGGAATTCCCGACCCCCAAAATGCCGATCGAATCTTGCTATTTAGATTAGACCGCCACTGTCAAAGATTAAGTCAAAGTGCCAGCTTCCTCCACTGCGATTTGCCAGCCAGCAAAATACAACAAATAATCATTGATTTTGTCCAGAAAAACCAGCCAACAAAATCATTTTATATCCGCCCTTTCGTCTACACATCCAGTTTAGGAATTGCCCCCCGACTGCACAACGTAGAAACCGACTTTTTTGTTTACGGATTAGAACTCTCAGACTATTTGCCCAAACAAGGAGTCAACTGTAGAATTAGCTCTTGGTACCGCCAAGAAGACCGCAGTTTGCCCTTAAGAGGTAAAATTAGCGGTGCTTACATCACCTCAGCTTTAGCCAAAACAGAAGCAGTAGAATCCGGCTTCGACGAAGCAATTATGATGAACACTCAGGGAAAAGTCAGCGAAGCTTCAGGAATGAACATATTTGTCGCCAGAAACGGTAAATTAATTACTCCCGGTTTCGAGCAAGATATTCTCGAAGGAATTACCAGAGACAGCGTTATAACTATCGCTAGAGACTTAGGAATTGAAGTCACAGAAAGACCAGTTGATAGATCGGAACTGTTGATTGCAGACGAAATTTTTCTCTGCGGAACCGCAGCCAAAATTACGCCAATTAACCGAGTAGAAAACTATCAATTGCCCAAAAACCGACCCATCACCGAAAAGATTTTGGACAAACTAACCGGAATTATCGAAAATCGCGACAGCAAGTATAAAGACTGGGTATTTCCGATCGATCTTAATTAACCGAAAATACCTGTCGTAGAAGCGAGTTCACTCGTTACCAGGCAGAGCCTGGTAAAGCAGATCGGGAGGCTCTGCCTCCACATTTCATGGCAGCAATTCGAGGCAGAGCCTCTGGATATCGGTTCCCAGGCAGAGCCTAAGAACCAGTTGTTGTGGAGCAGGCATCTTGCCTGCTTCCTGCTAGGAACTACCCGCACAAAACAGCAGCGTGATGCCGAATGTGATCCTCCATAAAACTCGCTATAAAATAATAGCTGTGATCGTAACCTTCCTGCATCCTTAAAGTTAGCGGCTGTCCCGCTTTTGCACAAGCCTCCGCGAACACTTCCGGTAACAACTGCCCGTCAGCAAGAAACGAATCAGCCGTCCCGAAGTCAATCAGAATCGGGCGGTTATATGGTGCTGCCACAACCAATTCGCTAGCATCCCAAGCCTTCCAAATCTCTTGGTCGCTGCCGAGGTAGTTTGCAAAAGCTTTTTGTCCCCAAGGGCAGCGCATTGGCGCGGAAATAGGCGCAAAAGCGGAAACTGAAAGATAGCGATCGCCATTTTTCAAAGCGCAAATTAACGCCCCGTGTCCGCCCATCGAATGACCGAAAATTCCCTGTTTTTCCGGTATCGCTGGAAAATTTTCGGCGATTAAATTCGGCAATTCATCAACCACATAACTGTACATTCGATAGTGAGCATTCCAAGGTGCGGCTGTCGCATCAACATAAAAACCCGCACCACTTCCTAAATCCCAATCGTCATCTTCTCCAGGAATACCAGTCTGGCGCGGGCTAGTGTCGGGCACAACCAGCATTAACCCGTATTTTGCCGCCAATTGCTGCGCTCCCGCTTTTGCCATAAAGTTCTCTTCCGTGCAGGTTAAACCTGATAGAAAATACAAAACTGGTACGGGTTGAGATAAAGCTTGCGGCGGCTGGTAAACAGCGAATTTCATCTCGCTGTTGCAAGCGGAGGATTGATGACTGTAAAAGCCTAGTTGGCCGCCGAAACTTTTATATTCTTTGTGCAGTTTTAGGGATTCAGAGAGCATAATTGGAAATTGGGAATTAATCTGTATTACATCCGTTACAAAATCCGTTGCCGAACTTCTTCCTTCAAAAAGTCAAAACTGTGCGAATTACTTCGCCTTTGTGCATTAAATCAAAAGCTTCGTTAATTTGTTCGATCGGCATTACCCGAGATACCAAACTATCAATATCAATTTTACCGTCCATGTACCAATCAACAATCTTAGGAACATCAGTTCTACCTTTTGCCCCCCCGAAAGCCGTACCTTTCCAGACTCTGCCAGTTACTAGCTGAAACGGGCGGGTACTAATTTCTTGACCGGCTCCCGCTACCCCGACAATTACGCTCACACCCCAACCTTTGTGGCAGCATTCCAAAGCTTGACGCATCACATTAATGTTGCCGATACATTCAAAACTGTAATCTGCTCCGCCTTTGGTTAAATCTACTAAATAAGGCACTAAATCGCCTTCGACTTCGCGGGGATTGACAAAGTGAGTCATGCCGAATTTTTCCGCCATCTCTCGCTTGTTGGGATTCATGTCTACGCCGACAATCATGTTAGCTCCCACCATTCGAGCCGCTTGAATTACATTCAAACCCACGCCGCCCAAACCGAAAACTACCACATTAGAACCAGGCTCTACTTTCGCAGTATTTATGACAGCGCCGATGCCAGTTGTTACGCCGCAACCGATCAAACAAACTTTATCAAAAGGAGCATCTTCGCGAATTTTTGCTACTGCAATTTCCGGCAATACTGTATAATTAGCGAAGGTAGAAGTTCCCATGTAATGGTAAAGTTTCTGTCCGTCTATAGAAAACCTGCTCGTGCCGTCGGGCATCACTCCCTGGCCTTGAGTCACGCGAATTGCTTGACAGAGATTAGTTTTGCCGCTCAAACAATATTCGCAGTTGCGGCATTCGGGAGTGTATAGAGGAATTACTCGATCGCCCACTTTGACACTCGTTACTCCCGCCCCAACTTCTGCGACTATCCCGGCTCCCTCGTGGCCTAAGATAGCAGGAAACAAACCTTCAGGATCGGCGCCGGAAAGAGTGTAAGCGTCAGTGTGACAAACACCAGTGGCTTTAATTTCCACCAACACCTCTCCAGGCTGCGGCCCATCTAGATCAACCGTTTCAATGCTCAAAGGTTTGCCGGCACTGCGAGCAACTGCTGCTTTTACTTTCATGCTTTCCCCCTGCGATCGATTTGTCAACAGACCAGTAAATATGTATTGTATTACTTAATCTCAAAATTCAGCAAATCTATGACAAAATTAATTGTAATTACCGGAGTCAGTCGCGGTCTCGGTCTTGCCCTGACCGAAAAGTTTATTGAATTGGGACATACAGTTTTGGGATGCGCCCGTTCTTCCGAAGCAGTGGAAAAGCTCAACAAAAAATATAGTTCGCCCCACAATTTTACTTGTTTGGATGTCGCCAACGACGATCGCGTAAAAGCTTGGGCCACAGAAATGCTGGCCAACTACTCGCCCCCAGATTTGCTCATTAACAATGCAGGTGTAACTAATCATCTCGCCCCTCTTTGGAATGTTAGTAACGAAGAATTTTCGTATCGGCTCAATAAATAGAGGGAGCAGTTATTCTAGTTGCCAAGACAAGCCCAAGGGATGAAGAGAAGATTTTTCGCGAATAATAGT
>NZ_SRRZ01000217.1 GCF_013179805.1 Microcoleus asticus IPMA8 | reverse complement strand
ATGGCTTTTCAAACTTTGATAATTTTCGAGAACGCGTATTAGCTTGCTTCTCTAATTAGATAAAAATATCACCGTAAGTTCCGGAGAGCCGATCGCATTTTCTTCTTTAATCGTAATGTTACGTTGCAGGCGAGTTGAAATAATGCGTTTTCCGAGTACGTCGCTAATGTCTAGTACGTCATCAAACTGCTGTTGGGCGGTGAGATTCCCTGTCGCCAAACCGCTATTGATAACGGGTGAATTCATGTCTCTATTGTTAAGTGGAGTTTGGCCGTATTGAAAGGCGATCGGCTTAGCAGGTTCGCAGTAAATTCTAGCAGCAGGAACGCTGACAAATTCTCTTTCGGGATACCGCAAAGCTGTTAGTTTGCCTCCGAAAACGCAGCCCGTGTCAATATCAACAGTATTGTTCAACCATTCTGTTTCTGGAACGGGGGTGTGTCCGTAAACAACCGCTGCCTGACCTCGATATTCGGCGGCCCAATTGTAGCGGACGGGCAAGCCGAATTCATCGATTTCGCCAGTTGTTTCTCCGTACAAGGCGAAATCTCGAATGCGGCCCGATGCGCGTCCCTGAAATTCAGCTTTCATCCCGGCGTGGGCGACGACTAATTTTCCGCCATCGAGGACGTAATGCCCAATCAAACTATCTAAAAATTGGCGAATTTCTCGTACTGCTGATTCGCGCAATTCATCCGGTAAAGCGGCAATTTCTGCTAAGGTTTGTTCGAGTCCGTGGTTGATTTTGACATTTTTGCCGTTTAGTTTTCGCAGCAGTTTGATGTCGTGGTTTCCAGGTACGCACAAAGCTGTTTCTGCGAGTACCATGTTTCGCACGAGTTTGAGGGTGTCGAGAATGCGCGGGCCCCGATCGACCAAATCGCCCAAAAACACGGCTTTACGCCCTTCCGGGTGCGCGTAGGTGGGAAAATTCCCCAAATCGGATTCGCTGGATTTTTCGATAATTTGATAGCCCAACTGTTGCAGCAATTGTTCCAATTCGTCGCAGCATCCGTGAACGTCGCCGATAATGTCAAAAGGGCCGCTGTCGCCTTTGCGATTGTTCCACAAAGGTTGTCTCTCGACTTCCACCGCGTCGATTTCCTCTGGGGAACGGAGGACGTAAACGTACCGAAATCCTTCCCTATCTAGAGATTTGAGCGATCGCTTTAAATTCTGAACGTGGCGGCGAATTACATGATTTCCGAAATTGCGATCGGGACGCTGTTGGTTGCGATCGCCACACAATTTTTCTGGTAAATCTAGCACAATAGCAACCAAAAAGCAATGGTATTTTCGGGCTAATTCCAACAAAGGTTTGCGGCTTTCCGGCTGAACGTTGGTGGCATCAATCACAGTTAGCTTACCTGCACCCAGACGTTTAGCAGCGATTAAATGCAATACTTCAAAAGCATCAGCGGTGGCCGCTTGATTGTTTTCGTCGTCGGAAACCAGACCGCGGCAGTAATCCGATGAAATGATTTCTGTAGGTAGGAAATGCTGCCGCGCAAAGGTGGATTTGCCGGAACCGGATGCACCGATGAGAACGACTAGGGATAGTTCTGGAAAAGTAATTTTCATTGTTTATTTAATAATATAGATTTTTACTCGTTTACTGGTTACCAGGCTCTGCCTGGTAACCAGTTAAACCAGTTAATAGATTTTACATCTCGAATATTGCCATTTGCGTAGGCGAACCTACTTCTAAATCTTCAGTTCCCACACAACGAAACTCAACCCCACAGCCAAAGCGTTCGGCAACCCCATTCGCCCAAGCTTGAAATTCGGCCCTTGTCCACTCAAAGCGGTGATCCCGGTGGCGAAATTTGCCCGCCGGTAAGTTTTCAAACCGAACATTATATTCAATATTTGGAGTTGTGACGATCGCACTTTTCGGTCGGATAAATTCAAACAAAACCCGCTCAAAAGCAGCTAACCGTTCTAAATCCAGATGTTCGATCACTTCAATTACCGTCGCCGCATCAAAACCAGTCAAGCGGGTGTCCCGATAAATCAGCGAACTTTGAATTAGTTGAATGCGAGATTGCTGTGCGGGAGACAATCGATCGATTTGCAAACGTTCCCTGGCAATTTCCAAAGCCCGAAAGGACACATCGACGCCTGTAATTTGTTCGATCGAGCTTTCTTTCAAAAGCAGTTTCAGCAGTTTTCCCTCACCGCAGCCCAAATCTACCACTCGCTTAGCACCGCTTTGCTTTAAAACCTCCGTCACAGCTTCCAAACGCTCTTGATTCAAGCTAATTCGCTGTTCTAAAACTTCCTCTTCTTGCTGATGAGAAACTTCGAGATCCTCAGGGTCGATATGAGCTTCTTCTGCTAACTGTGCCACAGCAATTCGCGTCAGACGGCGCTGGCGTTTCAGATAGCGGTTGGCAATTTGTTCGCGGGCGGGATGCGCGTTCAACCAACCTTCACCGTGATGCAATAACTTCTCGATTTCATCATCGCCCACCCAATAATGTTTGTCGTCATCCAACACGGGAATTAGCACGTAAAGATGGCTTAACAAATCCGCCAAACGAACTGTATTTTGCAGTTCCACAAAAAAGTAAGGACTCGCGCCCCACTCGGGAAATTGCTCGTCAAGAATCAGGGGTTTTGCTGCGACTTGATACCCAAGCGGCTCAAACATTTGCCGCAGGAATTTCTCGCCACCGCGACAGGGCAAAACCGACAGATTAACTGTCAAAGGAATAGCTGTTTCTGCGAGCTCTGGGCGGTCTTTGCAGCGACCGGATAGAGCTGTACTAAAGACTTTGGCGAGGGCGACAGACAGAAACGAAGAGGCAACGTAGGGGCGATCGTTCACGTATTGGTCGAGGGGGCGATCGCCCGATTTCGACTTGCCCCGCACCAAACCTACCGGATCGACATCTAACAGTAAAGCCGCCGTACACCTTTCTGCATTTGCCTCTGGATAAAACACGCTGGCTTGCCCGAAAGTCATCGGAAAGGATTGATGGCGATCGGGATGTTTGTGCAGCAAATAGCCCAAATCTGTAGCAGGGACGCGAGTTGTAGAGATGGTTAATAACATAATATTAGGAATTGGGCATCGGGCATCGGGCATCGGGCATCGGGCATCGGCCCGCGCAGGGCATCGGGCATCGGGCATCGGGCATCGGGCATTGGTAGTTCCTCACAAATAACAAATAACAAATAACTACTCACTGTCGATAATTAATCTGTGTATCCGTGCCAAAATCCGTGTCCTGACTTCCTTCTTTTCACTCAAATTTCTGTTTTTCCACACTTCCCAAATCCAACTTAGCCCGCAACTCCTCCTTAATCCGATTTAAAATAGAATCCTCATCCAAAGAAGACAAAATCTTGCTCACCACAGCCTTTGGCCCATCATCTCCCCAAGAAGCACCATTAGCCAAATAAGCCTTAGTAACTTGACCGATACCGTAGGAAGAAACCCCCGCGATCGCAGCTTGCGTCACCGCCACCGATAAATAAGGCCCTAAAGCCAAACCCCCCGTCGCCGGCGTTGCCAAACCCAACAATCCTTTCAACGAGCTCAAACCAAAATTAGCCAACAATTCGCCCGCAGTAATTCCCCCCATACTAATCGCAATCTTTTGCAGCAATTCCACCGCGCCCGCTTCCGTCATCGCAATGCCGTAAACTTTAGATAAAGTTAATATCATCACCACATCTATTACCGCACCGCTAAGAATATCAACTACAGTAATTGGATTAAGTGCGATCGCCACCGATTTCGTCATTACCGCATTCCAGATAATTCGATTAGCCGCCTCATCTCGAATTTCCATTTTTCGCTGCACCAACTGCTCGTTAATATCCCCCGCACAGAGCATCGTATTCAGCGCGACCAAAGATTTGCCTTCCCGGTCTAAAATCTCCAAAATCTTTAATTTTAAATCGTGCACTTGTGGCAAACTGCGAGTCATTTGCACGCCCATACTTCCGTCGGGACGGCGCACCGCCCTCGCCGTCAAAGGCGAAGCCGCCGCCATCACAATTTCATCGGGAGACAACAATTCTCTCACGCGGTCGTCTCGAATTTTATGATAAATTGCCAGCCTGTCTGCATCGGGATACTGGTCAATTTTATTAAACACTAATAACATCGGTTTTCCGGCTTCCCGCAACTGCGAAAGCGCTGCGTATTCCACCTTCGTAATGTCGCCAGCCACAACAAACAAAATCAAATCTGCTTGTTGAGCAACGCGGCGGGCTAAAAGTTCGCGAGTTTCGCCGTCAACTTCATCTATTCCCGGAGTATCTACTAATTCAACTTGCGACAAACGGTAAATAACTGGCGAAAGTCGATCGGGCAAATTCTCATCAATTCCCTCTCCGACATCCCACTGACCAATAGTCGTCGTGCGAGTCACCCCGTGAGTCGGGCCAGTTTCAAACACATTTTGACCTAGCAGCGCGTTCAAAACCGAAGATTTTCCCCTTCCCACCATCCCAAACACAGCTATTTGCACGCAAGCGCGCTCTAGCTTGTCGAGCATTTTCTCCAAGCCGCCAATTTCCGGTTCTAGTCCAGTTCGCTCTTGAACTGTCAAGTCGAGATTTTCTACTATATCTCGCAGAGCATCTTTAGCGTGGCGCAGGTTGAGTTCTGCCTGAATGTCTGCGAAGCTTAAAATTGTGTCATCTAATTCGCGATCGACATTTGAAAAATCCGAGGCTTCAGTCATTGTTACCTGATGTTATAGCTTTGCTTCACTTAAAGTTTCAACCGATATGATGCCATTCTAGCTTTTTCCGTCTGCTTTGTACATTAGGGGTACGGCAAGGGCGTGTTTAGAATCCGGGTAGGGACACAGCAATGCTGTGTCCTAATCCTGGTAAGGACACAGCATTGCTGTGTCCCTACAGATATGATGTAAAACCTTTTTAATTTACAACAATGATTAACCGCCTCCAAATAATAGCCCGTTATCCATTTCCTTTACGTGTGATAATTTTCCTATTAATTTTGCTAGCAATTTGGCTGCCGCTAGCAGCACCAATTTATCTCTTAGTTAAAGATAGTAACCTAGCAACTATTCTGACAATGGGATTGTTGTTTGCTGAGTTTCTGTTCCTAGTGCCGCGCTGGGGAAAACAGGTTTACGGACAAACCCAATTACTCAAGAGTTACGGGTTAATCAATACGCGAAAAAACGGTTTTGAGCTTTTAATCGGATTGGCGATCGGGCTTTTGCTCACTTTCAGCTTATTTGTGGTGCAAGGGCTGTTCGGCTTAGTCGCGTGGCAAAATTCTGATAATTTGCCGAGAATCATCGCAGAAGGGCTGTTAAGCGCCCTTGGAGTCGGTTTTGCGGAGGAGTTGGTATTCCGGGGTTGGTTGCTGGACGAGTTGCAGCGGGATTACAATTATAGAATATCTCTGTGGGCGAATAGCCTGGTGTTTGCCCTATCTCATTTTATCAAACCTGTCGCGGCAATGCTGGGGAGTTGGCCGCAGTTTCCAGGGTTGTTGTTGCTGGGTTTGATTCTGGTTTGGGGAAAAAGATCGCGCCAAAATCGCCTCGGTTTGTCGATCGGGCTTCATGCAGGTTTAGTCTGGGGATATTACACGATCAACATCGGGCAGTTAGTGCGATATTCGGCATCTGTTCCCGAGTGGGTGACAGGAGTTAACGGCAATCCGCTAGCTGGGGCGATCGGGCTGTTGTTTTTGAGTGTCTTGGCCTTGGGAATGCGAAAAATATCTGAACATTCCAAAGGTTTCTAGTAAGGACGAAGAGTCCTTATTTGCCACAACTTTGAGGACTAAATTCCTCACTACCACCAGGAGCATAACACTTATGCGATGAGTACAAATACTCTGAAAGACCATGCCCCTCATTAGTCCATAATTAAATATGTTTACCACTATCGAAAA
>NZ_SRRZ01000216.1 GCF_013179805.1 Microcoleus asticus IPMA8 | reverse complement strand
GATTTCTCTCGGGACATCTCAACTCCTACTTAGGTTTACATCCTCATTATACATTATTTATGATTTACAAATCATTTGCGATCGCTATAGAAATTAAAAATTTTGAATTGGCTGCTGAGATTCTAATCAAACCAAGAGATAATAAATGGGAAAAAGGTGAACCATTAGGTAGTTCATTTTATCGTTTGGGATTGTTAAAACAAATGATTTCTGCAATTAATCAAATAATAAACTATATTAAACCCAGCTATTCATTGAGCAGCCTTTATAATATATTAGGCGATCTATACTGGCTAACTGGCTATATTCATAAAGCCATTCAATACCACGAAATATCACAGAATATCGCCATTGATTTTAATTTTCTAAAATACAAGATAGTTAGTTATGTTAATATAGGGCTCTGTAAACTGGAGCTCGGAGAAATAGAAAATGCAATCAGCAATTTTGAATTTGCAAGTAAACTTGCTCAAAATAATTTTTATCATCGATTTGCGGTAGAATCATGGTTTTGTTTAGCGTTTTGTTATTCATGCTTAGGAGTTCAAAATAAAGCATTTGAATTTGCTGAAAAAGTTGAAGATAGTGAACTATTTAAAATAAAGCTTTTAAGTGCTTGGGCTGCGGGTTACAGTTTATTGTTTCTGGGTTTAACCTATAAAAACTTAGGATGTAATAAAAAATCTTTTGAAATGTACCATCGAGCGATCGCCTACGCCGAAGAAAGCCACTATGCTCAGGTTAAGGCTAAAGCTTTAAGTGGTATGGCAGAGCTTTATCGAGAACAATCCGATTTTACAACAGCGCTTTCCCATCATTCAGAATCGATAGAATTGCTAGACAAAATTGGCGCAAAATGTGACTTAGCTGAAGCTTACTATCAGCTTGCCTTAACTTACCAAAACATGGGTGATGCCGAGAAGAGTCAGACTTCGTTTCAAGAGGCGATTCGTCTCTTCAATAAAATGGAAGCACCTAACCAAGTTGAGAAAGTGCGAAAAGCAATAGGTAAGAGCGACGAAGTTTAGTTTTGGATATATAAATCAATAAGGTTCAGTTAAACCCGATCCCCCCTAACCCCCCTTCTTAAGGGGGGGACAGGAATCTTCTCAAAGTCCCCCTTCTTAAGGGGGATTTAGGGGGATCGAGACTCAGGTAAAAAGGAGATTTATCCAGGATTTTAGTCTTAAGTTGACACTAATGGGCAATGCCGTGTCCCTACTCCACCAAAGCTTGCCGCTGAGCCTCTAACAATTCCTGAATCCCGGTTTCGGCCACATCCAAAATTTGATTTAACTGACTCCGGCTGAAACTTCCTGCTTCCGCAGTTCCCTGAATTTCGATGATGTTCAAATCTCCATTCATTACCACATTACAATCAATTTCCGCCGCCACATCTTCAAGATAATTCAAATCTAAAAATGGCTCGCCTTCCAAAAGCCCCACAGACACGGCGGCCACTTGACGAATAATGGGCGATCGCACCAAATCACCTTTTTGCACCAACTTATTCAAAGCATCAGCCACAGCCACAAACCCGCCAGTAATTGAAGTCGTGCGAGTCCCAGCGTCCGCTTGCAAAACATCCGCATCGACAAGTATTGTGCGTTCTCCCAATAGTTGCATATCCAAGCACGATCGCAAACTCCGCCCAATCAACCGCTGAATCTCTTGAGTCCGTCCCGATAATTTCATAAATTCCCGCTCTTGGCGCTGCGGCGTAGATCCTGGCAACATTCGGTATTCCGCTGTTAGCCAACCTTGTCCGGTATTCTCCAAAAATCTCGGCACTCCAGGCTTGATTGTAACGCTGCAAAGTACCTGAGTATCGCCACTTTTTGCTAGCACGGAACCGCTGGCAAATTTGGTAAACTCTCGATCGAAACTAATCGGACGAAGTTGATTGGGTTGTCTGCCGTCGGGACGCTGAAAAGACATAATATTTAGGTTATTCGTAATGGGTAATTGGGAATTAAAAATTGGAAGTGGGCATTAATATTCCGGCTTTTTTTGATTCGTTACATATGCAGTCATTCAATCTAAAATCTAAAATCTAAAATCTAAAATGGTATGACTATTAGCCCTTAGCCTCGATCAATTTGAGAAGCTCCTGCTGGACTTGTTCTGGCGATTGGTCGCCATTGACAGTTAACAGTTTGTTGCGGTATTCGTAATACTCTAAAAGAGGAATAGTGCGTTCGTGGAACAAATCGAGCCGACGCTGTAAAATTTCAGGATGGTCATCCGATCGAGCGCGATCGATCGACCTGCTCAGCAAAACCTCGATCGGCACTTTCAACCAAATCGCCCAATCTAGCTGCTGAGCCAAATCGTTCAGCAAAAAATCCAACTCCTCAGCTTGAAAAGCCGTTCGCGGATATCCCTCCAACACCCACCCATTAAAGACATCCCACAGCAGCAGCCGGCGACCGATAAATTTAATCAAAATTTCATCGGGAACTAGCTCCCCTTTTTCCACATAAGGCACCGCGAACTTGCCCAAGTCTGTTTCACCTGCGATTTCCGCGCGGAGAATATCCCCTAGTGCAAGCAAAGGAATGCTCACATTGCTGCACAGTTTTTCAGCCTGCGTTCCCTTCCCCGCTCCAGGCCCTCCCAGAATCACCAATCTCACAGTGCTTGCTCCTAGTGCCGCGACATTCAAATTCTACGCGATGTGTAGCTTTTCTTAACAGTCCTGGACTTCCCAAGACTTTCATCGCCTTGCTTTTTCACCGTCTAACTATCTAACTAGGGCGCTCCCCGCCGTATTTTGGTAAAAAAAATCGGTTTTTGCGTAAGTGCTAATTGAGTTCAAAAATCGAACAAACGACTGCGAATGCCACTGCCGCTAGCTTTTGACAACTTGTATATCTAGTGTTCGATCGGATATGCACTCGGCCCAGTACACTATATATTGTCAAGCAGGCTTCAGCCGCGCCAAGGTCGAAGCTGCACTCAAGACTTAGTTGCTGATTAAATATTGCCCTATGGTTGCTCAGTTACAAACCCCTAAACTCAATTTAACCCACAGCTTGCCCTACACAGTTCAAGGGCTGGTGCAAGTTTTTACAGGCCCGCACCGCTGCTTTTTTACCAGTGTCATGGCTCAAGCCCTCAGAATTGCAGGACAGGGAGCTCCGGTGCTGGCGGTGCAGTTTCTCAAAGGGGGAATTAATCAAGGGCATCAGCATCCGGTGCGGCTGGGGCAAAATTTAGATTGGGTGCGCTGCGATTTGCCCCGCTGTATTGACCAGGCAGATTTAGATGAGCTTGAGACGCGATCGATCGAACAATTGTGGCAGTACGTTCAAAATGCGGTGCGCGAAGGCCGTTATGCGCTAGTTATTCTCGATGAATTGAGTTTAGCGGTTAATTTGGGCTTGATTCCCGAAGCAGAAGTAGTGGCATTGATTGACAGCAAGCCGCATCATTTGGATATGATTTTTACCGGGCCATCCATGCCCCAAACAATTTTGGATGTTGCCGACCAAATTACTGAAATTCGCCGCAGTTAATGACAATAATTCAAGTTGCGATCGCCTTTTTAGCGATCGCATTTTTTATGTAAAAAAAAAGGCGATCGCTTAGCTCAAAGAGCGATCGCACGCTTATCAATTTAGCAACAACATTACGCTTGAACTACCGGATCGAACACAACACTCAATCGATCCGCCGGAACCATCCGCTTGAGAATTTTCAAATGACCGTCTGCATCAGACCAACTGCGAAACTCACCCACAACCACCTTTTCGACATTCGGAAGCGAGCGAACTACAGTCCACGGCTTGAGACGTTTTTCTGGCAACATAATTATATCTCCTTGGTAAATTGGAGCCAAAGCCAGTCAACGATACTTATTCAGGGCCTAGGGCTGGCTTTTGACTTTTTAAACTTGCCCTTCTCTCAAAACATAGCACAAAAAAAATGGTTTGTAATTATATCTTATTTTCCGCTTTTTTTATACCTATTTTCTACATTAAATATGATTAAACTCAAAACTTGTTAACTCTTTAAATCCGCAACTCAAAACTATTTAATTACTAACACTTCCACTTCGCTAACGTGCAGCGTGACTAATAACTTCTGCCTTCTGCCTTTTACTTTCTACCTTGCTTCTACAAATCCCGCCGCGACAACAGAAACCAGATCCCGCCCAAACCCAAAACACCGCACAAAACCCCGCCTTCCCACCCAAAAACAGTCCCCCCCGGCAAATGTCCAGGCTTTGCCTTAGAAGAAAAATTCAGCTCCGAATAGTATACCCACTGGCTGTTAACCCGCCAGCCCACTCGATCGCCAAACTTCTCCCAAACTGTAGCATCATAAACACCAGCCTTTCCCCCTGACTTTACCCACAAAGCCTTTTGCACAGAAAAACCGAATCTGCGGTGACTGTGCCGCACCCACAGTCGATCGATAGTCTGCAAATCCTTAGCTGGAAACTTCCTAATATCTTCCTCGCTCAAATAACCCCGTGAAACTTGCTCCATCACCTCCAGCATTTTTACAGAAGTTTCCTCATCAGCACCCCGCCAATTTTTAGCAGCCAGCAGCCTTGCCAAGTGAGAATAATCAATACCTTTTTCCGACTCTAAATTCTCAGAAACTACCGGAGACTCAGCCACACGTTGAGTCGATAAAGAAGGACTAAGAACAGTTGCCTGCTGCAACTTTTCCAGCGCTGGCACAACAACAACAGGAGGTTTTAAAGCCTCCAAAACTTCCACAGCAGATTTGTAACGGTCTTTAACATATTCCTGAATCAACTTATCCAAAACCTGACCTAAATCCTGGCTAATTAGTGTTCCTTTTGGTAAAGCCTCCCTCCAAAGCCACCGGCCTTCAAGCGGGTCGTAAAGGTCATCGTGAATGTCCCCGTAGATATCGAGATAAGGCATAACAGAAGTCAGCAAGCGAATGCAAGTCACCCCCAAACTGTAAAGGTCGCTAGCAGGAACAGCCCTACCGTGACGCTGTTCTAGAGCCGCGTAGCCGGGAGTTCCCAACTTAGTTCCAGTTTTAGTCGGAGCAGCAGCTACTACCTGTTTGGAAACCCCAAAATCTATCAGAACTAACTTACGATCGCGAGATCGGCGGATCACATTCTCAGGCTTAATATCGCGGTGAATTACATTTCTCTCGTGAACAAACTTCAATAAAGGCAACAAATCTAACAGCAGTTCGCTAGTTTTAATTTCGCTATAAGCACCATACTTGTCTAATTCATCCTTTAAATTATTGCCATCAATAAACTCTTGCACCAAATACAAGCGACCATCTTCCTCAAAATAAGAAATTAACTGAGGAATTTGCGGGTGTTTCAATTCGTATAACCGCCTTGCCTCTTGTTCAAACAGTCGAACATATTTTTTAAAATGAGCGGGCTTCCGCTGGAACTCTTGAGGGGGCGACAACTGTTTGATCACGCACAATTCTTCAAATTTTCCATGATTGACAGCTCGGAAAGTCCTGCCAAATCCCCCGTCGCGCAGCGGTTCAGTTGCTGCATAAAGGTCTTTTAGTAGCAGCTTTGAACCACAATTAAGACAATACTTTGTGCCTGGTGGGTTCTGACGCTTGTCTCTTGGGCAATCGAGATTAAGGCAGTATGTCATATATTAAAAAAATGCGAACAAAATTATACTCAAGGTTTTATATTATTCAAGAGTCCGATCGCGAGCTGGTTGTTGTAGAGGCTAGACCTCGAACCTTACGCAGGCAGCAGCCACCATCGCGATCGGAGGGGGCGTTCTCGCCCGACTGCCCCTGAGCAAGTATAACTCTCTTGAGGGTTTGACCTCAAACTCGAAGCCCAAATCTAACCTTAGACTTCGATCCGTGCAATACATTTGATTTAGCGGTCAAATAGCCAGCAGATTAAACAGAAATATAGCAATCCTAAATCATTATCAAGACTATGATACAATTATATGCAATACTTGATTGTGACAATAAAAAATGAATAACTTACAACTGCA
>NZ_SRRZ01000215.1 GCF_013179805.1 Microcoleus asticus IPMA8 | reverse complement strand
AATCTGCCCATTGCAAATCATCTAAGAACATCACCAATGGATGTTCAGCACTGGTAAAGACTTGGGTGAATTTTTGAAACAATAAATTAAATCTATTTTGTGCCGCTGTTCCTGATAATTCTGGTGCGGGTGATTGCTGACCAATAATTGTTTCTAGTTCGGGAATGACTTCAATAATGACTTGACCATTTTCTCCAACTGCTGATAATATCTTATTTTTCCATTCTTGGATTTGAGCCTCGCTTTCGGTTAACAATTGCCCGATTAAATCTCGGAACGCTTGCACAAAAGCAGAGAAGGGAATGTTGCGCTGAAATTGATCGTATTTGCCTTTAATGAAATAACCGCGTTGGCGAACAATAGGTTTATGCACTTCGTTGACAACGGCTGTTTTTCCAATCCCCGAAAAACCAGCGACTAGCATCATTTCTGTAGCTCCTTGACTGACTCGCTCAAAGGCTTGGAGTAGAGTTGATACCTCGGCTTCTCGTCCATATAGTTTGTCGGGGATGAGGAAGCGATCACACAGATCCCGTTGTCCAATCTCAAAGCTCTCAATCGAACCCGTAACTTTTAACTGAGTTAAACAATTTTCTAAATCAAACTTGATACCCAACGCACTCTGATATCTTTCTTCGGCATTTTTTGCCATCAGTTTGGTGACTATTTGTGATAGTACAGAGGGAATTTTAGAAGTAATTTCATGTACTAAAGGCGAGGCTTTCGCAATATGGCAATGCACCAATTCCATTGGATTGTTTGATTGAAAAGGTAACTTTCTTGTGAGTAATTCGTAGAAAGTTACGCCTAGAGAATAGAAGTCTGTTCGATAGTCAATCCCCCGATTCATTCGACCTGTTTGTTCTGGGGAAATATAAGCTAGTGTTCCTTCTAAAACATTGGGATTGATGAGTGTTTGGGTTTCTCGCGGTAGCAAAGATGCAATACTAAAGTCGATTAATTTGACTTGTTTGGTTTCAGGATTAATTAAAATATTGCTGGGTTTAATGTCTTTGTGAATGATGCGCGATCGATACAATATATCTAAGGTATTGCACAGTGCGATCGCGATTGACAAAAACTCTCTCAAAGATAGTGCGTTCTTCCCTTTAATCGCCCATTCGTGAAGTGAAATCCCCCCAAAGTCTTCCATTACTAACGCATAGCCATTTCGATAGGGTTCGAGACTATAAGTTTTGATAATTCCAGGTTGACAAAGGTTTTTAGCAATGGTATATTGATTGCGAAACTGTACCAGTTCGCTAAAAGTAGGATAGTCGTTTTTCAGCAGTTTGATGACGACCGGTAGTCGATCGTTGGTACGGATAGCCCGATATACCAAGGTGCGACTTCCTGAATAAACTGGTTCGATAATTTGATAGTTGGGAATTTGAACAGTTGGATGATTGTTGTTCTTTGTGTGAGAGCTATTCATGACTGTTGCTGTTTGATAATTGATGAGCGAGTGGTTGTTAAATGAGTCTGAATGCTGGCATAAAATTAACTTTTTTGTTCGGATTTAGTTGGCAAGGTGATGATAAATTCAGTTCCAGTTCCCATTATAGAGTTGACGTGAAGGGAACCGCCATGTTTTTCGACGATAATTTGACGCGCGATCGCCAATCCCAATCCCGTACCTTTACCGACAACTTTCGTAGTAAATAAATGGTCAAATATTTTTTGTTTGACAGATTCATTCATTCCCTGACCATTATCAGCAATGACAATTTTGACCTGATGATTTTCTCTTGAAGTAGTAATTGTAATGCGGTTTGGATTTGCTTGAATTTCTGCCAAACTTCGCCCAATATTCGATTCATCTAAAGCATCAATCGCATTTGCCAGGATATTCATAAATACCTGATTTAATTGCCCAGGTAAACACTCTACTGAAGGTAAATTACCGTAGTTGGTAACAACTTCAATGGCGGGATATTGTTTGTTAGCTTTGAGGCGGTGTGTCAAAATTAAAATCGTACTATCAATACCGTCGTGAATATTAAATGGCACTTTGTAATCTTTATCAGCACGGGAGAAAGTGCGGAGTGAAGTGCTGATTTTGCGGAGGCGATCGCACGCCATTGTCATAGAATTAATTATCTTAGGCAAATCTTCTAAGCTATAATCCAATTCAATTTCTTCAGCGTGGTCTTTAATTTCATCACTCAGATTTGGCTGACTTGCTTGATATAGTTTCAAGTGGGCAATAACATCTGCTATAGTGGGTTTAACTTGTTGGAGACTAGCCGCAATAAAGCCCAAAGGATTATTCATTTCATGTCCTACCCCGGCCACTAAATTACCTAAAGCAGACATTTTCTCACTTTGAACTAACTGAAGTTGGGTTTGCTGGAGATGCTGAAGTGTTTGTTCAAGTTGGGTTGCCTGTTTTTGAGTTTTAGTTAATAGATCTATCTGCTTGAGTGCAACTCCCATTTGTGCAGCAATTTGCTGGGCAAATTGAATCTCAGAGGGTTGCCAGTGACGAGGGCGATCGCATTGGTGAATGCAGAGCAATCCCCAAAGTTCATCATCTTGCATAATTGGCACAATTAACGAGGCTCTCACATGGAATTGCGCTAAAATTGCGCGATGACAATCTAGCATTTCCTCTGTTTGTAAATCAGTTATTGTACAAATGCGTCCTTGTTTATAAAAGTTTGCATAGTTTTCACCAAAGCAACTATCTTGAATTTTGAATGCTATAGCAGAAGGAAATGCTGGTAGTACATCTTCGGCTATAAATTCACCATATTCGTAATTCATGTCTAGATCAAACTGATAAATTCCCACCCGATCGGCATTGATAATGCGACGAATATTTTGGGTGACTGTACAGAAAATAGCATCCAAGTCTAAAGACTTCCGCATCTTGTTGACAACATTAAACAAGGTTTTCTGTTGTTTTAGGGATTGTTGTAGCTGTTGAGCGTTGTCTTGAGATTCTTGATAAAGCCGAGCATTTTCTAGAGATATTGCTGCTTGGGAAGAAAGGAGATTAATAATGCTAAGGCGATCTTTAGTAAAAACTCCTTGAGTCAGTTTATTTTCTAAGTAAATAATACCTACCAAATGTCCTTGATTAATAATCGGGGTACATAATACACTCCGGGGTTTTGTTCTGTACATATATTCCCCAATTACACCAGGAATATCTGTTTTCAAGTTATCTATTGCAACAGTTTGTTTGGTATTTTTGACATAATTGATAATGGTTGTGGGAAGATCTTGACAAGTATCTAGTGGTTGTGAATTAAGAATAGTTTGTATCTCAACATGAGAATTTGAGCCATGATTAATAAAGGTAATTGCCCTAACTTGCCAAATATCTCCTTGGGGAAGAATTAGTGCAGATTTTTTCGCGCCCGAGTTTTCTAGGATAATGCGAGTGAGACTGGTAATGAGTTGATCTATTTCCAGAGAACAGGAGATAGCTTGAGAGGCTTTGAGGATAGAGGTAAAATCTAGAACATCGTAAAGATTGGTGCTATTACTGCTATGCGTATGAGTAGATGAGATAGTCTCATTAAAGGCAATAGTTTCTAGGGGGTTGAGGTTAATTCTTTGCTGTTGCAGGATGGGTTGCAACAGTTTGGGATAGTATTTTGCTAAGCAATCGGTTTTGGCTTTCGCTCCCCAACGAGCGTAGCAGTAATATGCTTCTTGCATATATGCTTGGGCGACTTTTTCTTTACCCCAGTCGAGATAGAATTTGGCTGCGAGTTCGTTGCTCAGTCCTTCTTCTTGGATGTAGCTGTTTTCTTTAGCAAGAGAAATGGCTAGGTCATAATTATTCATTGCTTCTAAATATTCACCAAGAACTCGATGTCGTTCTGCCTCAACTAGATAAAATTTGTGTAGATGATTCGTTGGGTTATGACTTGTCCATTTCTGCATATTTTTCTGATTGGCTGCTACTTGTTGCAGGATATTTTCTTGCTCAGCTTTAGGATGGTTAGGCAAGATAGTTAACTCAGTGAGAGAAGCATAAAAATAGAACATAGGAATATTAAACATTCCTTTGCCCCCAGATAAATAATGTTTTGCGCGTTCGATATATTCAAGCGCTGGCTTAAATTCTTGAAACAAATAACACAGAATTAACTTGTTCAAAAAGAAATGCCATAATCCTGTTTTGTCATCTTTCTGCTGATATCGTGCTAAAAGTTCCTGTTCTTTATCTGCTTCACCAAGCAACACAAATGGACTTGCCGTTTTACCTAGTAAGTTCAAAATTGACTGTCGATAAAGTTCATTGTAGTTGAGCTGTGTTTGCTGATTAATCTGTGACAATGCCTTGCTATAGGCTGTCATTTCTTGTTCTAGCTCGGATAACTCACAACCCATGAAATAGGCATGGAAGCCGTAAGCATAAGCTGCGTAGCCCAACGCCATTAAATTTCCACTTTCCCAACCACTGGAGTAAGCATTTTGCAGCAGCTTTAAGGTTTCTCTGACATGAACTTTCCAATGAAGTACAAAAGTAGAGGTGACAAATAACACTCGGGCTTCAATTGTTTTTTCTTTGAATTTAGATAATAAATTCAAACCCAATTGACCAAATTCATAGCCTTGCTCAATATCGCCAGCAACAGCACAAAGAAATAATCCGTAGGTAGAGTAGCTTAATGCAGAAATAGGTGCATTTCCATAAATCATTGATAGATTCATCTGCGTCATGATTATCAATGAATTGAGATTTGGTTTTGTCAAATAAGCAGGGACAGATATTTCATTGAGAATTTGCATCACTGCCAAAATTTGAGGGTTCGTCATCTCTGGCAGATTTAGCAGATCCCCAGGTTTCTTGCTACCTAGAAGAGCTTGTGTTTCTTGACGCACCCGTGCAACATCTTCTAAATCCGCTGATTCAGGCAGATCGATCTCAAATTTATTTAATATTGTCAATCCAGTGTTGATGGCTGCGAGTAGCTGACCCTGTGAAGTGTACGCACTAATTCTTACAGCATAAACTTTGACTGTCTCTAATGCTGTTTTTGCCTGTTGCAGTACCACTTCTACAAGGGCTTCCATTTCATGTATATCGGTATTGAGATAGGCTGCCTCCGTTGCTTCTACATACAATGCTAGTGTCAGGTTATACTGAATTTGCCAGCGATCGCCTGCTAATAGATCGCGCCCAACTGCAAAATATTTAACTGCCGCACTATAAGCAGTGGAATTTTTAGCTTTGCGGCCAGCGATTAAATTTAACTTTGCTAATTCCTCTCGTGCTGTTGGCTGTTCAATTAATTCGACAGCGACATTGAGCTGATTAACAATCTCAAAAATTCGTTCTTCTTGTTCACTCTCAGATGTGTTCTTTAGTAACTGTTGACCAATGCGATGATGAGTGGTTTTCTTTTGCTCATCTGGAATCAGTGAATAAGCAGCTTGTTGGACGCGATCGTGTAAAAATTTGTATGTAACAGTCTGTTGATTTTCTTGATTAACTGCTTGACTTTCTTGCCCAACATAAAATTTATAAACATTACTAATCGGTAAAATCAACCCTTCTTGTAATGCTTTCCACAAATCAGCAGCCGTCTCAATTTCCGATTTTTCTGAAACAACTGCCAAAGTTGCTAAATCAAACTGGTTGCCAATACAAGCAGCCAACTGCAATATATTTTGAGTTAATGGCGGTAGTTTTCGCAGTTGAAAACCCATAAAAGCTACAACGTCATCTGTAACCGCTTGCTGACTTACCTGTGCAATGTCACATTGCCAACATCCTAACTCACAATCAAATTTAATTAATTTTTCTTGATGCAATGCTTTGAGAAACTGTGTAGCAAAAAACGGATTACCTTGAGTTTTTTGATCGACTAATTGAGAAAGAGTCCCTGCCACACTTTCTGTACATTTCAGTGTATCAGCAACTAACTGATTCACTTGGTTTTGACTGAGTGGTGCTAAAGTAATCGTATTAATTGTGAAGAGTGTTTTTTGAATCTCACTCAAAGTCAACATTAATGGATGTGCGGGATTG
>NZ_SRRZ01000214.1 GCF_013179805.1 Microcoleus asticus IPMA8 | reverse complement strand
CTAACACCTATCTAAGAAGGAAAATTATCCGGCTTTAAGAACTTCAGAAAAATTTAAGGTTCTGATTTAATCTGCTCAAATCCGGTTAAAAATAAAAATTTCAAGAAGGTTATTTAATTATTTAGTAATGCACAAATTCAGGGTTTTGTCAAATTAATTTAGATGCGTTTACCCTGCCTAATTCTCGAAGAAATTCTTGTTGCTTGGAATAGGATATGTGCCCATAATTACCTAGCCATACCAATAATGCTTGTAGAGCGATACTCAAATCTTGTCCTGGCACTATACCCGGTGAGACGAGTCCCATCACTATGGTTCCACATTCATTACACTGACATTTGGCTCGTTGATATTCCACTACTTCAATTGGTCTATCTATTAAGCACGCTACCTGCTGCTTACTATAACCAATAATGTCACTTAGTTCTTTGCTACCACAATGCTCACTCTTAGTCAGGAGTGCTGATTTCATATCTATCTACTCGCCCAAACCCTTTTCGGGTTTTGCCGATATGTCCAGGCTGTCCTCCTGGTTTACGATGCAGGTTGGGACTCTGACTCTTTTGAGTTATCAACTTGGGCTGTCTCTGATTTCTGTATGAGATCGCTCGATGGTGGTTTCGATGATGTTTTACTATTGCTGGGCTGTCTCTCTTTGAGCTTTTCGACCTCTTCTTGTAGTTTTTCAATCAGCTGCTGTTGGGTCAGCACAATTTTGATCGGTTCCTCACGGCTCAACTGGTCAACTATTTCCCTTTTCAGTGCTAATAACTTTGATTTTTCGCTCATCTGACTACACTACCATATTTCTCCGCTCTGAATGAACTATTTTTTACCTGAATCCTTACGTCAAACTTTTGATTTTCCTAAGCTATATATGTATGGCTTTTTTGCCAAAAAACCTGAATTAATACTAACTTAATCACGATTAGTGAAGCCCGATTTGTTGGCAAATGATTTAAGGTCGCTATAGGAAGCTAGCCTCTTAATCATCAACCTAATAAAAGAAAGATTCATCTTGGCAGTTGCATTATCTAAGGTTCTCAAGGGAGTTTTTGATGACAATTTTACACCTTTCCATCCAAGAATTGGAGCGCTTGATGACCCACCTCGCTTTTACTGGCACAAATCCCGATTGTCCTCTTTCTTCTTTTTGTTTTTCTGAGGGTTTTTCTGAGAGCTCAAACTTAATTTGGGTGAGAATTTGTGGGTAAATCTTCTTTAACTCAGCAGTCAAATGGTCGGGGTGATATCCGTGGTCTAGCAAGATAGTGATTTTGGGAACATTAACGGGTTTAGACTTGAAATAATTGATGTTTTTGCTTAACATTTCAATTAAACCTGCATCATCTGATCAGCTAGCTTTCGTGCAGTGAGTTAAAAATGGAAACGATCGCGTATCAACCGCTAGATGTCTTTTAATACCATTGGTTGATTTGTAAAAACAATAACATGAGCGATGCAATACTGGCATTACAGGTATTTTTAACTGCCTGTGAATCGATCATCATCAATGTAGTCCACTTCGGTTTTTTTTACTTGCAATCGGACGCTCGAATGTAAGACCCTCATCAACTCTTCAAGCACACCTTGAGAGCGCCACTGTTTGTAATGCCAATATACGGTTGAGTAGGGAGGTAAATCTAATGGTCGCGTCTGCGCAATTGCAACCATGCTTGAGTCGATCGGGCGATGCCATTTAAAATTTCTCTTTGAGTCCAGTTAGGGGGTCGAGTTTTCTTTTTTAGCGGCAATATTTGAGAGAGTAAGGGTGACAAAACTTCCCATTCAGCATCTGTGAGATTAGTAGAGTACGGCATTATCTCTCGAAGTGTTTTGATGGTAATTTTACATCAACGAGCGTCAGCGGGGACAACCAACTTGAAAACCTTTCCAGGCTAAGCTTTAAACCCCAAAACCTCAACAAACAGCTCACAGCAGGCAATCGACTGCTATGAGCCTCACGCCAGCTACGAGTAGATCGCCGGCTGTGAGTAGATCGCCGGCTATGAGTAGATCGCCGGCTATGAGTAGATCACCTGCTGCCGGGATCATCAAAAGATCTCAAATGGGTTCTATAGCCCAAAGCTAGGAACAGAAACATCCACGGTGCAAGCTTGCGGTGATCCGATCGACTTTTTAGTGCAACATCTTTATCGGTGGCCAAACGTCCCTGCCATCCCGTATACCCGACAAAACTGCCCATCGCCACCACCACGATCCCCATCATTATAGGGTGGCCCCAATGGGTAATTGGTTCGGGAATTCCCAGACTGCGAAATAGACTGGCGATGGGTTCTAGTAGTTCGCTGAGATCGATCATTTGCTTGAGATTCCTAACTTTGCGATCGCTAATTTTGGTTTAACCAACAACTTACTATAAATAGCAATATACCAATCGTGATTTTCAATCACTGTTTCCAGCCAGAAGTCTGTATAAAATAAAAGAACCGGACACAGGAGAAGTGTATTGCCTAGCCTCAGCAGGGGATCTGCCATTTCAGTTAATTTGAGCTGAGCAGTATCCAGTTTTTTGTCCCCACACCAGTAATAGGATGCTATTGCAGACGGCGCTATGATTAAGCCTTACCGATTTTTGCAGCGAATTGCTCAACTGTTCGCCTACGCCTACTCCGCACTGATTGTCGGCTATCTGATTCTGAGACTGATCTTTTGGGACAGGCTGTGGCCGGTTGCCTTGATGGGGGATTTTGTTCCTTGGATTTTCTTGCCAATCTTCCTGCTGCCAATTCTAGGGTTTTTTCTCATAAAGAAACGCTGGTTCGCGATTGTTTCATCTGTGGCTAGCCTCTGTCTGCTGGGTTGGCTACACGTCACTTACTTTTCTCCCCAGCCGGCGAACATCAGTGACTCCCAACCAACGCTCAAGGTTTTTTCTCTCAACCTCGGCTGGCATCGCGAATCCCGACAAGCTTTGGTTAACCTGATTCAGGAAGAAAAACCAGACCTCATTTGTTTGCAAGAAATTAACGAGGATTACGCCACAGAAGTATTCTCTAAGTTGGCAGCATTATACCCGCACCACCAGGGGCGCGGATACCATGTGATTCTCAGCAGATATCCCTTTCGCTCTTTCCAAAAGTTACGGCTAGCCGGTGGGAACGAACCACAGGAACGAGCTATTATCGAAATGAACCAGCAAGATGTAGTTCTTTATAACATTTCAACAACTCCACCGTGGTTTCGCCAGCATAAAATTTTGCCTTTCCTCAAAATCCCAGTTTACGAGTACGGCGACCGACCGGCACAAATTCAAGATTTAGTGCGGCGACTCCAGAAAGAGACGCTGCCGACTATTGCTGCCGGGGACTTTAATTTGACTGACCAGTCTCAAGACTACTATTATTTGAGAGCGGTTATGCAAGATGCTTTCCGAACAGCAGGAGTGGGTTTTGGCTTTACTTTTCCTAACGGGTGGGATCTGAAGTTACTGGTTAAACAGTTAAACTGGAAATTAACTTTTCCCCTGGTGAGGCTTGACTATGTTTGGTATTCTCAGCACTGGGGGGCGAAATCAGCCAAGGTTTTACCGGCAATCGGTTCAGAGCATCGACCGGTGTCGGCCCAACTGCGGATGCAACCGGAAATTGGACGAGTATAGAGGGTTGGCAACACTTTGGTGGGGCGATCGCAAGGGCATCAGTCAATTTAAGCTCCGGGCGAAGATGGTGATGATGTTGGCGAATCCGTGAAGGGTGACGCCTCACATTTGCTCCCCTCGCACCCCTGTTAGATCGTGTCCGGATAATTGCCCGCAATTAATTTTTCTATCCTTCTTCCACTTTCTTCTTCCTTTTTGGCGTACTTAGCGTCTTGGCGGTTCATTATTAAACCCCCCAAAGAAACAAAGTATTGATTCGCCAACAGTCTTATGGAATTCGCGACTATACAAACAGGGAATTTTAGACAAATGAAGATGTTTTCAACCAAGCACAGACTAATGGCTCGAATTAAGCCTTACCGACTTTGCAGTTGACTGCTGAATCGCCGGTATGCCACAGCCCTCGGTCTGCGCTTCACCCAATCTTCACAGCCTCATCCTCACTCTGGATGTTAAATCCTACCTGCCTGCTCAAAGTTAATTTCAATTCCTTGACTTTTGAATGGCAAAGTGAGAAATTAACATCGCAGCCGACGAGCAGTCGCACTTCTACATTTTGCTAATCGCTCTCAAGGGAGAATCAACTGCTGAAAAAAAACTAGAGGTTCCAAGTTTGAGACTTTTTGCATAAAGTATGCCGTCTGCCCGATGAGAGTTCGATCGACTGAGCGCTAAACAGTCTGAAGGTACCCTGAAAGCACCCTTGTCTGTTGAGCAGCCATCGCTGTGCACCTAAATGAACCCTATCAACTAACTCGCTGGGGATTCGGTTTTAGCAGACAAGCACCCACTTTCTTGCGTCGCCTTCCTCGGAACCGTGCAATCGCTACACTCACTGCGCCGTCGCTAAAGTAGCTTCCGAAGGTTGGATTTGATACTTTACGAGATTTGCCAGTTCTTGTAACTGATTAATCGCTTCTGCACCTTCTAGTTTCATGAGTTCGCGGTCGTCCCGCATCTCAGTCCAAGTGATACCGTAATCTGACACTAAAAATCGAATCAGATGGTTGTCCGTCAAACTGACCATAAATGAGGCACTGTTCATCTGACCCCCGCAAGTGTAGCAGGATGCCAGATAACCCCGATGCTCTAGCACGATCGCTAAAGCTTGCAGGTTCATTACCAAATCTTGAACGAATTTACGGTGTTGTTCTGCAAGTCTCAGAAACACGTTCTCCTCCTATCACCACACCGTGTATTTTACATCCCATTTAAGAATTTCTTAATAACTGGGTATTTAGGTGCTGGTTCAGTATACGTTTAGTATGCTAAAAAAAAATCGGATTAGCGACCTCTTCAGCCTACCTATAATAGATTAACCGAGTTGCGATCGAAACTAAGTATCAGCAGCGACATTCAGCCAAAACACGCTCTCGCCCGGGACTCCAGCCTCAAAATTTGCCTCCTGTAACAGGTGATTCAGCCGTCGGCAGCCCAAAGATACAAATAACTAATGACAGCAATCAAATTAGTTAAGTATAAGAGTTCAATCCCCCTGGGGATACTCGTCCCAAAGCGTCGTCGTCTGTCGCAAGCTCCGAAAATCCCCATTCCCCAAAATCAAGTGATCCAGTAGCGGAATCGACAAAAACTGCGCTCCCGCCAGCAACTGCCGCGTCAAAGCAATATCCTCCGGGCTTGGCTCCACAATTCCCGAGGGGTGATTGTGCGAGATAATCGCCCGCGTCGCCCCTTGGCGGATCACCTCCCGAAAAATATCCCGTGGGTGAGCCAAAGTTTCCGTAGCCGTGCCGATCGTAATTACCTGAGTACCCAGCAGCCGATTTTTCACATCCAGCAGCACCACAGCAAAACGTTCCTGAGACTGCCACATCAAATCCTGACTCAGGGCATCCGCCGCCGCTTGCGGGGAGTCAACCACAGCCATTTCCGGCGGCCGCGACTGAAACACCCGCTTCCCCAACTCCACTGCAGCCAAAATCGAAGTCGCCTTAGCAGGGCCAATCCCGTGAATCTGCGTCAACTCCTGAACGCTAATACTGCGCAGCACAGCCAGAGGATCGCGAGAATGCAAACTCAACTGATTTAAAATATACTGTCCGAGCCCGACGGCGGAAAGTTTGCCTTGTCCCTGACCAGTACCCAGCAGAATCGCAATTAATTCCGCAGTAGCCAAACTTTTCGGGCCACCCGCCATCAGCCGCTCCCGTGGCCGTTCACTCGTTGGCAAATCGACAATTCTCAAGCTGTAAGTCATAGCTGCACCAGCACTGAAAGCTCAACAATTACACAAGTTTAGCCGATCGATTTGCGTTCTTCAATTGGTACAATCACCGAAAAAAGCCTTCATCATTAACCGATCGTTGGAGTGAGCATCGGGCGAGCAATACAATACTTCTCGGTTAAGCTCTAAGCGGTGTTGAGAATCGAGAAATGAAGATGCTGGTGCTGAGTGCCAGTACCTCTATGAAAAGGTTTTT
>NZ_SRRZ01000213.1 GCF_013179805.1 Microcoleus asticus IPMA8 | reverse complement strand
AATTTCTGCTACCCCTTTTAAGTGTGCTTTTAGGCGTTGTTGCTCTGAGGGTGTCATTTTTTTTTACCTCATCTTTTTTCACAGTTTTACTCGCTTTTTCATTTTAGCCCTTTTTCATATATTTGCAAAAGTGAGATGCACCCAAAGCCTGAAATGTTTAGCAGTAAAATATTTCCGCTTTTTGGGCCTGTACGAAGGCCGAGTAGTAGTAATACTCGGCCTTCTCAAACTTGGTTGAATAGTCAGCTAATTTAGGATGCTTTTGTGCTTGTAAGCTTCCTCGAAAGCAAACTCGCGACTTACTTGTGACGTTTCTTAATATCACGTCCTATTGAGAGGGTCGAGGGGAACATTACTATTCCACCCCTCCCGTCCGAAACCGTGCTTGCCAGTTTCCCGGCACACGGCTACTCAATGTGCTTCCATTTTGTCAATATGGGTCTTCAAGCTGCCATCATTGGCAGTTTTATCATCGTGGCAATGACGATGTAATAATTGGAGATTTTGCCATTCCTTCTTACCTCCACAGGAAATGGGTTTAATATGGTCAATTTCCAATAAATCGCCTTCTTGAAAATGCAAATTACACCAAGCACATTTACCCTGTTGTTGTTTGAGAAGCTTCGCTTTCGTAGTAGGCATCTCAGGGTGTTTGCTTAGTCTTAAACTCCAGTAAATTAAGTCACCATCAAAAGGACTTTTATCACCGCGAACTTTAACATAATCGTTCACACTGGAGTGAAATTCGATATGTGTTAGTAACCGTAAAGGATTACTTTCTGACCTAGTGGTGAATACCCAATGGTTATCGCCTATGGTGTGCCAGTATTTTTGATGACCTAAATTAATGCTCCCAGTCTGTCTTTTAGCCCATCTTCTCAGCCGAAGATAAGTAATCCTATCTAAGTAGGAGAAGTCCCCAGTAGTTCCAGCATCTGAGACTCTATAATATGAAGTCCATCCCCTGATAATAGGGTTAAGGTTTTTAATTAGTTCTGCTTGAGAACGTGACCTGTGTTTTGTGATGATACTTTTCATCTCATGTTTATGAGCCTCAATTGCCTTTTTAGAAGGGGTAATGAGGGTGATGAAACCAAGTTTTTTACCTTGACTATTTTTATTGTCTCGGTATTTTCCCACTTTTATCTGTTGAATATGATGTCCCAAAAAATCAAATCCTGGTTGACCATCTTCACTGAAATGGGAGTATAGCGTATGTGCTATTCGCGTCTTTTCTGGTTTCAATTCTAAGCCGATACCTTTGAGCCAATCTTTGATTAATTCCTCACACCTCTTAATGACCGTTAAGGATTCATTTAAAACCACAAAATCGTCGGCGTACCTAATACAGGTTACGCCAGATATTTCGCAGCCAAATTTGCTTTTAGCCCCTCTAAATTTTCCGGCTGAATTGACAGGAAACTCTTGGTTTATCAGGCTTTCTAATCCATGTAAGGCGATGGATGCCAATAATGGCGAAATTACACCGCCTTGTGGTGTTCCAGCCGTGGTAGCTGCAAATTTTCCTGAATCTATCACTCCCGATTTGAGCCAAGCTTTGATTTGTTGCCTGACTGAACCGTTCATGTTTAATTTCAGAAGTAATGCTTCCTGATCTATTCGGTCAAAACACTGCGAGATATCTGCATCTAAAACAAATTTAGATTTTGATACTATGCAGTTTTTGATATGTTTGATAGCATCATGGCATGACCTACCGGGTCGAAAACCGTAGCTTGATGGCTCAAAACGAGCCTCCCATTCCGGTTCAAGGGTAGCTTTCACTACCGCTTGTAAGGCACGGTCAAAAATAGTGGGTATCGAGAGCGGTCTAAATTCGGTTTTCCCTGGTTTTGGTATCCATATCCTCCGTGTAGGTTTGGATTTACCGTTAATGAATAGACCTTTCACCAAGTCAAGACGTGCTGCTGGGGATAGTGATTTAATCCCATCCACTCCTGCGGTCTTTTTTCCCTGGTTGTCTTGTGTTACCCTTCTTACCGCTAATGCCCTATTAGACCAAGACCTCATTAGGGTTTTCTGGAGTTTGCGAACTCGTTGAATATCACCACAACGTGAAGCGGCATAGATGCGTTTTTGCAACTTAAAAACATATCGCTCGACTTGTCGCCAGTTGATAGTCTTCCATCCCTCAGTATTCAATGTTGAATCTGATTTAGGCTTATTCATTGCTATTTACACCCCTATATACAGACACATTGCGGGTTACGTCTGCTTATCCCGGACATTACTCCATCCCTTTTCAGGCTTTGACCGTTATTTCGGTCTAGGCTTTTGCTTTTTTAACCCATCCCTCCCAAATAAAGCTTTTAGCTTGACTGCTTACCTACATATCGACCACTATAGGAACTATAATTTGGGTTATTTCGTTCCTGATATCCATTGTTTTGAGTCTTTAGAGGGTGTCTATCCACCGGGGGTCTAGGAGGTACGCTGCTTCGGTTGCAAGATCCTAACAGTCCAAACCCCATGCCAGTTATTTCCAGCCCAAGGTGTGTCCGAAACACAAGCTTATATCCCTTGGTGAGATCTGACGATGGCTCAACAACACTTCGTTTACTCTCCCCATAAACTCTTGCTTGCAGTTGGTGCTTTCAGCAATTACCACCATTAACCGCTTTCATCCCCGCTTTACAGATTTGATAGTCAGTCTTTTCCGTAGGGGCTACCATTACTGGTAGTTTATGTGCTTTTAACCCCGCACCAGGGCAGTAAGAATTGGTTCTTTGAGAACCTCACTTACATGGATATCAAGTTGTCATTAGTAGAGGATTAAAGTGCGGACTCAGCCCCATAAGGGTTACTCTACTAAAGCCTGGAATCCCCCCAAGAAATGGGTTTCTCCAGAACGAATCGCACTTGCAGGTATCTCGGCTGTACCCCATGGTGGCCTGAACAGAATTTTGCTTTAGCTCGGAGAGTTCGCGCTCAATTTTTTCTCGCAAGGCGCGCTCGGCCACAAGCTGCGATTGAATTTCTGCTAATTCCTGATTGAGTTGTTCTCTCTGGGCTTCTAAGTTACCTAAGTTATTATGTAACCGTTGGTTATCAGCCCGTACTACTTCTAATCCTGCCATTTCAATAAACAACAGTAAAAGCTCGCTATCTGGTTGTTTCACCATGTTCGCATCATGGGTTTCTATCTCTTCTTGTACCGTCTCTATAAATGGTTGGGGAAGAGGTTGCGGCATTCCCATAAATGGACTATTCCCGGATGCCAGTGCTTCTAGGTAATCGTTTCGGCTCATCCCTGCTTTGTCTGCTACAGTCGCCAACCATTGCCACGCAGTGTCGGTCAAGTTGACTGACCGTATCTTGCGAGGGACTTCTGATTTGGGTGCAAACTTGCCTGATTTGTTCCGTGCTTTGTTAGCCATCACCGTATCCATAAATGGTTGATATTTCTATCAAACCATTCCTATAAATGGCTGTCAAGGTTTCGGCAAACCATTTCCATAAATGGCAAGATGCTATATTTTGGCTACGCAGAATCCCCAACGATAAATGCTATTATTTTGGTGGCTGGGGAAATGCGCTGCATACTGCGCGCGGGACTTCAGCCTCCCAGCTTCGCCCTACCGGTTGCAACCTACTTAAAGCCCTATCAGGGATTGAAACTCAGTAGTGAAATATTAGGACGACCCCTAGGGTTCGTGTTGCAACCTACTTAAAGCCCTATCAGGGATTAGCAAACGCTATATATGGTGTTGAGGTGCAGCTGCATCAACACCATATATAGCGTTTACAACTTTAATATTTCACAGTGAGCGGCAGACTTTTCACGCCCAAGTTTGCAATCGACGCCATCCGATCACAAAACCACCGCCAGCCTTCCTGATTTTTTAGAACTACACACCCAGCGCTGCCGGGGTGGTTAGCGTCAAAGTGCAGCCCGAGCTCGGCTCTAGTTCCATACTCTGAAACTACAGGGTCGGGCGTGATGTGGAAAAAATCGCCCTCTACGCCGCGAGTTTCTAACCAATAAGGCTCGCTAGGGATTTGATATTCCCCAGCGGGGATAGGGCCCTTTCCCCTTACCCACTCGTCACCGGGCCGTTGGTAGTCCGCGCACCCGGAAGTCGCCACGTAATCGATCGCCTCGCCGCTGGGATAAATCAACTGCAAATTGCCGTAAATTAGCTCTGAAGATTGAGCTAAATCCATTGTAAAAATTAATTCGTGCATATATCATCTAACTTGTTGTAAAGTCTGGTAATTAACAGTTGAAGATAATCTAATGAGTGCTGCCCTGATACTTTGTCTCTAAAACCGATTGAAACCATCGCTTCTATGTGACCGCATTCGCGATTCAAAGAATCAATGCAATTGCGCAATTCAGCGCAAGTGACTTCTTGGCTATTCAGTAATTGAATTGCTTTAAATGCTGGCATTGCAATTGGGAAGCGATTAGCTTCGCATATGGTCGCTTGAAGGTTGCGGCGACGGTTTGGGAGGAGGGACTAACAAACCAATTAACGCGGGAACAATTGACCCCAATACTGGCACTAAAAGCATTGGGTTTTTATCTTGAATAGCAAGAACTATGCACGCGGCACAAAGCATCATGATAGATATTCCCAAACTCGCGACAGTAAACCGATAGGAGTATTTGTCCATCTAAGTAAAATCCGTGCGGTGCGACGCCAACCTTTCAAAACCTTTTTGCTCCAGGCGCGTGGTAGAACTTCTTACGTGAAAATCGGTTTTTTCTCTTTGGGCTGGAGGCAAAGAAAGATGAATTTGCACGTCGCTAAGCACTTCGCCGTGAATTTCTACAATGCTCCAGAGATTTTCAAAACGAGCTCGGTCGGCTCTTGCTCTAGCTTCTGCTTCGCGCGTTCTGGTTTCTGCTTCCGCTTTTGATACGGCAGAATCTCTGATAGCTTTTTCTACTACCCTAGAACCTTTCCAAATGAACGCAAGAACAGCACACAACGCAGCTAGATTAGCAAGAATATTTGTCCAATTTATAACCATGACAAATGCTTTCAACCAAAAATGCTGCCGTTCAATTGCAACGACAATTAACGGTAAATGTAGAGGTCTTGATTTGCACCCGGCACCGTGTCAACTTGTTGACTGTTAACTTTACTTTCCAGAAGTGCCACTCGTTGCTCTAGTTTTACAATCCTGTCAATGTGATCGTTGAAAGTTTCGGTCAATTTATAAATGTCAACTGTCCCGCTGTCTATGTTTGTCAAAATCTTGGCAAACTGTGCAGCCAAACTTTCTATTTCTTTGCTCATTGAACCTCTATTAAAACAAATACGTTTTGCTCGCTGACAGTACCCCTAATCCACCGAAACATTTTTTTTACTTCTAATCTGTAAACGGCCAACCCTGCATCTACAAATCCCGGTGCGATTGGGAAATTTAGAATGATTCTCTGCGGAGCGAAAGTAACTACCTGCGCTTGCTCGACGTGGGGAATGTCGCCGACAACATCCCATTTTCGCCGAATTAGCATTTTAGAATGGAACCGCCAATCAACCAAACTATTGATAAAAGTCAATCTTATAATATCTTGGTCGATTGCAGAGACGGGGGTTTGCTGCCAGTTTAAGCCGTTCCCCCCTGACAAATCTAATGTTCCCAAAGTTAACCAGGTCATGCAGGAAGCGAAGTCGCCGCGCCGCCGATCGTCGTGCGCAACGATGCGGAAGAGATTGTCCACCCGTTGCCGCCGGCAGCATCGTCACTGCAAAAAGTCGAGACTGTTTTTCCTTCTACTTTCTTAAAAGCTCTAGGAGGATATGGCACGGAAGCGCCAAAAACGAGCTCGTTGTTGTCTGTTTTCTGAGGAATTTTAATGCCCAGCGCTGTCAAATCCGCCGTCGTAAGAACGCTCATTTGATAGTTCGGCATTCGCCAAGCATATTTAATGCCGACTACCTCTACATAAACCACTATTGAACCCTGTAACCCGGCTTCGCTAGGATTAAAATTTTCCACATCTCTTCCGACAGCGAAGCCGCGAGCGGGTTTTATTACTTTGCATCCCTTCCCTAGAGTTGCGCCGCTTGCCACGTAACTGCTGACGTTATCGTCTAGACATCTCCGAAAACAATCAAAGCCTCTGTGTAGTTAAGCTCCTTGACGTAAATGTAATCATCCTAAATTAGCTAGTGTGCACGATA
>NZ_SRRZ01000212.1 GCF_013179805.1 Microcoleus asticus IPMA8 | reverse complement strand
AGTGTAACTTTCATCTGACCTATCTTTTTTTAACACAAGTCGGTCAAATACCAGCCCTGTCTGAGTTCCGGCGGGGTTGTCACCCCGCCAGGCGATCGTTGAGTGTTGCTTCCCGACACGCTGAATCGATCGCGAATCGATCGAATACAATACGCGATGGAGTGACAGGCCTCATGCGTCTCAACACAACTTCTATACGAATTGCCAACTCCGCCAAACCAAAGGGTTTGCAGATATAGTCATCCGCACCGGCGGACAGGGCTTTAAGCCGATCGGCTTCGTCGGTGCGGCTGCTTAGCATTACCACAAAAACATTAGTACGGCGTTGCATTTCCTGGCAGAGGAGATAGCCTGTAGTATCCGGCAAATTCCAATCGAGAATTACTAGCAGTGGCTTGAATTTCTCAAACAATGCTAAAGCCGTCTCGCCATCGGCTGCTGAATCTACGTGATATTTCTGATTTAAAAAGCGATGAACTAGATTGCGGATGGCTGGGTCATCATCCACAACGAGAATCTTGGCAGTAGTATCAGTAGTCATCACAAAAAAGTTTCTTTCTCTTGTCAATTTAAAGCTGGCAATTACAGAACAGCTTTAGTGAAGCGTAAATCCTAGGTCGCTCCAACTAATACAGACTTTTTTGGTGCAATTCTTCTTTCAACTTAGCTTGAATGTCAAAAGGCTCTCCCCAATCCCAAATTTTTACTTCTAGGTGTTCGTTAAATACCATTATTTCAATCTCTATCGGAGTTTCTAATGGCAGATTTTTGTGAGCGTGGCGAACAGCATTCGTAAACCCTTCAATCACAGCAAGTTTACACTGATGCAAAACGCCTAGGGGAATTGGTAGAGGATCTAACTGTTCAACCCACGATAAAACTTGAGCAACAGCTTTAATATCAGTATTTAGTTTTAGTTGAAGGCTAATTTTGGGAACTTGCTCGTTAGAACTTGGCTCGGGTTGGCGATTTCGTTGCTTTTGAACCCCGAAAAAATTAAATCTGTTTAAAACATCGATCGCCCACTTAAAAAAACCATCTTGAATGCTGTGTTGGGATGGTACTAGACCAGGCTGCTGATAATATTTTACAATGAACAGACAGTTTCGACCGTCAGAAGTGCGGGTATAACTTAGCTTATCGGCAATTTTGCCAATAATTTTTATACCTATCCCACCTGACGGAATTTCATCTATGTTATCTCTCATGGTGCTATCCTTTGTCATCATTTAATGTGTACTTTTTTACCTAAAAAAGAGAGTGGCATTCTAAACGATTAAGTTTGCATGATTTATGCCTGACTTTTCCCGTATGCCGTGCAGTTGTTGTCACGATCATTTTCTCTTTGTTGCTGGGGTCTTGACAAACTCAGTTTGCGATCGCTAAACTGAGCGAAAACAGACATTGACAATTAAAGAAGTAAATTATATAATGACGACCCTCAAAGCCTCTGAGGAAGGATTAGTAAAAATTAGGCAAGCTAGAAGAGAAAGGGGCTCGACGATAGAAGACCCCAGATGGCTAGTAGAAGCTAGTCAAACATTAGAGCCCGATCGAACTTGGACAGAAGCCGGGCCCTATGCCGATGGCCTCTCGCTTCCAACTTGGAGGCGTTTTTTAGGAGGAAGAGAACCCATTAAAGCCAATGCTTTCAGGGCTTTCTGCACAGTTTTGCATTTGAATTGGGAAGAAATTGTCGATCGTCCTCCTTTAGCCCATCCTTACCAAGGGAGGGTTGGGGGGGTTATAGATTTTTGCCAACAGCATATTGATTCGGTAGTGGAAGAGATACGGCAAAAATGCCACAGCAAAATCCAACAGCTTTACAGCAGAATGCAACTGTTGGATATTGCACAGCCCGTTGATGTCAGCAACCTCTACGTTGAAGTCAACATTTTGGAGGAAATTACCAGTTGGCAGCCAGGAGAAATTCGCGACTTATTGAGAGACTTCAACCCAGATGCAGATAACTTTAACCGCTTGGGTTTAGGCCAAGTGCACCAGAAACGAGTACCAGGATTGGATGCGGTGAAATCTCACTCTAAACTGATGGTACTCGGCAAACCGGGCTCCGGTAAAACTACTTTTTTGAAACACATCGCCATTCAGTGCAATCGCTCAGAATTTGAAGCCAACAAAATACCGATTTTTATTCCTCTGAAAACCTTTGCTGAAATCGCTAATCTTGACTTATTAGAATATATCAGCGACGAATTTGCCAGTTGCGGAGTTGAGGCGCGATCGCAAACTGAATCTGTACTTAGTCAAGGCAGAGGTTTGATTTTATTGGACGGCTTAGATGAAGTGCCGGAATCAGATAGCGATGGAGTCGTCAGACAGATTCGTCAGTTTGTCCAAAAGTATTACAAAAATCAGTTTATTATTACCTGTCGAATTGCCGCTGCTAAGTACCGATTTCACGACGAAGCTTTTACCTGTGTTGAGGTAGCCGATTTTAATAACAAGCAAATCGCTGCCTTTGCTCGCAATTGGTTTGTGGCATTTTCCCAGAATATGGAGGCAGGGAAAGCTTTAGCGTCTCAATTTGTAGAGCAGCTAAAAATGAATAAAAATCAGCAAATCCGAGAACTGGCAGTAACGCCTATCTTGTTGAATCTGACTTGTTTAGTATTCCAAGCCAAAGCAGATTTCCCATCCAACCGAGCCAAGTTGTATGAGGAAGGAATAGAAATTATGCTCAGAAAATGGGATGAAACTAGAGGCATTCAACGGGATGAAGTTTATCGAGATTTGAATTTGTGCCGCAAGAAACATTTACTTGCTTTTGTGGCAGCTATTACTTTTGATCGGGGCGATTACTTTTTTGAAAAAAATCAAATCCAACAAGTGATTGCCGACTATCTGGCTAACTTACCCGATGCCACAACTGACCGCGTTCAGTTAGAAATGGATAGTGAGGTTGTCCTGAAGGCGATCGAGGCACAACATGGATTATTAGTGGAAAGGGCAAGAGGAATTTATTCGTTTTCTCATCTAACATTCCAAGAGTATTTTACTGCTACAGAAATAGTTAACAATTCTGCTCCACAAGCTTTGGGAAAACTGGTCAGCAACCTAACCGAGAAGCGTTGGCGAGAAGTCTTGTTGTTAGCAGTTGGGATCTTGCAAAAAGCTGATGACTTGTTGCTGTTAATCAAACAGCAAGTTGATAGGCTGGTCGCTGATGATGAGCAGTTACAGCAATTCCTAATGTGGGTAAACCAAAAATCCCTTTCAGTTGATTTTCCCTACAAACCTGCGGCAGTGAGATTCTTTTACTTTTCCCTTCTTCCATGCCTTGAGCTTGCTCTTAATCGTAACCCTGAACGTTTCCTTGACCCAGCCCTTTACCTTGCCGTTAAACATACCTTTGACCCTGCTGTTGAATTTACCCTTGACCTTGTTCTTGACCTTGCCATTTTGCCTGTACTCGACGGTGCTATTGACCCAGCCATTAGTCTTGCCCATGACATTCTTCTTGTCCCTCTTGTGGAACCTAAACTGATGCAAGCACTGCAAGAACTTAAGAAACAACTACCTCACCCAGATAGTGACAAGGAAATATTTAGGCAATGGTGGCAAGCTAACGGACAAGTTTGGACTAGGGAATTAAGACAAATCATAATTTCCTATCGCACTATAGGTCACGATTGGCAATTTAGCAAACAGCAGAAGTCATTGCTGAGGAAGTATTACGATGCTAATAAATTGCTGGTATATTGCCTCAATAGCGGTTGTAATGTATCTCCTGCTGTGCGGCAGGAAATTGAGGAGACATTGCTGTTGCCGATCGCAAATATCACAAAAATAGGTAACAAGTGCGATCGCCCGCTCTAATTCCACTAGCTACCTACTCCGATATTAAGATGCGATGCCCCACAATTCGGCATTCAAAGCCAAGAAAGCGTCTCAGGATATATACACCTTGAAAAACTGGGAACAACGGCAAAAGCCCCCTTTTTTAGGGAGCTTAGCAACTTCAGTTATGCTCAAAACAGAAATCCTACTGCGCCTTTGGCAATGACTTTTGAGGGGTTGTTACACCAACTTTGGGAATCTCCATTATCGGTGCATTCACCCCAAGCATCAAATCGTTGGGATTAACAATCTCCACCAGAGGCTCGTTCAAAGCCACCATCAAACCGTCAGATTCAGCAGGAAGGGGCGATCGAGCAAACTGGGGAGCAAACAATGGGCGGCCGCCACCGACACCAGACACTACCGCAATCAACAAAGCTGCGATCGCACCTCCGCCCAAAATCCAAGCCCGTTTCGGCTTGCATTCCACCCGCTGCAAAACCTTCCCCGCCAACTCCTGTGCAGATTGTTCCGAAGCAGGCACCGGCATTGACTGAAAACCCCGCTGCATCATCAGCAGTCGCGAGTACAAACGTTTCGTAGTGGGGTCATTTGTCAGCCATTCCTCGACTTGCCGGCGTTCTGCAGCCGTCACTTCGCCGTCGAGGTAAGCACTCAGTAATTCAAAGCGATCGCGCATCATAGTAGTTACATTGCCCTGGGCATAATTGTTGTTAGCTTGAGTTTCAGCGAGTGAATCCCCGATACCTTGCTGATTCTGATTTTTATCCGATTCAAAGTTATAATTCATATTTCACACTTGCTTTAATTGGGGGAAGGATGCCCTCGCTATTAGAATGATTTACTGCTTATTTATATTTTAAAAGAGAAATTTTGATGTGACAGCAAACATGACCAAATCTTCTTGACCGGCCTCTAAAAGCACTATTGCTAATTACCATCGAGATATTTTTGCAATTCCAACTGCAATCTTTGGCGAGCTCTAGCAATTCTCGACTTGACAGTTCCCAGAGAAACTCCAGTCATTTCGGCTATTTCCTCATAGGCTAAACCTTCAATTTCTCTTAAAACAATTGTCGTGCGGAATACTTCCGGCAAATCTGCGATCGCCACCCGCAACTGCTCGTAAAATTCTCTAGTTGTCAAATCTTCATCAGGCCCCGGACTGTCGGCCGGAATTTCCCAATCAACCTCGCCATCTTCGAGAGTTCGGGGTACGTCCAGCGACAGCGGAGTTCGCACCCGTTTGCGCTTCCGCAACTCATCGTAAAACAAATTAGTGGCGATGCGGCTCAGCCAGCCCCGAAATTTAACAGGCTCTTGCAAGCGGTTAATATTGCGGTAGACCCGAATCCACACTTCCTGAGCCAAGTCTGCTCGGTCTTGCCAGTCAGGGGCCAAGTGATATAGAACCCTGTCTACGTGGGACTGATACCGCTTCAACAGTTCTGAAAAGGCAGTGCTCTCAGGTCGATTTCCTTCCTGACAACGCAACACCAAGTCATAATTAGAGAGTTTTTCGGCTGGCAATTGCACTCTTTGAACGGTCGCCACAACCGCAGACCAGGACACGGAAATAAAGTCGCTCATCGGTGGAATTGGCTCATCGAACATTCCACACTTTTTGACGTTAGGAGATCGTAACAAGTTCCCCTCTTCAATCTCAAATCTCAAATCTCAAATCGATTGACTAATGCCCAACAACTTCGCACGCTCCAATACTAACCCAACTACTAGAACCGTCTGCCCAATGTTCCTTTTTCCAAATCGGTACATTGTGTTTGAGCGTATCTATCGCGTACTGGCAAGCTGCAAAGGCCTCCCCCCGGTGGGGACAGCCAACAGCCACCAGTACGCTGATTTCCCCCACCTGCAAGTGTCCGACGCGGTGGTGAATGGCGACCCGATTGACATCGGCCCACTGGTGGCGGATTTCAGTAGCAATTTGCTGGAATACTCGCACTGCCATCGGTTCGTAGGCTTGATATTCTAGTGAAACTACAGCTTGACCGTCAGTTTGGTTGCGGACTGTACCGCTCATCATTACCACGGCTCCGTTGGCGGGGTCATCTGCCAAAGCGTATATTTCCTCTACAGACAACGGCGCTAAGGTAATGGCAAAGCTGTCTGATTCATGGCGTTGAGGAATTGTGTCGATCGAAAGTGCAGCGCTAGAGTTCATTGCGAAAGAAGTGGTGCTGGGGAACTCCATCGATCTTGACACAAATCAAGTCGCGATCGATTGATCTTGCATTCTTGTAACTGGAGTTTAGACTAGGCAGCAAGAAAAGACTCAGCAAAGGTGAGTTGAAAATAAATAGACTTCAGATCTGAAAATCTACACTACTAAGG
>NZ_SRRZ01000211.1 GCF_013179805.1 Microcoleus asticus IPMA8 | reverse complement strand
ATCGTGCACACTAGCTAATTTAGGATGATTACATTTACGTCAAGGAGCTTAACTACACAGAGGCTTTGATTGTTTTCGGAGATGTCTAATGACAAGCTCCGCTGCATATTTCCCAACTTGCAACTTGTGGAAGTAGGAGAAACCAATGGTTAGCGCTGTTCAAATTCCACTCTTTGACACCGCCGCGGCTGAAGTGGGAAGCCTTTATAAAGCCGGTGATTACGTGATGCTGCGAAGGAAGCCGGCGGTCGCTGCATGGGTGAAGCGGGGCGAAGTTTACAAAGTTAACAAGGTTCACCCGATCGACGGCTCGCTGCAATTTTGGAACCCCTTTACAAACCAGTGGGACTTCCTCTATCCCGACGAAGTTAAGCTCGCCCCCGCGCCGCCTGTTATTGAAGATACACCACCCCCCAGCAACCATGATTCTGTAACTAGCGTAGAGGTTGCCGTTACAGAATTAACACTCCCGCCCGGTAACGATGATTCTGTAACTAGCGTAGAGGTTGCCGTTACAGAATTAACACTCCCGCCCGGTAACGATGACTATTTGCCATTCGATCCAATATCTATTTATCGGCCACGCGGGACGGCTCCAGAAGATTCTAAAAAGTATTACCGACTGTCTTACAGAGATGGCGGCCGCGTAAGACACCAACACATCAGGGGCGGCAACACCGACTCGCCGATCGCTCAGGCAAAAGTGCAGGAAGTGCGATCGCTCTTGGCGGCCGGTGTATCGCCTGCAAAAATTGCCGCTATGCTGCGGACTTCTGGCGGCGTTAAAAAAACCTTTTTAAGCTAATCTCAACACGTCCCGTACTGGGAATTAAAATCGCGCTTTCTGGATTGATTTGAAGGTCGCGCAAGTCTTGACTGAACCGACCCGCCCGAAGATTGATAAAAAATCCAGATAAATTGTGAACTTCCAACGGAACCCTTACCCCTTGATCCGCTACGCTCGCAGGCTGCCACCAACAAGGCCCCAAAAGACCCGCGCACACGCTTTGCTGCCAAGGTGAAACAACATCAACATTGAAACTGATGCCGACCACTATCGCTGAAGGCGACCCCTGCACGCCAAAAGGGAATCCAGGAAAAGTCCCCAGCGACGACCAAGTATTGGCAGAGTAGTTTAACGGCCCTGCAATCGACTTAGAAGCAAGCCCCGCCCGGTATTCGTACCGAGCATCGCCTTCGGATTGCAATAAATACTGAGCGTGTGGATCTGCCGAGGCAATGTGCGCTGCAATTGCCGCTGCCGTTTCGGCATCTCGGGCAATGCTTGCCGGGATGTCTGCATCGGCGATCACTGCGAGCGGGTTTAAGTTTGTCAGCTTGCCCATAACTAAGAGGCAATAGTGCTTTCCGCTACCATTATGCTAGAAGTTCCGCTCGCTGTAATTACGCTGACCACCCCCGTATATCGCGAACTCGCTAAGTCTTGCTCAAATAAATATCCGGGCGGAATTGGATGCTTGTAAAGTGTTGCAGAAACAGTCGCATTTTCGCGCACAAAAACGGTCTGAGTTCCTGCGTTGTAAATTGAATAACTGCCGCGCAAAGGATTAGCCGCGAGTGCTACCGTCACGGTCGCAGCCGCACTGACTGCGGTTACTGTATCTGAATTTCTAATGTCTTCAGCTACATTCACGGCGACACTAGAAGGATTTAAATTGACAAGTCCCATAGTTTAAAAATTAGCAATTGCGTTTCTTAGTTGGTCGTCAGTGACATCGATATACCTAATCAACGAAGTTAAGCTCCTGTGTCCGCTCAATTTTTGAATTAGTTTAATATCGTACCCTTGGTTATTTAATCGAGTGATAAAACCGCGCCTGGCTGAATAAAGCGAGAATCCTTGATTGTCTAAACCCGCTTTTTTGACCGCTCGCCTAAAAGCTTTATCCATAGCTTGACGGCTTAAATGGCGATCGGATTTATAGAGGGAAGGAAATAAAAATCCCGTCTCCGGCGGCGCGTAAGACATCAGCATCAATTTGAGTTCGTCGTGTGTGAAAACCTCGCGGGTCTGCTTGTCCTTGCGGATAGATGCGGGATAAAGTATCGATTCGCGCGGTTGACGGCGCAAAACATCACTGTAAACGTGTTTTACATCTAGGCTCAATATTGCTTCCGGTCTTTCGCCAGTATACCAAGCGAAATTTAAAAACAACTTATGGCAATCTGTTACAAAAAGGTTGCTGATTTGGTTAAACGTTCTTTGGCAAAGCGGGGTAGCTTGTCCGATACCTGCAATTTTCACAGTTGCTGATTCCGTGTAAATACTGTCTTAATAGCAACCTTTTAGTTGCTCCTTTTACTCTAGCGCGCACAACCGTTGTTGTCACGTTGTTTTTGAAATCGAAACGGTTGCTGATTTGTCTATTTCAGCAACTTCTTAAGTTTTTACTAGCAGAACTTAGACTAATAAATTCTTACTTAAACTGGGAAAGTAAGATTCTATTTTAAATACTTATGGCGGGTCATACTTCTGGCGCGGGAAGTTCTGTTTCTGGAACCAGCTATTCCGACCCGCAGGGTGCGGCGAGCAAAGAGCGATATGTATACGGAGTTTTGGCGCTACTGGAACAAGAGGAAAATAACTTAACAAAAATTGTAGAAAGAACAGACAAAATAACTATTACCGCCAACCTTTCAACAAAAACTGCAAGCATTGACTTGATTTTAAACGTGGTGGCAACCAACGCAACAAACGGCAGCACAAGTTATACAGCAAGCCATTACCTTACCGGCTCTACATTTACCAGCGGCACGGGCGGCGACAGCAGCGCTCCAAACTTGGCACAAGCAGCAATGGAAGGGGTAGTGGCTCTCAAGTTGCTCGAACTCGACCCAACCAGAAGGCTCAATCCCAGCTCCGACAAGACCGTAATCACCCGCTGTACCCACACCTTGGCGGCGAGCGGCGGAAGCAACGCCACGTTTAGCGCTTTGCTCGAATTTCCGATCGAAGTAATCAGCTTGCCCGGTGGCGGCAGCGTAATCGAAGGAAAGGTGTTTCTAACCTGATGGCAGAAAATCAATTAGAAAATACAAAAACTTTTCGGCGCAGCATTACAGCAACCGATGGCACTGGAATTGTTGAGATTTTAAACTGTGCCGATGCGTTTGCAGAATACGACGTTTTATCAAATTCTTACTACGTGGGCAAAAGCTTTTATTTAGAAGCTTTTAGCGGCGCAATTTACTTACCTTCATATCAGCAAGCGCCTTACCCCGACATCTTTCCAGAGATGTCGGCGGCGGAAAAAATCGCCGCGATGCTGCAAATTGAAGAAAATTATCCGTTTGTAGGATTGAGGTTTCACGCCAAAAAAGGGAACGGCGCATGGTCTACTTTAGCAACGGCGCGGTTGCAAAACAAGGGAAGAGAAACAACAATCCCTTTTGTAATACCTTATTTAACAATTAACCAGTTAAAACTATTAAGCCCCGACGATCGCCTCGGCGTTTCTATTATTAATTACGGGCACGGCGTACTCGGCAGCGGCGATTATATAAATTTTGAGGGCGATTATCGATTCAATTTAGATCTGATTGCAAAACCGCAAGTCAGAACAATCGGCGCGGGCTTGCCTTACGGAATCGATATCCCCACTGGAGCTCCAACGCGCTTCCGAACGGCTAATGCAAACCGGGCCATCCTGTATGCCACGAACACGGGGAATGTGCCGATTTGGATTGCCGGCAATTCCAGCGTTGCGATCGGCACGGGGATTTATCTAGCCCCTAACGGCGGCGGTAACCTGACCGAGAAAACGCTGACCGGAGAGCTTTGGGCGATCGCAGAAAACAACAGCTCGCGGATATGCGGGTTAGAGGCTAGCTATGTCTAGGGTGAGTTCTAAGTCTTCGCTGTCGCCGAGCGCTACCAGGGGGTCAAGCGCGATCGACCTCGGCAAAGATAGCGGCGTCGATATGGGGCGGAAAACTACGCCGTCCGTAACGTCGGGCGGCATCGGCATCACCCAAGAGGTTGCCAACATAGGCGGAATGACTGTCACCGGCGGCGTCAGCGTGGAAGTTTCGCCGATCCGCCTCGACATCAGTGGCAACCCAAATTTTGAAGACCCTTCAAAAAGCACAATTGGAATCGCCGGTGGCGCGGAAATACCCGGTGGGATTCTGGGAGTTAGCGGCGGGATAACCATCAATACCAGCACCGGAGAAATAGAACAAGTTTCGATTGGCGGCGAAATTGCGGGTGTCGGCGCTGAAGTTTCTGTGTCAAAAGATGGCTCTGTAGGTGTTGGAATTTCCCTACAAATTCCGTTTACTCCGATCGAAATTAGTTTTGGTCTTGGTTTTCCGAACAAGCCCAAAAAACCTAATTCTGAGGAAATGCCACAAACTTCTAGACCAGGCGTAGGCAGCAGAATCAAAGAAATTCCCCTAGCAATTTTTGATAACGATTGCTTGTATTATGTGGTCTATTTTCAACACGGACAAGCAACAAAACTTGCTTACAGCCAACCATTTTTAAAAACGGGCGAGCATCCTTATTTTAAAAAAGGTATTTGGGTAGATCAAGGAGAGCTTGTTTCCCAAGAGAATCTACCTGCCGACCATTACTCGCCCGGATTTATTGAATGGCACGATTTCCCCACAAGAGGCGACCGGGCGGGATACAAAATAAATGACATCAATGGATTTGCGCAATTGGTAGGGTTTGGTTCTTCTTCTCCTGGAGAAGTTAATGGAAATACTGCTATTTCTTATCAGAACGGTGCTAGCGGATATCTTTACAATTACGGGGCGAGCATAAGAGACTGGATTGCAACTTGGGTGATTCCTGGTACGGCTTGGGAATTTTCAATCATTAAAGTATCCTGCCGCAATACATCACCAGATACGCCGCCCGAGCACCTTACCCCTATCAGTCAGATTCCGCCGCCTTCTCCTTCTCCTACTCCTTTCCCAAACCCACCACCGAGGAAGGAGAAAATGGACGCTTGCTGTCAAGAAAACCTCAAATTTTTAAGAGCGATATATACAAAATTAGGGCTTGCCAAATTTCCCGGGCAACTGCCTGCAACTATTATTCAAGAAGTGCCAAAGGAAGGAGAAGAACCCGCAGAACCGCCGCAGGTGCCGATTCCAGATTTGGTTAGCTTGATTGATTGGGTATTCAAGCGCGATGACGAGCGCTGGGGGCAGTGGGAGATACAAATCGATATTAAGGACGCAGATATCACAAAAGAAGGCGATCAGAAAAAGTCTCTAAAATTCCCCAACTTAGCAGAATCGATTGCCGAACTTGAAGGACAAATCTTGAGTTTGATGACAAACGTAGATGCGCTGGTAGCTATGCAAGTCCGATGCCTGACAGAATCCGGTATGGCTCGGCAAGAAGCTATTAAAGGTTACCTGGCATCAAAAGCCATCATTAAATATATGGCATTCAAAAGCACGGAAATTGATGTCGCCGTGCCGATGACATTTACGCCTGGTGCCGAATCTATTAGCGCTTTGATTGAAGAATCGGAAGGACATATCAAAGGCACCGACTACGAAGAAAAAGAAACTTTTCGAGATGTTTGTCTCGACTTATTACAGGCAGCAGCAATCATTCGGGCGGTGCACTGGCAAAAAATAGATTCTAAAAACGATACAAAATCCCAGCTTTTGAGTATTTTAAAAGGTACTGTTGATTTAGCCGCTTCAATTACGAAGCCTCAAAATCCAAACGGAGAAAACGGCGACGGCAAAACGTTCGACCCCGACAAAAACTTCGAGGACTTCATTGACGAAACCGAAAACGGGTTTAGGAATACTACGGGCATAACTGACATACAAAGCCCTTACGGACGCTCGCCCGACCGCCGCCCGCGCATTCGAGAAATCGGCGACAACCTTTCACAAGCCGGGGGGGATAACTAATGGCAACAGCAGCACCTCAACCAAAAATTGGAATGATTTTGCGCGAACTCGCATCGCGTAAAATTCGCAGCAGCAGCACGGGGGGAAATTTAATCCGCACTTGGTCGTCGAGCGCGCTCACAACATCGCAAGGCAGCGGTGGGTTTCTAGAAACAATTATTAACGGCGCGCTGCGGTTTGGAAATTTCTTGATTTCCGGCGTTGTGAGTTTAATCTCTTTCAGCTTTACAAAGCTGTGGAGCTGGATAGTAAGCGCAACTGTAATTGCTCAACTAGGGGAAAAAAGGGAGCCATGAATAGAGAGGGCTTGTTGAATAGCTTGATAAGCAGTTAAGCCCTGCCTTTTACCCG
>NZ_SRRZ01000210.1 GCF_013179805.1 Microcoleus asticus IPMA8 | reverse complement strand
AAGTTGACGTTGGAAGTTATTGCTTCTTTGACGGGATGGGAATTTATTTTAGATGCTCTATCTGTAGCATGACTTTAGGAAATTGGTATTAGTAACTGATACTCAGACTGCGAAATTACCCCTTCAGTTTTTTGCCCTGAAGACCAGTATTTTTTAGCCTCTTGCCCAACCGTCATTTTCCAAGCTTTAAAACGATCTCGCCTGCGAGCTTGTTGTGATACTGGTGGGCCACCTACTATGAACTCAAATCTCGCCAAAGTATTTATAAATAGAAGATCGGGAATTATTTTATATGACTGCTAATTTCCTGGCTGTGGTCTCCGACGGTTCGGGGTACGGTGAGATACAATTTTATCGCAATTGCGGGATAATATTCTTGATGTTGAATCTCGTTTTTATTACCTTTTTACCCCTTAACTACCGCCCACTGAGTCACAGGTACAAGCGGTTTCCAACCCTGAAAAGAGCCGATCGCCCCTACTCGCTGAATGCCAATTCTAATTAGTTCCCCACCATAACGATCGTGCCATTGCAAAACTTTAAACTCGCTCTCAACTGTCACCGCATTAACAACTAATCGGCCGCCTTCACCTAAAGCATTCCAGCAAGTTTCCAGCACAGTTTCTGCGGTGACACCGCCGCCGATGAAAATGGCATCCGGTTGAGGCAAATTTGTCAGGGCTTCCGGCGCTTCTCCCGCCACGATTTCGAGTTCGGGAACGCCCAAAGTCGAGGCATTTTCAGCGATGTATTGCAATCGAGTCGGATGGCGCTCGATCGCGATCGCCCTGCACCGAGGATGACTCCGCATCCATTCGATCGCGATCGAACCGCAGCCAGCCCCCACATCCCAAAGCAACTCTCCCGGAATCGGTGCTAACGCTGACAGAGTAACGGCTCGAACCTCTCGCTTGGTAAGTTGTCCGTCGTGGCGATATGCAGCATCTGGCAAACCCGCAGTTCGGGGAAAAAGCAGGGTTTCGCGATCGGCTGCAACTGCAATCGCGATCGTGTTCAAATCAGCCAAATCCGCTGCATTCCAGGCTGCTGCTACCCCCTCCATCCGGCGTTCCGAGTTCCCTCCCATCCGCTCGAACACGGTCATCAAACTGCTGCCAAACCCCCGCTGTGTCAACAATTCAGCCACCTTTCCCGGCGTGTGTCGATCTCCGCTTAAAACCAGCAATCGCGCGCCGGGAGACAAAGCAAGGGCGATCGACGCGATCGGGCGATTTGTCAAACTGAAAGTCTCAACATCCGCCAAAGCCCAGCCCAGACGGGCGCAAGCAAGACTAAAAGCCGATGCAGCGGGAATTACAGTCATTTCCGAAATAGGAATCTGGCGCGACAGCGTGACGCCAATACCGTGACACATCGGATCGCTGCTGGCTAGCACGCACACAGACTGTCCCCGGCGGCGGATGATTTCATCGACTGTTGCTTGTAGGGGCGAAGCCCAAAGCAATTGTTCGCGGGTGTCGTCGGTTGGTAGCATTGCTAGGTGACGGGCACCGCCGACAACGACTTGAGATCGATCGAGTAGACAACGGGCGATCGCACTCAATCCCGAAAGTCCGTCTTCGCCAATCCCCACCACCGAAAGCCATTTGTGCATTGCGCCCTTACTGCTAATTACTACTTATCGATTCTAAAGAATAATATCGGATTTCCATTCATAATTCTTTCTTCAACTTGCCTCATTCCGAGTCTTTCTGCGACTTTAAGCGACTCAATGTTTGGGCGATCGCAGCTTGCGACAATATAGTCCAAGCCAAGTTCATTCAAACCATACTCCAATATTTTGGTTGATGCTTCAGTAGCGTAACCTTTTTTAAGTGCTTTCGGCAGCAGTGCGTAAAGCAACTGGGGCTGTGCTTCTTCAAAAAAATACCACAAACCAACAAATCCTATGATTTCTCGATCGTTCTTTGTCTCGATAAACCACAAACCGAATTTCTTTTCTTCAAAAAGTCTTTTGTTCTCGACCAGCATTTCTTCCACTTGTTGCAGCGACAATATTTCGCCGTCACATAGATATCTCCTAACATAAAAATTAGTAAACATTTCGTGGAGCGTGTTGAGGTCGCTCTCTACAATCGGTTTCAAAACCAATCTCTGAGTTTCAATTATCATGCGGATTATTTTTCTCAGGTTCAATAACGCTCGCACCTATCAATATTAGTCCAGGACGCACGGGTGGTCATAAACCGGCTTTTTCGACAATACTTGGTTATCGCGCGCAGATAAGGCAAAAAACCCGGTTTATGCAGGTTTTGCGTAACTATAATTAACAAACAGGGCTAAACCACTGTAATCACTGGATAATTGTAACTTTCCTTGACTACCAAACCATCTTTCCAATAGCCGATCGAGATTTGGTTGCTTTTGGAATCAATGATTTGACCTTCAATTTTAACGGTGTAATCATTGTACCAATTGGAAATTACTACAAAATCATAATTTTTGTCCGCTGAAACAGCGATGTCTTGACTAATTAATTTTGATTCTCGAAACTCAACTAACATTTCTTGAAAAAAGATTTCTCTTCCTTGGCGGCAGTTTTCTTTGCCGCTAGTAATCGTACCATCTCCTTCAATCATCACAGTGTCATCCGAGTAGTATTTTTGCAAAGCTACTGATGTTTGGAATGTCTCAACAAGGTGATTGATATCTGCGAGTTTGATTTGCAATTCTTCAATTGTCATAAATAACGCGATCGCAGGTTTTATAGCCGAAGTTAGAAGTCACGCACTCTAAGAGTGATTTTGACTTCGATTATAGATTATAAAAAATTATTTAGGAATCAGCAAGATAATAAAACGAATTTCCCCCCTAACAGGCGAGCTCGCCCGGAGATTTGTTAAGAAACTCGATCGATCTGGCTGATGCCGATCGACTTGTGATAGATTTCTTAAACCTGAAAGCGGGAAAGTCCGGTGCAATTCCGGCGCTGTGCCGCAACTGTCAAAGTCAGAATGCCGATTTCAGGAGTTTACTTTAGATTCCCTGCGTCGCACGGGGAGGAGTTTCTTTGTTAGCTTTGAGTGAATTGCCGACTTGTCCAGGTTTATTTTACGGTTCCCGCGCCCGAGACGGAATATTATCGAGAATGCGGATTCCGGGGGGAATTTTAAACGCGCACCAGTGTCGGACGATCGCCGATTTGGTCGATCGATACAGTACCGGTTGTTTGCAAGTAACGAATCGGGCGAATTTGCAAATTCGAGACTTGAATTCGCCAGTTTCTGATGAAGTTTGGCAAGATTTGCTGGAATTGGGATTGGCATCTCGCCGCATTGAAGTTGACCCGATTCGCAATATTATGGCAAGTCCGACAGCAGGGATCGATCGACAGCAACTACTCGATACTCGCCCGCTAGTGAAAGCTTGGGATGATTACCTGCAAACGCATCCCGAATTATCGGAACTTTCGCCTAAGTTCAGTATTGGCTTCGACGGCGGGGAGTTGGTTTCGATTCGCGATTTACGCAACGATATTTTATTAGCTGCTGAAGGGCGATCGGCAAAATCAGAAATCGTTTTTCGGCTGCATTTAAACGGCGAGACAGGAATTTTAATCCAACAATCGCAATGTATTTCAGTATTAGCCGCCCTCGCTAGCACCTATCTTGAATACACAAAAAATCGGCCTCGAATTGATGGCAAAAAACCGCGTTTGCGTCACCTGCTGACAGATTGGGGCGCTGAAAGTTATCTAGAAAGGGTAGAGAGGAATTTACCGTTTGTAGTGCAGCGAAGATCGATCGCCTCATTTGAAAAATCCATCCCCAATCACCAACATCTCGGCATTTATCCTCAGCAACAGTCGGGTTTCTCCTACATGGGAATTGCACTGCCCCTAGGTAGGCTAGAATCAAAACAACTGCGGAATTTGGCAAATTTAGCCCAAAATCTAGCCAGCGGTACCCTGAGACTTACGCCGTGGCAAAATCTGTTGATTTCTGACATCCCCAACTCCCAGCTTTTTGAGGTAAAACAGCAAGTTGCCGATTTGGGATTGCACTCATCGGCGACTCGCCTAGATTCGTGCTTGGTGGCTTGTGCCGGCAGCAGCGGCTGTGCGTCGGCGGCGACAGATACTCAAAGTCACGCTTTAACAATGGCGAGGGATTTAGCGCAAAAATTGACGATCGACCTGCCGATTAACATTCATTTCAGCGGTTGCGAAAAATCCTGCGCCCAGCACCGGCCAATTGATATCACGCTGGTAGGAATTCAGATGGAGCGAGGAGACGAGGCGATCGAAGGCTACAAGATTTATGCGGGTAGAAAAGATTTGCCGTTCGGGCGACCAATTTTTCCGGCGGTTAGTGCCGCCGAGATGCCCGGTGCGATCGAGCGAATGTTGCAGGTATATCAGCGGTTTCGAGAGCCTTTGGAGTCATTCGGTGAGTTTGTCGATCGGCAGGCGATCGACCAATTTCAGGAGTTGTTGAACACCGAAGATGGGAATTTAAAGTGAAAAAAGATTCCATTAAAACTGACAAGTTTTAATCATTTCTCTTTCTATATCTCTCGATGTTTCTTCCTTCGCGTCCTTTCCCTCTTCGCGGTTAATTCAAAAAATCTATTTCACAAATCCAACAAACTTCCCATAGCAGTTTTAAACAATGATTGACTATATTCGAGACGGAACAGAAATCTACACCAAATCCTTTGCCACAATTCGAGCCGAAACAGATTTGTCAAGCTTGCCGCCCGATTTAGAATCGGTAGCCGTGCGACTAATTCACAGTTGCGGCATGACCGATATTGTTACAGATTTAGCAGCTTCGCCCGGGGCCGCAACCTGCGGACGCCAAGCCCTCGCCGCCGGTGCGCCGATTCTCTGCGATGCCCGGATGGTGGCCGAAGGCATCACTCGCAAACGCCTTCCCGCCGACAATCCGGTGATTTGCACCCTCTGGCATTCCGAAATCCCGGAGTTGGCGCGGCAAATGGGAAATACTCGATCGGCCGCGGCGCTTGATTTATGGCTGGACAACTTGCAGGGTGCGGTTGTGGCAATTGGCAATGCCCCGACTGCTTTGTTCCGACTGCTGGAAATGCTGGATGCCGGAGCACCCAAACCGGCTTTAATTCTGGGTTTCCCGGTAGGATTTGTGGGGGCTGCTGAATCCAAAGCCGAACTGGCCGCCAACAGTCGGGGAGTGCCATTTATTACGTTGCACGGGCGGCGCGGTGGCAGTGCAATGGCAACGGCGGCCGTGAATGCGTTAGCGAAAAAGGATGAATTATGACTGAGGCTACTGGTAAATTGTACGGTTTGGGTATTGGGCCTGGCGATCCTGAGTTGATTACTTTGAAAGCTTATCGGATTTTGCAATCGGTGCCGGTGATTGCCTATCCGGCGATGGAAAATGGTAAGGTGCTGGCGCGGGCGATCGTCGCAGATTATCTGCGCCCGGAGCAAATTGAGATTCCGATGCCGCTGCCTTTTAGTCCGACGCGATCGTCTCAACCTTATTACGATATTGCTGCGGAGAAAATTGCGGCACATCTCAGCGAGGGACGGGATGTGGCGGTCCTGTGTGAGGGCGAACCTTTTCTCTACGGCTCGTTTATGTATCTATTCAACCGTTTGTCGGGGACATTTACGACTGAAGTTGTGCCGGGAATTTCTTCGACAATGGCGAGTGCGGCTGCGTTGGGAGTGCCGCTGACTTATCGTAACGATGTGTTAAGTATTATGCCTGCGACGCTGGATGCTGAGGTTTTGCGCGATCGGCTGGCGGTTGTTGATGCTGCGGTGATTATTAAGCTGGGCCGGCATTTTGCGAAAGTCCGGGACGTGCTGATTGAGTTGGGACAGTTCGATCGAGCACTGTATATAGAACGCGCAACTATGCCGAATCAGCGAATTCGGGCGATCGTAGATGTCGAGCCCGCTGAAGTTCCCTATTGGGCTCTGATTATGATACCCAGTCAGCAAAAGTCTGTATCTTAATATTTCCATGCCTGAAGGCGACGCGCTTCCAGGCTTTACCTACTTTTTTGTGCATTCTTGCCCATTTATCCAGCTTTCCTCATATTGATAACTTAACCTTATAACTTGCATCAGTTAATCTGTTGTTAAAATACTTTACAAACATTAGAATATGCTTTATATTTATTTACATGGCGGAACACAAAGCCGTCACGAACATTGACAAATCAATAAAGCAATCATAAAACCATGACCACAACCTTACAGCAGCGCGAAAGCGCCAACCTGTGGGATCAGTTTTGCAACTGGGTCACCAGCAC
>NZ_SRRZ01000021.1 GCF_013179805.1 Microcoleus asticus IPMA8 | reverse complement strand
GCTTGGTGATGTAGAGTGCAATTTAGGAACGGCTAACTGTCGTGGAGTGAAAGAACCTTGGGCCGTACTGACAAATACACCCTTATCACTACAAACATTCCAACTATATGGCAAAAGATTTGGCGGAATTGAACCTCGATTTAAAGATTATAAGTCTGGCACGTTTGATATCTTACGGTCGAAAATTAGGAACGCTCAAGCTTTGAGTAATTTATTAATGATGATAGAAATTGCTGAAATATTAGCAATTAGATTGGGATTGAGAGTGATAGAAACAAGCTCCAGAAGTAAGATAGATTGGCATGGTGAAAGAGGTTTAAGCCTTTTACAGCTTGGTATCAGAGCTATGAAAAGTTTAGGTCATCAAGCTCGTTTAATTCCACTTCTCACGCCCATTCCTTGGGTGAAAATTCCTCCCGCTTGTGCTTCTCTCAAAAAACTAGCGAAGTTAGAGCGGCGGATTGAATTTTCTAAAGTTATGTCATTTTCTTCTTAACAAAAATAGTTTTCTGCACCACTAAGCCAAAAAAGACGAACCTACCGGATGGCGAGTCAACCTGATTAATAAAGAAGTTGTTGGCCAGCGAAATTCTCTGGCTTTTGATAAGAATATTTCCCACGAAAACCAACAAATTAGCCTCAAAGGTTTTGCCCAACCGCTGCGGATTGATGACAGCTACGCTTTGGGTTTACAAATTCGCGTTCCCGAAAAAGTTGACGGCAATAAAACATCGGCTGTCGATGTTAGCATCTTCAAGGAATTTAATCCCGATAACTGCTTGCTGCCGGATTTTGTGCAAAGCTATTTCGGTCAAACTCTGCTGCTTACCGCTTGGCTGAGTGTAGAACAAAATCAAGCGGCGCGGGAAGATTCGCAGTTTCTGAAAAAATTAGCGCAACAGTGTCTAGAAAAATTTATTTCCGGTCAAAATCTGCCGAGTTTTTACCGTCAAGGCCAGTTGTTCGGTAGCCCGATTTTAGAATACGGCAATCCGAGTCTGCAAGATACCGACTGCCACGTTATCGTCTGGTTTTTCAACAGTTCTGCAACTGATGAAATCTGGGATGAGACGCGGTACAGCGATTTTATGGATTTGTTTTTGTACCGAAATAAGATTCTTCGCGCTTATCACGACAGCCGCAAGCTTTACGCCGTGACTCGCGAGGAATACAAACAAATTGAACTGGATATTGACAATACTTTTAAGTATTTGCAGCGAGATAAAGCTCAGCAGAAGCAATCGAAAGGTGCGGGTTTAAAGGAGGAAGAATTAAAATATCTGGAAACTCAGATGATTGAGATGCCGCCTCGGGCTGTGAAGTATGCCCGAATGCTGATTGATTTGGAGTTTCGCCAAAATACGATCGCCATTAACGCCCAAAATTACCAAGATCAATTAAATAAAATAAGTCTTGACATCAAAGCAGCTAAAAAGTATAATGATAGTGATACCGATTTAAGTTTCCTCGAAACATTCACCAAAGAAACTTGCCCGCAGTTTCAAAGGCAGATTCAAGCAGATTTAGGCTATTTCAAACACGGTTCCGGCTTGCTAGACCAAGCAACCGAGGCAATTAGAGCTATTGTGGCGATCGAAGAAGCTTATCGGGATGCCAAACTAGAGGTAACAATTCAAGCTGTCGGTTTTGGTTTGGGAGTAGCCGGGGTAGTGGCTGGCAGTTCTCCTTATTTAATTAAACAAGACCCGCCGAATCAGATGATTGCTTTGCCTTTCCTGAAGGTGGGAATTAATTCTTTTGCCTTCGTATTGTTGATTAGTATCGGTGCCGGGGCTCTAGTTTGGGGTGGGGTTTTGTTACTGGCCAATTGCAAGAATCTACTAGGTAAGTTCAAGAATCTACTAACTAGAACTAAACAGTTGCCACCGACATAATCCCGGTTCCGGGCGGGCAAATCACCCGCCCCAGAAAAAGATTAGCCTTAATATTGAGGAACAGACGAGTCTACTTCTTGACTCCAAGCAGTAATCCCGCCCTTAACATTAATTCCCTCAATTCCCGCTTCCTTCAAAATCCCCAAAGCCTTCGCAGAACGCCCGCCCATTTTGCAGTGTGCAATCAAGCGGTGGCCGTTCAACAATTCCTTGACCTTGGCGACACCTTCGCCGTGTTCGATATCCGGCAAAGGAACCAAAACCGACCCAGGAATTTGAGCAATTTGATACTCGTTGGGATTGCGAACATCTAACAATACAAAATCCTTCGCACCGCTGTCGATTAACTCCTTAAGTTCGGCGACAGTCATCTCAGAAATTTGCTGTTGTTCTTGCGCTTCCTGCGCTTTAGCTTGAGGAATGCCACAGAATTGTTCGTAATCGATTAACTTTTCAATTACCGGACGCACTGGATTAGGCCGCAGTTTCAATTGCCGGAACGTCATATCTAAGGCATTGTAAAGCAACAGTCTGCCGCTCAAAGTAGTGCCTTGACCCAAGATAATCTTGATAGCTTCCGTTGCTTGGATAGAACCGACAACTCCGCACAAAACGCCTAAAACGCCGCCTTCTGCACAAGAAGGAACCATCCCAGGAGGTGGGGGTTCCGGGTACAAATCGCGGTAATTCGGGCCGCCTTCGTAGTTGAAAACTGTTGCTTGCCCTTCAAATCGGAAGATGGAACCGTAGACGTTGGGCTTGTTTAAAAGCACGCAAACGTCGTTCATCAAATAGCGAGTCGGGAAGTTGTCCGTACCGTCGATGATGATATCGTAAGGAGTGGCAATGTCGATCGCATTTTCCGAACTAACGCGAGTTTCGTACAAATCAACTTGACAAAAAGGATTAATTTCTAAAATCCGATTTTTAGCCGACTCAATCTTCGGTTTCCCGACCCAAGAAGTGCCGTGAATTACCTGCCGCTGCAAATTGGAATGGTCAACAATATCAAAGTCTACAATCCCAATGCGGCCAACACCGGCGGCCGCTAAATAAAGCAGCAGCGGCGAACCGAGGCCTCCCGTACCGATGCAGAGAACGCTGGCAGCTTTGAGACGCTTCTGCCCTTCCAATCCAACTTCTGGGAGGATGAGGTGGCGAGAGTAGCGTTCGTATTCTTGTTTGTTGAGCTGGATCTCGTCCAGATTAGGATTTAGCATGATATTGTGTGTAGCGCAGATTTTGAATTATATCCTATCTGAATCTTTCGCATTTTTACGAGTTTGTTATTTTTACTAATTATTTCTTAATCTGAGTCGGTTCCCCTGCGATAATTTCCTCTGCTTGAAAGTTCCCCTCTCCGTCAAGACTCCAACTGCGGAGGTCTTCCCAACAGCCTTGTCGGACGGACACAATGATATAAGAGTATTGGGCCCAGGCCAATGTCCGATCGCACTCTGAGGGCACTGCGGGACAATCCGTGTGAGAATGATATATACCGATAATATCCAGAGTGCGATCGCGCCCGTGTTTCATCGCCCGCAACATATCTTCGGGTCTTATAGCATATCTGCGTCTTTCTGTCAATTCTTTTTGTTCCGGCCAATTCTGTTCAGCTTCCGCACTCCAAGCATTTTCAGTCGGCCAAACTTCTACTAAAGTTTTAACACCAGCAGTAACTCGACCGAGCAACAAACCGCAGCATTCTTCAGGATAAGCGCTTTCAGCGTGGGTGCGCATGGATAAAATGTGAGAGTCGGAAAGTGCGATCGGCTGCATAGGATTTTATTGTAGATTTTATTGTAGATTTTTTTGTAAAGTGCGATTCCCTGCGGGATAGCTACGCTTCACGGGCTTTTTTAATTGTGGAACAGGCATCTTGCCTGTTCAATACTGGCTTTTCTGGAGATGTCTATTGGTTTGACATTCCTGTAGCTGTTTGCAAAACAGTTCTATAAGCAATAACAGCTTCAGTCTGGTTAACATATCCTACATATTGACTCAATACAGAAAAGTCTAACTCAGGCAAAAATTCACTGCTCGAAATTAACTCATAACCAGACTCCCGCAAGTGGTAAATAGAAAATTGATCGTTAGCCCAAAACCAGACTTCAGGAACTTGCAAACCGCGATACACTTCTAGTTTGTCAACTCCACCGCTAGTTAGAGCAATTTCGATCGCAATATCCGGGATTTCTGCGAGTGCACCCAAGCAGTAACACTCATCCGGTTCCGCACCCCGTCTCACAGCTTCGCGGCGAAATGTAGCACTTCCGTAACCGTTGAGATTAATTAGCCTTTCAACCGCATAAGTTTCTATCAACCGGGCAATAATTGTTTTAAGCCTTTCGTGTTCTGGCGAAGTCGTCATGATGATTTCTAACGTTCCTTCCAAGTAGATCATCCTGAGAAATTCATCGACAAACATATCGGAAAGTTGCTCGTATTGCTCCCAAGTCACATCATATAGAATTATGCGCTGTTCAGTCGCTGGATCGAGAGTTTTTGGATCTAAAAGTAGCATAACTAATTACCTGCACTTAAGATATCTCAACGTTAGATTTTTTCGTTCTTTCTCAACTTCTTCTCTGTGTCTTCTGCGGTCTCTGCGGTTCGTTAAAAAAAAAGTTCCAATATAAATTTAACGAACCGCGAAGACGCTTATGACACAAAAGAAGAGAAGAGAAGGGGAAAAAGAGTTAATTCAATCAAGAAGGAGTTTGCTGCAACTCAGGCCGTTCATCTGGAACGATCGCACCTTCGACAGGACACACCTGCAAACAAATACCGCAGTCAATACAGGTATCAAAATCAATCCAAAACCAATCAGTACCCTTGACATTTTTGCCGGGGCCGGGGTTAATGCAAGCAACCGGACAAGCGCCGACGCAATCAGCAACTCCCTCGCAAATATTCGTAACGATAGTGTGCGCCATATTTCAATTTTGGATTTGGGATTGTAGATGAGAAATTAGCAATTGGTAATTAGGAATTACGTTTCAAACAGACCCTAATTTACCGTTTCAATAGTTGGCAATCCTTCGGCATTTACCCAAGCAATTTGAGCAATTCGTCGATCGCGCGCGTATTCCCGGGTCGCCTCCGCAGTCTCCCGACTCTCCAAATCTATTTCTACCCGAACTAGGTGAGTAGACTCTCGGAGTTTGCGAGCATAATCAAAGGCCGCCGCCCCAGCTTCAGGAGTTTGAGGCACAACCAACCATTCGCTAGCTGGTGTCTCCGTGGGCAATTGCCCCTCTGTCAGCAAAACTTGGTGCAAATCTTCAATATTCAGACAAAACCCGATGCCGGGGGAATTTTGCCCTTGGGGGTCGAACAGTCCCAACAGTTGGTCGTAGCGTCCCCCTTGTCCTAAAACTCGCTGTCCTGTCTTGCTGCTGCTGACAACTTCAAACACAATTCCAGTGTAGTAGTCAAATGTTTGAATTAAACTCAAATCGAGGTGAATTTGAGATTTGAGTTTGGGAATTTTTGATTGACATTGGTGCAGCAATTCGATCGCAGATTTGAGATTGTTTAACGCGGATTGCTGCGGCAAATCTAAATCCAGCTTGGCAACAATTGGCAACACCTCTTCTGGGCGACCGCGCAAGTCAAATAACAGCAGAGCTCTTTCTCGCAATTCGGTTGACAGCGGCAAAGTTTCCAAGGCAATTCGATCGAGATTGGCGATCGCCCCCCGAACTTTTTGGCGCACGTTTGGCGGAAACGGTTCTAGCAATGTTGCAGTCAAGCCCGCTTCTCCCAAAACCAAATGCCAGTCATCAATTCCCAAGCTCTGCAAGCACTCAGACAGCAGCAGCAGCACTTCCGCATCCGCAACCGTCCCCCCCGCGCCGAGCAGCTCTACCCCAGCTTGATAGAACTCCTGTTGCCCGCCTGAGCCAGTATCTGGGCCTTTGCGGAACACGTTAGCGTTGTAGTAGAGGCGCTGAGGCTGCCAGCGAGTCCCGGCCATCCGCATTGCAGCCGCGCGGGCGATCGATGCTGTCAATTCCGGCCGCAAACCCAGTTCTCCATCCTCGGCGTCTTGCAATTGAATCAGAGTCGATCGGTCGATCGCGCCCCCAGCCATTAAAGTCTCCAGCCTTTCTAGAGTTGAAGTAATAATCCGGTGATAGCCCCAGCGGTGAAAAACCTGCTGCAAGCGCCGTTCGATCGAAATTTTTTGAGCAACGTCAAGGGGCAATAAATCTCTTGCACCGGATGGGGGTTGGTGAACCATATCAATTTTAGATTTTAGACTTTAGATTTTAGATGGGGCTTAGAAGCTTAGCTTTATGGACGGTGTTAAAGTCTAACGAGGCCAGCTTAACATTCGACTTTAACAAATTAAGGTGTCATATCAATTTTAGATTTTAGATTTTAGATTTTAGATGGGGCTTAGAAGCTTAGCTTTAGGGGACGGTGTTAAAGTCGAAGAAGGCAAGCTTAACATTCGACTTTAACAAATTAAGGCGTCATATCGTTTTCGTTTGCATCGGAATAATCATTTTCTCCGTCAGTGCGATCGTCCCGTTCTTTCTGGAGCATCCGCGATCGCGGGACGATCGCACTGACGGTATAATTTTGAAGGCGATCCGATGTGCGATCGCCAACTCTGGATTCTTTTGAGCCAGATCGCTCCACTGCTCAGCTATTCAACACTTTCTAACTATTCCAAACTCACAATTCACAACTTCTCACTTCTTCTTCCCGCCAAACAAACTTGCAAAAAATCCTGGTTTCTCGTCACCTTTTTTGGCTTTTGCGGAAGCTTGTTCCAGCTTTTTCTTAACCTCCAAAGCCGTCGGTTCTTCAGGATTTGATGCCAAAGCTTTGTTCATCTCAAGTTTCGCCATTGTGGCTTGATTTTGTTCGAGGTAACACATTGCTAACATAGCGTGGGCTTGGCTGTGTTTCAGGTCGCGCTTCAGGGCTTCCCTCAACTCCAAACTTGCTTTAGCGTAATTTTTGCTGTCCATAAATCCTTGAGCTCGGCGGCAATAGGCTGCGGTCTGCGAGTCTGAGGGTTCGACTTTAGGCGGAGGAGGCGCCGCGGGAGTTGCGGTGGCTGGGGTTGCTGCTGCTGTTTTTTCTGTGCTAGTTGGGGTTGTGGCTTTTGCAGGTGAACCGGCTGCAACCCCACCACCGCCACCACCACCCATGCGCTCTTTTCGCAGCAGGTAAACCATGTTGAGTTCGCTAATTTGATCGATCGCCTGTTGCGTTTCCTCAACTGATTCGTACTGCTTGAGAGCGAGTTTGTTAACTGCTGTTTTGTAAGCTTCTTCCCAATTTTGAGCCGTAGCTAACTGTTTGGCTGCTGCGCTTTCGATTTGCATTTTCGCCTGTTCTTTAACGAGGCGCTTGCTGATGGTTGCTAATAGCAGGTTGTATTCTTTGCGATCGCTTTCCTTAGAGAATTTGTTGTAAGCCGGATTGACTACTTTTGATAAAAATTGGTTGGCCCAATCTTTATCGGCTGGGTCTTCAAAAGAGCAAGTATCCGAATGCAAGCGGCGGGCGATTTTCATGTAGCGCTTGCGGATGTCGTTAAACTCGGCGTCTAAGGGAATTCCCAAAATTGCGTGCTGATCAATAAAGTCATACTTGAACAGCCCTTTTGTCATTTCAAAAGACATAACTTTTACTCTTCCTTTCCTGGCTTTTCACTATCCTTTAATGTAGCTTGAGTCAAGGGGTTGTGACCCCCGTACTACCCCCGATCCTTGGCTGCGGGGGCGCTACTTCCAGGAAGATAAGGGAGGAACTGCTAGCAGTGCGCTGCTGAGTTCGGCGTGTATTCTGCCGTTTGTGGCCAAAATCCGACCCGAGTTCATCTTAAAGGCACTGCCGTCATAAGCTGTAATTTGACCTCCTGCTTCGGAGACGATGACTACACCGGCGGCTACGTCCCAAGGGGCGAGTCCCCGTTCCCAGTATCCGTCCGATCGCCCCATCGCGAGGTGTGCGAGGTCTAGGGATGCCGAACCGCTGCGCCGCACGCCTTGGGTGAGGTGGGTGAGGTGACAGAATTCGGCATAATTATTGTCTGCTGTTTCGCGCCGATCGTATGCAAAGCCAGTGACTAGCAAGCTGGTTCTCAATTCTGAGATTTGGGAAACTTGGATGGGCTTCCGGTTGCAGGTTGCTCCCAATCCCTTGCCAGCCCGAAATAATTCGTTATGAAAAGGGTCGTAAATTACTCCAATTTGTGGTATGCCGTCGATTAACAGTCCGATCGACACGGCCCAAAAAGGATATTGGTGAGCATAATTGGTTGTGCCGTCCAAAGGGTCGATCGCCCACAGGTATTTGCTGCTGGCATCCCCTAATTTGCCGGATTCTTCGGCGAGGATGGCGTGGTCGGGTACGTGGCGGCCGAGAATTTCTAAGATGACGGCTTCTGAGGCTTTGTCGGCTTCTGTGACTAAATCGCCCGATCGGCCTTTTTCTTGAATTTTTTCTAATTTCCCGCAGAAAGATTGCAGGACGGAACCAGCGGCCAGGGCTGCTTCTGTGGCTATTTCTAAGAAGTTTTGCAGTTGATTGTCAGTCATTAGGAAGAAGGAAGAAGGAAGAGGGAAGAAGGCAGAAGGAAGAAGGCAGAAGGAAGAAGGAAATCATTGCTCGTTAGTAGTTATTAGTTATAACTGAGGAGTTTTTAGTCATTGACAAATGACAAATGACTAATGACTACTGACTATTGGCGATTTTGCTGGCGAAATTCTGCGGGAGTTTGGCGCAAAGCTCGTTCTGGATTCCACAGGCCTTTACCCATGAGTCTCGCCCATTCTTGAGCGTTCACCAGTCGCTGCTGGTATTTGGTGTTGGGCGATCGCACTGAAGCCAGGGCATAACCTTCTTTGACTAGCTGTTCGTTGAGCAAAACTTTATCTTGCCACAAGTAGGCTAGTTTGCGATCGAACCCGTCTTTCTGTTCGATGTCTGATTCTAACAATACCTGTTTTCCCCCAATTAGCTGTTCTAGTCTTTGTTTGGCTGCTTCTCCCCAAGGCTGCTGTTTTAAATCCGGCGCATCAATACCAATCAGCCTGATTTGTTCTAATAAGGCTATTTTGTCGGCTGTACTGATAACTTCGATTGTTTGGCCGCTGATGGCCCTTTCTACTTTGGCGATCGTACCTTGGGGCATTTCGGGTTTTTGGCAGCTAGCTAGCAACAGACAAAGGGCGATCGCACATAATCGATAAAGCATGGATAATTGGTAGTTGATAATTTATCAAATTGCCTCACTCTTCATCCAACGGCAAACCGGCTTTAACTTTACCTTTGCCGAAGTAGCGGCCGAATTGCAGTTCGTACACTTCGTCTTCGTCTTGCGTCTCTACCTCGATGTTGGAACGGGGATAGCTGACGCACAGCAGGGCATAACCTTCTTTTTGCAGTTCCACAGAAAGCCCCATTGCTTCTGGCTGGTGCAGTTCCCCCGACTTGACGCGCACCGCACAGGCGGTACAAGCGCCGTTGCGGCAGGAAAAGGGCAATTCTACTCCTTGGTTTTCGGCGCTTTGGAGGATGTAGCGGTCTTCGGGTACTCGCACGGTGTGGCGATCGCCTGTCTGTCTGTTATGAATTTTAATTGTGTAAGAGTGAGTCATGGAATTTTAGATTTTAGATTTTAGATTTTAGATTGGGGTTTGCGGGCAAAATCCTTTATATGAAAGGGTTTGCGACACAGGGAGCAGAATCCGGCCTGCCCGTTTGACACCCTACCCACATTAAACAGCAAATTTATGCCGTTACCCCTTCCCAAATCAGATTTGTTCTGCTAAGATAGTTTAGCTGTGGCTAAATGAATTAATTTAGCCCTGGAGAGGTGGCCGAGCGGTTGAAGGCGCACGCCTGGAAAGTGTGTTTAGGGCAACTTAACGAGGGTTCGAATCCCTCCCTCTCCGTTAAACAAGCTGTTCAAGCAAAAAAAACAGCTTGCAACAAAAATCTCTGATATGAGATAAATACTTTGATTAGAGCGATCGCCCTTGAATTCTTTTAGAAAAATCAAGGGCGATCGCTTTTCAATGTTGGAGTGTAAATTACGGGCGATCGCCCCGAGAATAAACGCCCAGATATAATGCCAATAGTAGAAAACCATAGTGACCTACACCAATCGCCAGCGATATGGTCTAGCAGCGTCACTTAATTGTTTTTCAAATGCCCAATTTCCAAATTAAATGAACAAGCTAGGTGAGATTTTAAAATAATCGCCTAACGCCTTAGCTTGTGCCTTGCTAATCGCTCTTTTCCCATTGACAACCTCAGACACCACACCGCTCGATCCAATGATACCTACCAAGTCCGCTTGACGGGTGCCGCTGGATTCCATGATGTGTTGCAAAATCTCATGAGGCTCCGATTTGTCGATCGGATAATTTTCTCTCTCGTAAACTTCAATCAGCGTGACTAACAACTTGTATAAAGCTCTCTCCTCTGGAGTGAGGTTTTTAGCGAACGTTAGCCGTTCTGCCACTGTTAGGAGGCGCTCGTATTCCTCTTCGGTTTCGATCGCCCTAGGAGCAATTTCTGCAAGCAATTTGCTATAAGTGGCTCCATCAAAAGTAAGGATCATTTTTCCATTTGTCTTTGTCGTATTCAGCGTGGGTTAGGAAATATTTGTAGAAAATAGTTTGCTCCTCGTAGTTGATGCCGACAATCAGGCGATATTCGTTGCCTTTGATATTAAAGACTGTGAAGTTTCCTACTGCTTCGGCATCCCGGTAAATCTTGCGAACCTCCTCCAAATTCTGCCATTCTGCTTTCTTTACAGTTTCGTTCCAGCTATCAATTTGATTTTTGACATCGGGGTACTGGGCAACATCTTTACGGAGGTTCTGAATAGAAATTAGGTGCATTTATTTTGGGTTTTGGTATTTGCGGGTTTTGCATAGGTCATCTCTGCTCATTGATGATATTTTGCTTATTCTCTCGTTTTGAGAGGGAAATGTCAAGGCCCGATCGAGTAAAAATTCTTTAACGCCCTCCAAGTGGGTTTTGTCTGTGTAGGCGCAGTTGGAAACCGCAAGCTTTGTCTTTAATCCCACTCTTCCTCCCCCGACTTGATCCTCATCCTGTAAAAAAAGCTTCTAGCAGCGTGGTTCGGGCGATCGCCTCGCAAATCAGAGTCAGCGTTTTAGCAGAGGCTCTACGCACGACAGGGTTGGGGTGATGTGCTAGAGCTTCCAGCAAAAAAGGAGTTGCAGGTTTGCCAATTGAGCCGAGAGTTTCGGCTAAACTCAGCCTCACCATTCCCTGCGAATCTCCCATACATTCGACCATCTTTTTGAGCAGTTCGCTGTCGTTGGGATTGAAAGTTGCGAGGGCCATTTGCTCCCTCACCGTTTGCAGCAAAGCGTCGCTTTCTGCTGGCTCAATCGCTGTTTGAATATCAGTCGGGGAATTTTATATTTTAAATTTTAGATTTTAGATAAGTAAGTCGGCGCGAAAATTCATAAGTATGTAACAAAAGATTAAGAAAGACGATGGCTCTCAATTTAATGCGTTTTGTAGAGTAGTTTCCTTTTTTACCCCTAGCTTCTACCCCATTAATTACGGCATAAGCTAGCTCTAATTCATCTTCAAACATTTGTCCGGCTAGCTCATCTTTTTTGATGTGTTGCCACTCCAATTCTATGGGATTCATTTCTGAGCAATATTTAGGTAAAAACAAGATATATAGACCCTGCTTTTCCCACTTCGACCATAATTTTTGGACTTCATGACATCGATGTATGGGACCATTATCCTGTACTATTACTCTAATTCGTTTACTCCTCTCTGCCGAGCGAGCCTCTGACTCCATCATTTTGATATAAGCTTTTCGATCGACACCCCCAATTACCAAACCGTAAACAAAGCTGATTTCAGGTTGGAGAAGTCCTACAATACTTAATCTTCGACCACGCCGTAATGTTTGTTCGAGTCGCTTTTGCTCGCCTCGTTTGTAATAAGTGTAGCCTGCCTCGCTCCATGCACAAAATCCTGATTCATCTAAATATTTTAAATCGATCTCTCCCGCAGCAGCAGCCCATTCCAGCATATCTAGGTCGGCTTGTTTGATTTGCCGTGCTATGATTTCTTGTTTTCCTTTGTGGCTCTTTCTCGCTCGTTTCCAAATAAACCCTTTTTTTTTAGGATTCGTCTTAATCGATCGGGGCTTAGTTTAATAGAACGCTCTTTTTCTAATTTTTGAGCTAATTGAACACTATTGTATGTACGTGGTTCATTTTTGAGGCATTCTATTAAAAACTCTATGTCTGCTTCTTTGCACTTCGGTTTTCCTCCTCGGCCTGGTAATTCCCAAAAACCTTCCATTCCTAGTTTTTGCCATTTATGTAAAACCTCTCTCACTGTTTGTGGCGTCCAATTAAAATGAGCAGCTATTTTTTCAACGTACCAGCCCTGTGCATTTAACCTAACTACAAGAGCTCGATCTTTGACTTTTTGTGGAACATCCGCAGTTCTCAGTTTTAATAGGGTTTTATCTTGCTCTTGAGTCAGAAATATCCTTAATCTAGCGCCCATATATTTAATTACCTTGGTAGAGGTCTTCCCTGTCTTTACTTATTTTAACATAGTTCGGTTTTTTCGCACCGACCTACTTAGAGGTAATTTATATCGAACTTAGCATCAGCGAGATTTGCCCCTCTGAACGAAGTACCCTCAGCATTTCTAATCTCTAGAACAATAGCGGAGAAAGACACAAACGCAAACCAAAGATACAGCAGCGACAGCAAACCAAAACACATACCCCAAAACAGTTTGTGAGTGCTCAGAAAAGCGCTCGCCGTTGCATTGAACAAAAAAGCCGCTGCGTAAGTCGCCACACTTCCAGCCGATGCGATCGCAACCTGTGCAAATTGGCCGCGAATCCGGGAACTCACAAAAAACATTAACACCCCACCGATCGCCATTCCAGCAATAGCAGCCTGGGAATTATTATTAGTTGCAGTGCCAGCATAGAAAAATCCCAACAAAGCTCCTGATAGAATAGCAGAAATTGTTCGTGCCAATCTACCCGCTTTTGAGGTTTTTGGCTGTTTGCTGGCGATCGCCGAAGCGAAACCAGCAGCGCTCAAAACGCCGTACAGCAACAGAACAAAAGGCCAACTGCGAGAGCCCGGTACTTGTCCTTGAGTTCCCAAAATCAGTCGAGTCAGAACATCGCCCACAACCAAACAAATCGCGATCGCCCCAGCACTCAAAACAGCTATCTGTCGCCTAGAAAGCCCGATTTTCGCACCGATAAAATTCGCACCCGCTAACTGAGCATTTCTAAAATTGCAGCCTCTAACATCCGCACCGCTGAAATCAGCACCGTTAAGAACTTGTCCTTGGAACGATCGATTTCGTAAAATTTGATTGCTAAAATTATTAAAATCAGAATTGTTCATATTAGTATAAGATGCTTGAAAATATATAAATATGTCAGTGTTCCCGTCCCCTATCTAAAATCTAAAATGGTATGACTTATCGACCCACGATCAAACAAATTTGGCAGATTCTCGGTCTCGGAATATTGCTCGCACCAATACTAATCTACAACATTCCCTACTTTTTGCGTCCCCAACAAACAAACGAAGCCCGATCGCTCTTTCAAGGAATAGGCTACCGCAGGGAATTTCGGACTAATCCGCGTCCCACCCTAATTCACATTCTTAGCATCGACCTAAAAGCGCCGGGAATAGGAATTTTTGTCACTCCCGGAAACCCAACACCCGATTTAACAGAAACCAATGCCCGCACGGCTACTCAATTCCTGAAAGAATTTAAATTGCAATTAGCAGTCAACGGCAATTTTTTTTATCCCTGCATTGAGGAAGCACCTTGGGATTACTATCCCCGCAGTGGCGATCGAGTAAATAATGTCGGACACGCCATTGCCAAAAGCCAAGCTTATTCTCAACCAAATCCAGGCTTTCCCGCCCTTTGTTTTGATGCCAAAAACCGCGCTCAAATAATCGAAAACGGCACTTGTCCTGCGGGAACAGCCTATGCAGTTGCCGGAGATACTTTGCTGGTAAAAAATGGCCAACCCGTAGCACAAAGTCAGAAAGAAAGCAAACAGGATAAGCCATATCCCCGTGCAGTCGCGGCGATCGACAAAACAGGCGATAAGTTGTGGTTAATTCTGGCAGACGGCAAGCAGAGGCTTTACAGTGAAGGGCTGAAATTGAGCGAAATAACTAATATTTCGATGCAGTTGGGAGCCGAGACAGTGCTAAATTTAGATGGCGGCGGGTCCGTAACTTTTGCAGTAGCATCGCCGTCAGGAGCGAAACTGTTGAATGCTCCGATTCAGAATAAAATCCCCATGCAGGAACGTCCAATTGCCAATCATTTAGGATTTTATGCGCGGCAATATTAGGATTTTAAATTGCGCTTTGATCTCCAAAATTAGGGGTTAAAAAATGATTTTATTCTGCGACGCGCCCAAGCCGCTGCCTGTAACAAATCGGCTGTTAAAACCTATTTTAAAAAAACAAAAAATGCTTCCGCATACTCAAATAAATAGGGTATTGATTGCCTTCATTACTAATACAAAAATTCGTTTAAATAACCACAAAATTTCTTGTTCAGCAGTGATTTTTTTTTAAATCTGCCCAAAATCCGGGAATTTTTGCTAAGATTGTAAAGAAACGTAACAAAAATAAATATATAATTGGCTTATGAAAATTAGCGAAATCCAAGCAGCGCTGCAAAGTTCGGATTCTCAAGAGAGGCTGCGGGGGGTAACGGCTCTGAGAAAGTGCGATTCTGCGGTGGCGCTACCGATGTTGCTGAGCAAAGTGGACGATCTCGAGTTTATGGTGCGATCGTGTGTGGCGATGGGATTGCGGCAGACTCAAACTGCGGAAGCTTTTGCGGCACTGTTAAAAATGATGCAGTTCGATCGCGATCCGAACGTGCGCGCCGAAGCCGCTAACTCTTTGTCAATGTTCGGAACCGAGGCTATTTCTCATTTAGTGGAAGCTTTTCGCCGCGATGACAATTGGCTCGTCCGCCGCAGTATCATGGCTCCGCTGTATGAAATGCAGTGTCCTGATGCAGTATTTGAAATTTGTGCGATCGGTCTTGGCGGCGAAGATTTAGCAGTTCAGGAAGCTGCAATTGACGGATTTGGCCTGCTGGCAAATACTGTGAAGCAAGAAGAGGCATTGCAGCAATTATTACCTCTAGTAAGCTCGGATTACTGGGGAATTCGGCTGCGAGTTGCTCGCGCGCTGAGCAAATTTGACAATCCTCAAGCTCGCGCTGCTGTGAGCTATTTGGCAAAAGATCGAGATCATCGGGTTGCAGGTGCGACTTTGGAAGCTTCGCTTTAAAACAGTGGCTTACAACCTCAAGCAGACATTGGTAGCTGCCCTTAAACTCTTAAACCCGCCCCTAGATTAGCCCGATCGCCCTCACAATATTACGGATTGTTACTTTGTTTCTAATAAACGAGACAGGCGCGATCGGCGTCCTTGACGATCGCAAGAGTTTTAGCATCTGAATTAATTCGCCATCTACCAGCCTTTTCGGCAATACCTAGGCAAGAGGTGTTTCACAGCTTTGATTTGCAAAGTCGCCCCATTCCCTCCGGGTTGGAAGTCACAGCGAGCGCGGGAAAACCCCAGATACTATCCGCAGTTGGTGTTACGAATGCCCGCAATTGCGAAAAGCCGCTACACTTACATTGATGCGGGTGCATCTGCTCAAGTTTTTAATTGCGTGATTTATCCGAGTCACAATTACGATTTGCCGCTGTTGGGAATTGACCTCTTGTCTTTCTGCAAGAAGAAAATTTGGGTTTTTCTCGACTTTCAGCCACTATTTAGAGATGAGGCTTATATAGCAAAATATGTTCAACATCTAGAATCGCTCCGCGATAAGTACCACGATTTGAGCCAAAATTTATAAATCAATTTTTATGAGGTCAATCACTATTTTTATAGATACTTGCTGTGATTCGCTAAAACTGGATAAAACCGGGTATATACAGCTTATAAACACTATATCAATTTCTACTAAAAAATGCTGCGCTCAGCACAACCGCTGACTACCCAGAAAATATCCAGCCCATCGTTAAAAGTCAAAAAGATTGCAGCCAGTAGAGTGCAGACAGAGACGGGGCTTCGGGATTGTTTAGCAGTTATTTCGGTCACGAATTGGCTGAGAAATTTTGGAGGAGTTTTTGTTTGAAGATGCTGTGCCTTTAGCTGTAACAGCGAACTCGCGATGACCACTAAGTTTACATATATTTTTCAAAAAAACAAGTTCGCCGTAAAAACTTTAGTCATGGCTACAAACCTCTCGATTTAGTAGGTAAAATTTCCAATCTAAAATCTCAAATAAACAGGAAAAAAACTTTATTTTTTACTATCAACCTGTGGATTGAGGAGGTAAAATCTCAAATATAAAATCGATATTGCTCTTAATAAGCCTTTTTTAGATGCGTCGAACGCTTTGATTAAAAATCGGTTAGACTTACAGTATTACCCGATTCTAGAAGGGTTTAAACTCAAGGAAGCTACAGTAGCCAAAAGGAAAAAACCAACTCAGCAGATCGTAACTACCTGTTACGCTTTTGCATCCCCGAAACTGCGGCAACTTCGCGCGGCTCACCTTCAAGGCGACAGCAGCTTGCAACTTCTCAATTTTGCGATCTTCTGGCATCTTAACTTTGATTTGCCGTTTTTTGGCGGGGATTTGGTGACGCTGCCGGGTGGTCATTTAATTCTCTGGATATGCAGCCTCTGTTTGGCGGCGACGCTGACTACCAGGCTAAGTATACTGGACCGATCGAACAAATTTTTCAAACTCATCAACCGCACCTTCCCTGGGGTGGCGACTTTCCAGAGGAAGCTAAGCAGTTTTTCTCGTCGGCGTTTCTGTGGAGCCCCAAGGAAACGGAAGTATATGGAAACTCGCGTTTTTGCACCGTTCAAAGACTATCTAGCCGCTGATTTCGATTTGGTCGATCGCGCCGAACCGGTGACATCGGGCGCAAAGTTAGATAATATCTAACAAGCTCAACAATGCTGCCTGCGGTATCGTGCCGAAAAAAGCCCGGGCCAGGGAATGTTTAAGCGGTTCTACGGCGAGGAATGGACTGAAGAGTATATTCACGGATTTTTGTTCAATTGGGAACGGAAGCTGGCACAATTGGTAAGTAACAAGAATTAATTTTAATACAAGCTTCAGCCACTACACTAATAAGTGTAGGTTGGCATGAGGAAAATGCCAATGGTCAAAAAAAATCGCAATGTAGTTAGTTCCAATTCAGAAAGTAAAGTCAAAGTCGGACTTTCGCTGACTTCTTCTAGTGCCGATCGATTAAACACGATCGCTCGAAAGCTCGGAATATCAAGGTCGGAACTCCTAGAACGCTTGGCACAAGGCGCTCTGGATATTTCTAAGGACAAGACGGAAGTTACTGTCACTTGGAAAAAAGGTGAAGAAACGGAGGTAGAGGCGGCCCACTTGCAAGGGGAAACAGCCGAAGAAAGCGAATTTAATGACGCTGTAACGGCAGAAACTCTATCGGACTCGGTGAGTGTAAAGCCAAATCCGCTGCAAGAAAGTTACGAAAGTTTACAGCAGCAGTTGAGTGAACGCGAAAGTTCGATCGCTTCTTTGCAGCAGCAATTGGCCACCGAAAAACAAAATCTAGAAAGCCAATTGCAGGAAACTGTACCGAAGTCAAGTTACGAAAGTTTACAGCAGCAGTTGAGTGAACGCGAAAGTTCGATCGCTTCTTTGCAGCAGCAAGTCGCCGAAAAGCAAAATCTAGAAAGCCAATTGCAGGAAACTGTACCGAATTCAAGTTACGAAAGTTTACAGCAACAGTTGACTGAACGCGAAAGTTCGATAGCTTCTTTGCAGCAGCAAGTCGCCGAAAAAGAACACCGGGAACACGAGCTTCAGCAACAGCTAGCAGAAAAATCCAGTGCTTTGGAATCTTTGCAGCAGCAAGTCGCCGAAAGAGAACACCGGGAACACGAGTTTCAGCAACAGCTAGCAGAAAAATCCAGTGCTTTGGAATCTTTGCAGCAGCAAGTCGCCGAAAGAGAAAGTTCTCTGGAATCCTTGCAGCAGCAATTAGCTACCGAAAAGCAAACTTTGGGACAGCAATTGCAGCAAACCGTGTCGCAGTCGAGTTACGAATCTTTGCAGCACCAGTTAGCCGAAAAGTCAAGTGCGATCGGAGAATTCCAAGTTCAACTAACCAAGTTGCAATCTCTAGAAAATCAATTGAGCCAGAGTGCGGCGATACAGCGAAATTACGACGCTTTGCAGCAACAGTCTCAAGAACAGCTAAGAACCATCAAAGCTTTACGGGAACAGCTAGGTCAAATGCAGGCTGTGGCTGGGATTGGCGAAGCTTATCTCAACAAGTGGCGGCGTCCCTGATTCTAAATCAGCAGAGAAATCGATCGCGCGCGAGCGCGATCGATTATTTCATGGTTTGTACAAATAAAAAGCAGCCCGATCGCCGTCATTATTTTTATTTAATTCCTCAGCTTTTAGTTTAAATTCTTTAAGCTCAAGATCGGGAAAATCCGAAAACTCTCAACCGCAGAGAAATTGTAATTCTCACGAGTCAAACACAATATCTTTTATTTGAAATCCCATCTCATTTGCTAGTAATTTCATACTTTTCAGAGCGTGTAAAAACAAGTGAATCGGAGGCTCAATTTGACCCCATTTGACACCTTATTCTCGCCGCGCATAAGTTGAGGTGACAGGAATTCTAATCAAAGCATACCGATCGTGTTTTAGCAGTCGCCATATATTTTTTAGAACCTCCTGCGGTTGGGGTATACGATCAAAAAAATGATGCAGCATAATCAAATCAAACCGATATTCTAGTTCCGCTATTTTTTTTTAAGAATCTGGACACCATTTTTATATAAAATATCACCTTCAATCAAAGGATCGAGTCCTGTAAGGTTAAAAAAACCTTCTTCAGCTAGACGCAGCAAAAGATCCCCCGTACCGCAACCAACATCTAATATTTTCGATTCCCATGTCACATTGACCTCGATCGGCCAGTCAAAATAATAAGGAAGTCCGTATATGTTTGATAAAATTTCTCCCAATAAGTTTTTGTTACCCAGGTAATTTTCTGCTCTTTTACGCTTCATAAATCTAAACAAGCCCTTGGTTTCTTTAACGTTAGAGATTTGTAAAGAGTAATAGTTAAATGAATAATATTGTGACAAATGTTGGGAACGTTCACTATTTGCCAGCAACCGCATTCACTGCATTCAATATACTCAAATGGGTTGTTATTTAAACCCGGAAATTATTGAATGGGTTCGATTTTTTAACGGGTGTTATCTTGCGGATTACCGCAAATTTCACAAGTATTCAAACTCATTAGATTCAACCTTATTTGAAAAATAATTAAGCTGAACTACACCTGATTTTGCAAAAGTATCTATTCTAAGGAAGGGCTTGCTCTCAAAAGCCATGCAAATGATGTGCGATCGGCTCAGTATAGCAGGTGAAAAGTACAAGAGACATCTCCAACTAATCATCTCCTACTATCTCGCGAGATGTAGGGTGTAAGCCAAGGGGCGAAAATTCATGTTTTCAACCTTTGATTTTATGCCCAAATGTTTCACCCTTACCAGTCCGAACTCGCACTCCACAGACAGATTGAAACCTGTCGAAGCTTTTTTTTGTAATGTATGATAATAATATTAAGAAATATTACAATAAATAAATTATGACGATCGCTCCTACCCCTTTTAGCAAATCCAATCCAGCAGACACTAAGAGCCGCGTCACGGTAATTGGAGCCGGCATCGGCGGACTCACAGCAGCCGCCCTGCTAGCCCGCAGAAAATACAAAGTGCTAGTCTTAGACCAGGCGATCGTCCCCGGAGGATGCGCTTCCACCTTCAAACGCAAAGGCTTTACCTTCGATGTCGGCGCCACGCAGGTTGCAGGATTGGAACCCGGAGGCATTCACCACCGCATTTTTTCAGAATTAAACATAGAACTTCCCGCCGCCACACCCTGCGATCCCGCTTGTGCGGTGTTTTTGCCGGGAGAAACCGCACCGATTAGTGTGTGGCGAGATCCGCAAAAGTGGCAGCAAGAAAGGCAGCGGCAGTTTCCTGGAAGCGAACCTTTTTGGCAATTATTGTCTGCTTTGTTCAAAGCTAGCTGGAAATTTCAAGGGCGCGATCCAGTTTTACCGCCCAGAAACTTATGGGATTTCTGGCAATTAATTCAAGCAGTTCGCCCCGATACTCTAATTACTTTGCCTTTCACTTTTATGACAGTGGGAGATGCTTTGCGGCTTTGTGGGTTGGGCGACAATTTGCGCTTGAAAACTTTTCTGGATTTGCAGTTAAAATTGTATTCTCAAGTCGATACCGAAGAAACGGCGCTGCTTTACGCGGCGACGGCTTTAGGAGTTTCACAAACGCCACAGGGATTGTATCATCTACAAGGAAGTATGCAGGTATTGAGCGATCGACTCGTAGGGGCGATCGAAAGAGACGGCGGCAAAGTCTTATTGCGACACACAGTTGAAAGTATTGTCAGCGCCAACGGCAAAGCCACCGGTACAGTGATTCGCAATCAAAAAACAGGCGAAGTTTGGACAGAAACAGCCGATCGCATTGTTGCCAACGTGACCGCGCAAAATCTAGTAAAATTAATGTCAAGCGAGCCTAGTGTCGGAAATTTAACAGATAATTTATCGGTTAAATCAGAAACTTCAGAGACAACAAACAAACTCCCAAATCAAATGGCTGGCTACAAATATCGAGTAGATAAATTGCCGCCCGCATCCGGTGCATTTGTCATATATTTGGGAGTGCATGAAAGCGCAATTCCGGCAAATTGTCCGCCGCACCTTCAGTTTCTCTACGATTACGACGGCGAGATAGGGGAGAATAATTCATTATTTGTTTCTGTCAGCCATTCGGGAGATGGCCGAGCACCGAAGGGAATGGCGACAATTATCGCTTCCTCATTTACTGATACTCGAATGTGGTGGAATTCGGTTGATTATGAAGGATTAAAGCAAAAATATACCGCAGGGGCGATCGCCCGTTTGAGCGAATATTTCAATTTTACGCCAGAGTCGATCGTACACCAAGAAGCCGCCACACCCCGCACCTTTGCCCGCTACACAGCGAGAGATAGAGGCGTTGTGGGTGGTATCGGGCAGCGAATACCAACCTTCGGCCCCTTCGGATTTGCCAACCGCACACCAATTAAAAACTTGTGGTTAGTGGGCGACTCCACCCATCCCGGAGAAGGAACGGCCGGCGTTTCCTATTCAGCTTTAACAGTAGTGCGGCAAATGGAGGCCGCCTCTAAAATCTAAGAGGACACGGCAATGCAGTTTCCCTAGCGCAAAAAATAATTAATCGCGCGAGAGATGTAACTATCGCGCGATTAAATTTAGGCGGAACTACCCCGCAGGGGGTAAGTTCCGATTAAACGACGGCTGCACTAACTAATTGTTGTTACAAATCGTCGTTACAGCTACTCATGCTTAGCGATTTTAATTTTGAATGCCCTGCAAGTAACTTCAAGCGACTGTCCTAATTGAGACCTGGCGGTCTAACGCCACGTTCACCGATTTGCCCAGTAGACATCTCCAATAATTACGAAAAACAGGGCTGAAACCCTAATAATATCGTTCAAAATTTAGAATTTCTGGAGATGTCTAGTGCAATGTTTTGTTAAGCTGAGTCCTCGAAACGACCCTTCTGCTCCGCCCAATTCAGAAGTGCATCCAGAGCAGGGCACAAAGCCTGTCCCCACGCGGTCAGCCTATATTCAACCTTAGGCGGTACCTGCGGATAGATCTTTCGGATCACAATCCCGTCAGCTTCCAGCGTCCTTAATTGCTGGGACAGCATCTTTTGGGAGATGCCCGGAATAAGTTTCTCGAAATCAGAATAGCGCTGCACTTTGCCGTCGAACAAATGAAAGAGGATGACCAGCTTCCAGCGCCCTTCCAGCAACCGTATCACTTCTGCGACATCTGCCGCTGCCGTCGAGGGGGTGTAAACCTTTCTCATAGGTGTGCAACTTACTTTTTCGTGCGTTCTTGATTATTTGCAAGTCTAAGCAGAGAATTCTTGTGCAGCAACTTTCCAGCAAGAGAAACAAAAATGAATCTGCAACTGGCTGAATCGATCGGCACCTATTTCGTCACCTGTAACGGCACAGACACTACCCGGATAACGGATTGTTTCACGCAGGATGCCGTAGTGTTTGACGAAGGCAAGACTCATCGAGGGCATGGAGCGATTCAGTCGTGGCTTCAGGAGTCGCGGAAAAAATTTGAATATTGTACAGAGCCAATTAGCACCGCTCAAGTGGGAGAGTCTGTGACAGTCGTTGCCAAAATCACCGGGAATTTTCCCGGCAGCCCGATACAACTCCGTCACTCTTTTCAACTTAAAAGTGGCAAAATCCAATCTCTGGAGATTAACTGATGTCTATGAATTTAGAACTGAACGGGAAACGAGTATTGGTTACTGCTGGCACCAAAGGAATTGGTGGAGCCGTTGTCACTCTCTTTCAAGATTGTGGAGCCAGTGTGCTGACTGCGGCACGAGTCCGCCCTCGCTCCTTTCCAGAAAAACTGTTTATCTCCGCCGATCTGACGACCCTAGAGGGATGTAAGGCTGTGGTGGACGCCGTTAACGAACGTCTTGGTGGCGTAGATATCATCGTTCATGTGTTGGGTGGTTCATCAGCACCGGCTGGCGGTTTTGCGGCACTCGACGATCGAGAATGGCAACAGGAATTGAATCTCAACCTTTTTCCCGCAGTACGCCTAGACCGCGCCCTACTGCCCGGAATGGTGACGCAAGGGGAGGGGGTAATTATCCATGTCACATCAATTCAACACCAGCTTCCCCTGCCGGACTCAACCACTGCTTATGCGGCAGCCAAAGCCGCGCTTTCAACCTACAGCAAAAGCTTGTCTAAAGAAGTCGCGCCAAAAGGTGTACGAGTCTTGCGCGTGTCTCCGGGATGGGTAGAAACCGAGGCATCCGTGGCTTTAGCCGAACGCCTTGCCCAACAAGCAGGCACCGATTACGAAGGAGGCAAGCGGATCATTATGGAATCGCTGGGTGGCATTCCACTCGGGCGACCATCAACACCGGCTGAAGTGGCAAATCTGATCGCGTTTTTGGCATCACCGCGCGCAGCGTCTATTACCGGTACAGAACACGTGATTGACGGAGGAACTGTCCCAACAGCTTAACCGGAACTTCCCCCGTATGCGGGGGAGTTCCGTTTAGGGAACAGTCAACAGTCAACCATCATTCCGGTGTCACCGGAATTGATATCAACTACATTCTCTGACTACTTGATAGAAATCTTTGCGCCCACAGCTTCAAGCTGTTTCTTCATTTCTTCAGCAGCATCCTTAGCAATCGCTTCCTTAACTGCTTTCGGTGCGGCTTCTACCAAGTCTTTCGCTTCCTTCAGACCCAGACCGGTAATCGCCCGGACTTCCTTCAGAATTGCGATTTTCTTGTCAGCAGGAACTTCTTCGAGCATGACAGTAAATTCGGTTTGCTCTTCTACGGGTTCAGCAGCGACAGCAGCAGGGCCGCCCATCATCATCTGGCCGACAGGAGCAGCAGCGCTGACGCCGAAAGCTTCTTCAATTTGCTTGACCAATTCAGAAGCTTCGAGCAAAGTCAGAGACTTAAGTTTATCCAAGATTTCGTCAGTTGCAGTAGACATTTTTTGAACTCCTAGTTCGATTGTAGATTTGGAATGTGAGGTTTTCGATTGCTCATTAATTATGAGTTTCTCGTCTGCAGTCATCAGTTTCTTTCTCAAAACTAACGACTCTTGACTCGTGACTAATTACTAATGACTTACGCAGATGGGCTTTCTGCTTCTGCTGGTGCTTCTGCTTCAGTTTGTGCTGGTGCTTCTGCTTCTGCTTCAGGTTTTGCTTGTGCTTCTGCTTCTACTTCTACTGAACCGCCGTCTTTTTCAGCATAAGCCTTAAGACCACGGGCGATCGAGGTAGGAACTTGATTGATACCCACAGCCAACTTGGTTGCGACACCGTTGATAGCGCCAGCAATTTGAGCCATGAGTTGTTCTTTCGACGGCAGATCGGCTAATGCTTTAACATCAGCTTCTTTCAGGACCCGTCCTTCCATCACGCCGCCGCGAAGTTCAGTCTTCTTAGAGACTTTTTGGAATTCTTGGTAAGCTTTAATCGCGCCGCCAATATCTTCTTGCACGAACACAAACGCCGACGTACCTGTGAGCAATTCCTGTATCGGCTGCCAGGTTTCGTTGCCTTCAACCGCAATTCGCATCAGCGTGTTTTTTGCCACTTGGCAACTGCTGCCTTTCGGACGCAAACGCCGACGCAAATCTGTGATTTCAGCAACAGTTAAGCCCGTGTAGTCAATCACGATCGCCAGTTGAGATTCGCTCAAAGTTTGCTTGAGGTCTGCAATAATCTCATTTTTTACTGCTAAAGTTTTGCCCATACTTATTTCACCTCCTTTTAGGATCGAAAACTGCCCGTCAAAAACCCCGACCTTCGAGCCGGGGCAGAGAATTAAAAATTAACAAGTCAGAATTAAAAATAGAAAATTTCTAATCTTTGAGTCTTGAGTTTTTATTTCTTCAGCCTCGGCAGGAAATTAAGCGGTCGGCACCTGCGGTCTTCAGCTTATTGATTTTTGATTAGGCTATCACCAGAAGGCAGATATTAGCCGAGGTCTGGTTTAAGTCTTGTCAGAGATTTACACAGACAGCCGAAGCTGTCTTTTACCTTCTGCCTTCTGCTTAATTCTGTACTAGGCAGCGTCAATTTTCGTATCGCGCAGGGCACTGATATCGACTTCGATCGACGGGCCCATTGTTGCGGATACGTACAAACTGCGCCAGTAGCGACCTTTTGCACCAGAAGGACGGTTGCGGTCAACAGTTTCTTGCAAAGCATGAAGGTTGACCAGCAAATCTTCCGCTGAGAAAGCTGCCTTGCCAAACATAACATGAACGATGCCAGTTCGATCGGCACGGAATTCTAGTTTACCACCTTTAAACTCGTTGATCGCCTGAGCAATGTCAGTCGTCACCGTGCCACCTTTCGGAGAAGGCATCAAACCGCGCGGGCCCAACAACCGACCCAATTTTGCCACCAACGGCATCACGTCTGGGGTAGCAATCAGGCAATCGAAGTCCATCATGCCCTTCTGAATTTCATCGATCAACTCTTCAGAACCAGCAATATCCGCGCCGGCATTCAGAGCTTCTTTAACTTTTTCGCCCTTAGCAATCACCGCAATTCTGACTACTTGACCAGTTCCTTTTGGTAGCGATACAGTTGTCCGCAACTGTTGGTCAGTATATTTCGGGTCAATTCCCAAACGGATGTGAGCTTCAGCAGATTCGCCAAACTTAGCGGTTGCTGTTTCTTTCAAAAGTTGCAGAGCTTCCAGCGGTAGATAAGGTCTCTCTTCAACTTTCTTTTGAAGTTCTTGCAGTCTTCGGGATACTTTCTTTGCCATTGTTGTTTTTTGGGGTTAGTCGATTTTAGATTTTAGATTTTAGATTTTAGAATTGAGCCGTTTTGGTCATTTCAAATCTAAAACATTTGCGATTCCTAGCGAAGCTTTGCTTCTCCCCCTGAATCGGTCGATTTTGGATTTTGGATTTTGGATTTTAGATTGAAGATTTGAGCTTCAAAATCAGAAATTTTGGATTAGCAATTTGGAACTTGGACTAGGAAAACTCTTCCTTCTTCCTTCTTCCTTCTTCCTTCTTCCTTCTTCCTTCTTCCTTCTTCCTTCTTCCTTCTTCCTTCAATCCGCGATCGCCACGCCCATATTTTTAGCCGTTCCTGCCACAATTTTCATAGCAGCCTCAACATCATTAGCATTGAGGTCAGGCATTTTGGTTTCAGCGATTTCTCGTAACTGAGCCTGTGTAATCGTCCCTACTTGCTTGCGATTAGGTTCTCCCGAACCCTTAGCAATGCCAGCGGCTTTTTGAATCAAAACTGACGCCGGCGGAGTTTTGAGAATAAACGTAAAACTGCGGTCTTCAAAAACCGAAATTTCTACCGGAACCACCAGACCCGCTTGGTCTGCGGTTCTAGCATTGTACTCCTTGCAAAACATCATAATATTGACGCCGTGCTGACCCAGGGCTGGGCCGATCGGAGGAGCTGGGTTGGCTTTTCCCGCCGTAATCGCCAACTTAATTACTGCAACAACTTTCTTTGCCATTAGTTAGTTCTGTTTCTGAACCTGATTGAACTCCAATTCTACAGGCGTATCGCGCCCAAAAATCGAGAGTAAAACTTTGAGCTTGTTTCGTTCCGGGCTAACTTCAATCACATCACCTTCAAAATCCTTAAACGGCCCGGAAAGTACCACAACGTGGTCTCCAGCAGACATCGATACTTTGACAACTGGTTCTGATTCCTGAGCGTTTCTGAAGATCCGTTCTACTTCCGAATGACTCAGAGGTAGCGGTTTGACGTGACCCCTGCCGCGCCCGTAGCGGCGTTTCTGCTCTGCCCCGACAAAATTAATTACATTCGGGGTATTCTTGATCACCTGCCACGTATCCTCGTCCATAAACATACGGATGAGTACGTAGCCGGGAAAGATTTTTTCATCTGACTGCCGCCTGGAACCGTCTTTGCCGACTTTGATCGCCGGAGTTTGCGGAATTTCGACTTGAACGATGCGATCGGCAACATCCAAAGTTTGAATCCGCTGCTGCAAGTTTGCCTTCACGCGCTTTTCGCAGCCAGAGGCAACTTGAACAGCATACCAGCGAGCATCAATCTCCGGCACCTCTGGCGATGCTGCCTGTCCCGTCGCTTCTGTGGAATACTCAGATTCTTCTGATGCAAAAGTCATGGCCCAAACACCTTTCCCGCGCCCCAGTTAAAGAAATTATCCACCAAATAGATCAGGCTTGCTGAGAGGATTACCATCAAAAGCACTGCCAAAGACTCGCTGATTAGCTGCTGCCTGCTGGGCCAAACCACTTTGTCGAGTTCTTCTCTAGTTTCCTTAAAAAAACCCGCAGGGTTAAACCCAGGCGCCGTTATTTCTTGAGTTTCTTGAGCTTCGTCTTTTTTCGCCACGATTCAATCCCCCTTGCGATTTTAGATTTTAGGTTTTAGATTTTAGATGGTGTGAGTGGCCCGCGGCTCTCAGATTTTGTGACACTAACCACTTACGCCCAAGTCCCAAATCTCTAATCTAAAGCCACGACTTTTTTACAAGCCCAACCAATCAACGGCGTAAATGCCGATCGCCGAAACCGACGATCGAGAAGCCACACCGAGCATTTGTTGATGGCATTTTTTGCGAACCGCCCACAAAAACTAATTCTACCCGAAAGTTTGCGGTTTTGACTGTTGCCAGCCAATAGTCCGGGCGCTTTCGGGCAGAATTTAAAGTTTGGTGATTCAGCGCGCCCTGGAGGACTTGAACCCCCGACATCAGGTTTTGGAGACCTGCGTTCTACCAACTGAACTAAGAGCGCACAGGTGAGGTTGCTGAAATTCGCTTAACCTCTAGATTTCTATTTTAACACAGTGCGCTCGTAAATGGAAAACTTTTTTTTGATTTTTTTCAATTTCCCATGAACCATGAACCAAGGGAAAGCTGGGTGCATTCCTACAGGGAGCGATCGAACCGCTGTTTGACGCGAGTAGCTTTGCCCACCCGATCGCGCAGGTAGTAAAGTTTTGCTCTGCGGACTTTCCCGCGGCGCATCACTTGGATCGTGGCGATGCGGGGCGAGTGAATCAAAAACACCCGTTCCACTCCGACGCCCTGAAACACGCGACGGACGGTGATTGTTTCATTAATCCCGCCGTTGCGCATGGCAATCACAGTCCCTTCGTAGGGCTGAACCCGTTCTTTGTTACCCTCTTTAATTTTCACGCCGACTCGCACTGTGTCGCCCACGTAAATTTCGGGGAGTTGTTTATTAAGTTCTTGCTTGACTCTATTTATTTCTTCCGTTTCGATAGAACGGATTATTTCTGCGCCTTTCATGGGATTTACCAAAACTCACAATCCCTTATCATATATCGAAATGCCCGTTTTATGTCAAAAAATTTCTATGTTAGATAGCTCTGGGGTCGTATTTCTGCAACTGGGGGCAATGGCTGCACTGGCCTTGTACGTCGCCGCCAACTTGGGGGCAAACGATGTCGCTAACTCGATGGGGACATCCGTAGGCTCGAAGGCGCTAACGCTGCGGCAGGCAATAATTGTTGCAGGCATACTGGAATTTTCCGGCGCAGTGCTGTTCGGCCAAGGAGTTTCCGAAACTCTGGCAACAGGAGTTGTGAATGCAGATGTGTTCTCTACTCAGCCGCAAGTATTTTTAATCGGGATGGTGTCAGTGCTGATAGCTTGCGGGATCTGGCTGCAAATCGCTACCAGTCGAGGTTTGCCGGTTTCTTCATCCCATGCAGTGGTGGGCGCGATCGCGGGTTTTAGCTGTGTTGCAGCCGGAATTAATGCGGTTGATTGGCGAACCATCGGCACGATCTCCCTAACTTGGGTGGCGACACCGATCGCCAGCGGTGCTTTAGCAGCGCTATTTTACAGTGGGGTGAAGTATTGGATTCTCGATCGGCCAGATCCTCTATCTCAACTGCGCGAGTGGATACCTTGGCTGAGTGCAGCAATGCTGAGCGTATTTGGGATAATTGTACTGCCGTCTGTTGTGAATGTCGCTTTGGTGCAGACAGGGGCGATCGCCCTAGCGCACGATCGATTTGGCTGGAATATTCCAACTCACGATATTGTCATTGGCATCGGAAGTATTGGGGCGATCGTCCTGACACTCAATAGCTGGAAAAAATTAGAATCAGTTGAGAAGGAAGAAGGAAGAAGGAAGAAGGAAGAAGGAAGTTCGGCAACGGATTCTGTAACGGATGTAACGGATGTCAGGAAGAAGGAAGAAGGAAGAAGTACAAACACAAACTCTCCCACTCTCCCACTCTCCCCCCCTCCCACTCTCCCCCCCTCCGAAACTCCGAAACTCCGCCACTCTCTCATCGAGCAACAAATGGCGAGATTTCAAGTCTTGAGCGCCTGTTTTGTAGCATTTTCCCACGGTTCCAACGACGTAGGCAATGCAGTTGCTCCCCTAGCTGCGATCGCCTACATCCGGCGCACAGGTTCCTTTCCCTCAGGAGATTTCAGCGTTCCCCTGTGGATTTTAGTCCTCGGAGGCGCAGGAATAGTCATCGGTTTAGCCATCTGGGGTAAAAATGTAATTGCCACAGTCGGCGAAAAGATCATCGAACTCCAACCAAGCGGCGGATTTTGCGCGGAATTAGCCACAGCCACCACAGTCTTGCTAGCATCCCGCTTCGGTTTGCCAGTTTCCACATCCCACGCTTTAGTCGGTGCAGTCGTCGGAGTCGGGCTGATCAAAGCTTGGAAAACAGTACGCTTGGAAACTTTGCTGTCAATTGGTTCGGCTTGGCTGGTGACAATTCCGATCGCAGCAGGTTTGGGTGCTATCATCTTCAGCATCGCGCAATCCATTGGGCAATTTTAGATTTTAGATTTTAGATTTTAGATGGATGGTGCAACCGGATTCGATCGGATTCATCTGCGTTAATCTGTGTTTATCTGCCCTCATCTGCGGTGAAAAAAAGAGAATGTATTAACCGCAGATGACAACGGATTGACGCTGATTCACGCAGATGAAGATCGGATTCAGGACTAATAGCGCTTTCGCACATCAAACCCGGTTGCAGCGCACCAACACGCGGGCCACTCAATCACTTAATTCCTTCTTCAAGCAATGCTTTAGCTGTTGAGCCAGCACCCCGACGCAGGGCTTTCTCAGCATAGTCAGGTGATTCCCAGGAACTCTAATCACCTCTACTTTTTGGGTCGTTAATTCACTCCAGCCAAGAGTCGGATCTTGATGACTCATGCTTAGCTGTTCCCTCGATCTAAACAGAGTAATTCGCTGCGGATAAATTTTCGGTACATAGCTGAGAGTTGCTTGACTATTAGCCTGAAATACAGTAAACATCGAGGGAATTGCCAGCTCGCGCCAGCTCCGTTCTTTTGACTCCCGAGATAGGATGCTAACCATAACGGCCTGTTTCCAATTCCAGCGATGCAAAAAATTAGCAGCCAAATTAAGCATCTTATTTAATTTCGGAAATTTGGCAGCAATACCGCCACTTTGAACATTTTCTGCAGCAGCCACCAAGCGAAAATAATCTACTACAAAAGGCCAGATAGAGCGCGAAACAGTAGTCAGAATAAACTTGCAACCGTCCCAAAAAGAAGGTTTGTTAGCAGAAACCGGCGCTAAAGTATCCAGCACAGCAAGCAAAGCCACTTCATCCCCGGCTGCGAGCAACTGTTGAGCCATCTCAAAAGCAACCAAACCTCCAAAAGACCAACCTCCTAAAAAATAAGGCCCTTTTGGTTGAACGGTACGCAAGGCTGCGATGTAGTCAGCCGCCATGTCTTCAATGCTAGTTAACGGAGAACTTTCGCCGTCAATACCCTTTGGTTGTAGCCCGTAAAACGGTTGATTTTCTCCTAGCCCAAAGGCTAACTCGCAATAAGGAAATACGACGCCAAAGATGGGATGGACGCAGAAGAACGGGGGATTTTTACCGCGAGGCTTAATTGCAACTAAAGGCGACCATTCCAGAGAATTTGTTCCTGAATATAGCGAATCAGCTAAACCTTCAATTGTTGGATTTAAAAAAAGAGCAGACAGCGGCAACTCGCGCTCAAATTGCTGGTTAATCTCATTGATGAGGCGGATTGCTAGCAGGGAATCCCCACCCAAATCGAAGAAGTTGTCGCCAATGCCAACGCACTCTGCGTTGAGGATTGTGGCCCAAATTTGGGCGAGGGTTGACTCGGTTGGTGTGCGAGGTGGAAGGCAGCTTTGATCTATTGAATTGCTAGTTAGAGTTCCCGGTGCAGGTAGGCGCAGGCGGTCAATTTTGCCATTGGGAGTTAGGGGCAGAAAATCCATCGCCACAAAAGCACTGGGAATCATGTAATTGGGCAGTTGTTGTTTGAGGAAATTGCGTATTTCCCCGGGATTAAGCGTCTGATTGTGATTGGGGACGACATAAGCAACTAGGCGTTTGTTGCCCGACAAATCATCCGCAGCAACCGCCGCTGTTTCTTTGACTGCTGGATGCTGAACCAGCAGCGCTTCAATTTCTCCCAATTCTATTCGATAACCGCGAATTTTTACCTGTTCGTCTGTGCGGCCTAAAAACTCAATATTGCCGTCGGGAAAATAGCGAGCTAAGTCACCAGTTTTATAAATTCGTTCTCCTGCTTTCTGGCTAAACGGATTAGCAATAAATCGCTGGGCGGTTAATTCGGGGCGGTTCAGGTAGCCTCGCGCCAATCCGCTGCCGCCGATGTATAATTCACCGGGAATTCCAACGGGTACAGGCTGTAAATTTTTATCTAAAATATAGAGTTGAGTGTTAGCTATTGGGCGGCCGATTGGCGGTTTTTTGCGGTCGCCAATTTCGGCCAAACTTGACCAGACTGTCGCTTCTGTAGGGCCGTAAGCGTTAAAAAATCTGCGCCTGGAAGCCCAGCGTTTAACAATATCCGGGGAACAGGATTCGCCAGCACAGATGATTGTTTGCAGTGCGGGAAGTTCGGCGTTTGGAAGGACAGCTAGCAGCGAGGGTGGGAGGGTAGCGTGGGTAATAGCATTGTCTTGCAAAAATTGGATTAATGTTTGTCCGGGCAACAAAGATTCTTTCTGGGCACAGTAAAGTGTTGATCCGGCTCCCAAGGCCATGACAATCTCAAAGATTGAGGCATCAAAACTCAGGGAGGCGAATTGCAAAATGCGGTGATTTGAGTTTAAGTTAAAAGCTTCTATTTGAGCAAGGGCTAAGTTGTAGAGTCCCCGATGTTCGATTAGAACGCCTTTGGGTTTTCCGGTTGAACCAGATGTGTAAATGACGTAGGCTAGGTTTTCTGGTAGGATATTTGTAGTTGGGTTTTCTGGGCTTTGTCGGGCGATAATTTCTCTGTGGGAGTCCAAACACACTACTGAAAAAACTCCGTAATTTTCCGGCTGCGTCAAGTTTTGGGCTAAGTGCTGCTGAGTTACCAAAATCGACACCTGAGCATCTTCTAACATGAAGTTAAGGCGCTCTTGAGGATAAGTTGGATCTAAAGGCAGGTAGGCTGCGCCTGCTTTGATAATGCCTAGCAATCCGACGATCGCATCTAAGGAACGTTCTACACAAAGGCCCACTAAAACTTCTGGTGCTGCTCCCAATTGCTGCAAGTAACGTGCAAGTTGGTTGGCTCGGCTGTTGAGTTGGCGGTAGGTTAACTGCTGGTTTTCAAAGACGGCGGCGACAGCATCGGGCGTTAGCGGAGCCCTCGAAGAGGATCGCGCGACTTGCTCTTCAAATAGCTGATGGAAACACTGGTTTTGCGGATAATCTCTCTGAGTGTCATTCCAATCGATTAATAATTGCTGGTATTCTGGCGCTGTCAGCAAAGCCAAGTCGCTGAGGTGGTGTTTGGGATTGGCAACAATGGCTTCGAGCAGGGTTTGGAAATGTCCCGCCATGCGCGCAATTGTGCCGCTATCAAATAAATCTGTGCTGTAGACAAATTGCCCTTGAATACTTCCTGCATTTTCCCACAAGTGGCACTCTAAATCTAGCTTGGCGGTTCCCGCGTCAAAGTCGATCGCCTCTCCAGCAATTCCCGGCAATTCTAGCGCTGCTACAGGAGTGTTTTGCAGGCTGAAACTAACTTGAAATAGGGGGTTGCGGCTCAACTCGCGATCGGGGTGCATTTCCTCAACCAACTTCTCGAAGGGCAAATCTTGGTGGGCGTAGGCTGCCATTGCGACGTTTTTTACCCGATGCAATAGTTCCCGAAAAGTTGGGTTTCCTGATAAATCTGCACGCAGCACTAAACTGTTGACAAAAAAACCGATTAATGCTTCTACTTCGCTCAGGTTGCGATTGGCGATCGGCGTTCCTACTGCAATATCTACTTGTCCTGTATAGCGGTACAGCAAAGTTTGAAAAGCGGCTAGTAGAGTAATAAATAAAGTCGCGCTTTCTTCCTGGCTCAATGACTTTAGCGCCTCGCTCAAAGCCGGTGATAGTGTTATAAATTGTTTAGCGCCGCGGTAGGATGGAACCGCTGGCCTTTGCCTGTCTGTTGGTAGATTGAGTGTGGTAATTCCGTTTAACTGCTGCCGCCAATAAGCTAACTGGGTTTCTAATACTTCGCCCTGCAACCATTGGTGCTGCCATTCTGCAAAGTCGGCGTACTGCACGGGCAGTGCTGGTAAGTGCGATTCCCTTCGGGATAGCTTCGCTTCACGCTCATTTTTTACAAATGCTGTGTAGAGCGTTCCCAGCTCTCGAATTAGCACTCCAATCGACCAACCATCAGCCACAATATGATGTAAATTCAGCAACAATATATGTTCTGTTTCACTGAGTTGTAACAGCGTTACTTTAAATAACGGCCCGGCGGCTAAATCGAAAGGGCATTGCGCTGCATCGGTTGCGAGTTGCAGCGCTGCGCTTTCCTGCTGAGTTGGCGAGAGATTTTGTAAGTCAATTGTAGGGAGGGATACGGTTAGAATGGGAGCAATAATTTGTACGAGTTCCCCTTCCAAAAGCGTAAAAGTGGTGCGTAAAGTTTCGTGCCGCTGCACAATTTCGTTGAAGGTTTGCTCTAAGGATCTTAAGTTGAGCGAACCTGTTAAGCGGAGCGCTGTTGAGACATTGTAGAAAGGATTGCCCGGTGCTAATTGATTGAGGAACCAAAGCCGCTGCTGAGCAAAGGATGTAGGGAAGACGAAAACTTCTGTTTCTTGCTGCATATTTATCGAAATTGCACCTGTTAAACAGCCATCATTTTTATTGACTTTCTAGATTATATCTCTTGCACTTATTCACAAACTCTCTTGAAATTATCTGCGTTAATCGGCGTCAATCTGCCTTGTATCTGCGGTCGCTCTATCAATCAAAAAATTATGCAATAGGTCTATTTAAAGATGATAGCTTCCGCCGCCGACTATCGCGCGAAATCGGCACTAAAGCCGGAGCTTCACTTTTAGCATTCTTATCTTTTAAACTCTCCACAATCTTAGATAATTCTGCAATTGTCGGTGCTTCAAAAACGCGGCGCAAAGGCAACTCTACCGCGAAAGCATCTCGCACTCTCGAAACAAGCTGAGTCGCCAGCAGCGAATGGCCTCCCAATTCAAAGAAATTGTCGCGGATACCCACTCGCTTTATCCCCAAAACCTCAGCCCAAATTTTAACTAAAACTTCCTCAATAGAAGTATGAGGCGCAACATAACCGCCAGCCCATTCTAACTTAATCGGTTGCGGTGCAGGCAAAGCGAGGCGATCGACCTTTCCGTTAGCCGTCACAGGTAGCGACTCCAGCACCACAAAAGCCGACGGAATCATATATTCCGGCAGTTTTTCTGCTAGATAAGCCTGCAACTGCGGCACTAATTTCCGTGCTACTTTACCTTGTAAGGGATTGTTAGCATAAGAGCGCCAAGGACGCAAGTTATCGCTTCTGGTTTCTTGCACAAAATCTCTGGTTTCGCCCCGTGCAAACACTACATCGTAGCGCCCTTGACTGTCGGAATTCGACCAACTAATATTAACATTATACGGAACTTCCAAAGCATACCACGCTTCGGGATCGACTCCTAAATCCTCGACTTTTTCCACGGCTTTCTGCAACTGACCTGCTGTGGGAAATTTATCGACAACAGACAGCAACTCTGCCGCCTTAACTGCTGCCGTTACCCGCGCATTAGGCACATTAGCAATTCTTAAAACATCGAGTTGATTTTGCAATAATATTTGTTGCACCTTGGTAACAGTCAGATTCGGATTTTCAGCCGACCAATCCAGCCGTTTTTCGGCGCGTTCCTCCCCTTTTGGCAATGATTTTTGGCGTGCTGTTTCCGACGCAATATGCAGAATAGCATTGTACCGAAAATCAGTTAACTCATTGCGATAACTACCGCGAATTAATTGAATCTCTACGCCGTCAATCTGCGGAAAGCGGTGCTTTAATGCGCTAAAAAACTCTGGTTCAATAACTAACTCTGTTTCTTGAAAAATTTGCATTTGTACTCGCTGCTGCAACTGTTCGCCCGCGAGAGAAGGTTCGGCTTGATACAGTTGTACCGAAGCGTGGAAAGCTGCCAGCAACGGCAAGCTGCGGACATCTCCGATGAATATAAAGCCGCCGGGAGCAGTTGCTTTCACCGCACCTTCTAGCACCTGCACGAGATAGTCGATAGTCGGGAAATATTGCACGACAGAATTGAGAATTACTGCGTCAAAAGCTGCTGTCTCTACTCCTTCAAAGTCTGTCGCCATTTTCTGAAGCAGCGTTACATTAGCTAACTCTTGGTGTGCCAAGTGCTGCTGAATATAGTTGAGCGAAATAGGTGAAAAGTCTGTTCCGCAATATTGAGTGCAGCGAGAGGCAATTTGGAACAGCAACAAACCTGTGCCGCAGCCAATTTCTAACACTCGGCTCGGCTGCAAAGCTAAAATTTGGGCGGCTTGATTGTTCGCCCAGTCGCGCATCTGTTCTGCTGGGATTGGCCGATTAGTATAACTGCTATTCCAGCCGACAATATTAAATGTTGGATCTGAGTCAACAGCAGGTTGATTGTAAGTTTCATTGTAGAGCATTTGCCACTGCAAAACCTGTTCGTTCTGCAATTGCATTATTTGGTTTTTTTCGCGGGCAACGCTATATTCTGCATTCAGGGCAATATAAGCTACTAAACGTTTATCTCCTTGTCCATCTTCCGAAGCTATTGCTACAGTTTGCTGCACGGCCGGATGTTGAGTTAATAGTGTCTCGATTTCTCCTAATTCGATGCGGAAACCGCGAATTTTTACTTGTTCGTCAATGCGTCCTAAAAATTCAAGGTTGCGATCGCCTCTGTAGCGCACTAAGTCGCCGGTTTTGTAAATTCGCTCTCCTGAATTTGGTTTAAACTGAGATGTTGCACCATTATCGAGAACAGGCAAGATGCCTGTTCCACAAGAGATGATTTTTTTTGTGGAACAGGCATCTTGCCTGTTCCTAAACAAGTCATTGAGAATGATGCCTGAATTTGGTTTAAAAGGATTGAAAATAAATCGTTCTGCGGTTAAATCTGGGCGGTTGAGGTAGCCGCGAGCGAGTCCGTTTCCGCCGATGTACAATTCGCCAACAACGCCGATCGCCACTGGCTGCAAATATTTGTCTAATATGTAGATTTGAGTGTTAGCAATGGGGCGACCAATAGTCGGGGCGATATCTGTTTGCTCTGTTACAGGAATATAACCGGAAGTTGTGACGACGGTGTTCTCGGTTGGGCCGTAATTATTTACTAGCTTAAATGGATGGGATTTTAAAGGATGTTGTTGCAGTTTTTCGCCGCCTGTGAGCAAGATTCGCAGCGCTGTTGTTTGAGGCCAATCTAATAGCAGAACTTTCTCGGCTAAAGGTGTTGGCAAAAAGCTAATTGCGATCGCGTTTGATACTAACCAGTTTTGCAGTTTTTCAGGATCTCGCCTCATGTCATCTTCTGGAAAGTAGATGCTAGAGCCCGCGGCGAGATAAGGCCAAATTTCCCACCCGCAAGCATCAAAGCCGATCGCTGCAATTTGCGTTGTTCGATCGCCCGCTGACACCCCAAACTCTCTTTGATGCCAAAAAACGAGATTTAACAAGCTCCCGTGCTCAATTTCCACTCCTTTCGGCTTTCCCGTGGACCCGGAGGTGTAAATCGCGTAAACCAGATTTTCGGCTGTGGCTGCGCTGGTGGGATTGTCGGCGATTTCTTGAGAAATCATCTCCCAGTCTGTGTCTAAACAAACTATCTGTAAATTGGGCGATTCCCTGCGGGATAGCTTCGCTTCACGCAACTTCTCTACCCATTGCTGCTGAGTTAACACAACAGATAATTGAGCATCTTTTACCATAAAGCTCGATCGCTCAGCAGGATAGCTCGGATCTAAAATTAGGTAAGCTCCTCCCGCTTTCAGGATACCCAACATCCCCACGATCAGATCGAGCGATCGCCCGCAGCAAAGCCCGACTAAAACTTCCGGCCCAACCCCAATTTTTTGCAAATAACGTGCTAGTTGGTTGCTGCGGAGATTTAGCTCTTGATAGGTGACTCGCTCCTCTCCAAATACCAGCGCCACCGCATCCGGTGTCCGATCGGCCTGCATTTCAAATAGCTGATGGATGCACAAATCTTGCGGATAATCTGCTTGAGTATTGTTGCATTCAACTAACAAATGATAGCGCTCTTTGGCGCTCAAATATTGCAAGTTGGCAATTCGCTGGTCGGGATTTGTCACAATGCTTTCTAACAAGGCTTGAAAATGCCCGATCAGGCGGCTAATCGTAGCTTCATCAAATAAATCGGCGCTGTAAATAACCATGCCGCTGATGCCCAGAGAGCTATCAACCCACAGCTTATTGCTGGGCGATTGGTTGCTTCCCGAGCTGTTGGGCGATCGCTCCCACAAATGAAACTCCAAATCAAACCGCGCTGTACCCACATCTAACTGCTGCGGGCTGAGTGTTAATTCTGGCAATTCTAACCGATTCCCCGGCGCGTTTTGCAGCGCAAACGCCACCTGAAATAAGGGATTTTGGTTCAACGCGCGATCGGGGTGCAGTTCTTCTACTAACTTCTCAAACGGCAAATCTTGGTGAGCGTAAGCTCCTAATGCTACATCTTTGACTCGGTTTAAAAGTTCCCGAAAAGTTGGATTTCCCGACAAATCGGTACGCAACACCAAACTGTTGACAAAAAACCCGATTAATGCTTCAATTTCACTGCGGTTGCGATTGGCGATCGGCGAACCTACTACAATATCTTCTTGCTGCGCGTAATGGTAAAGCAACGTTTTAAAAGCTGCCAGCATAGTCATAAACAGCGTCACTCCTTCGCGCTGGCTCAACGTTTCTAAAGCCTCGCTCAGTTGTTTTGGCAGTTGCAAAAATTGCCTTTTGCCTCGGTAACTTTGAATTGCTGGCCGGGGTCGATCCGCAGGCAAATTTAGCATAGAAATGCCGTTTAACTGCTGCCGCCAGTAAGCAAGCTGCGTTTCTAAAACTTCCCCTTGCAGCCATTCGCGCTGCCATTTGGCAAAATCAGCATACTGGACCGACAAATCCGGTAAAGGCGAAGGTTTTTCCCTAGCAAATGCCGTGTAAAGCGCGCCTAATTCCTGAATAAGCACTCCGATAGACCAACCATCGGAGACAATGTGGTGCATATTCAGCATGAGTAAATATTCGGCATCATCTAACTGCAATAATGTGACTCGCAGCAACAAGTCATTGGACAAATTGAAAGAGCGTTGAGCTTCCTGGGCGGTGAGCCTGTTTGCTTCAGTTTGTCGAGATTCCTTTGGCAAGTTTCGCAAGTCCACTACATTAATCGGAAGGTGGAAAGCAGCAGCTATTCTCTGAACAGGTTGCCCCGAAACTACTGCTAAAGTCGTGCGTAAAGCTTCGTGGCGGCGCACAATTTCATTGAAGGTTTGTTGCAGCGCCGAAAAATTGAGCGCACCTGTCAAACGCAATGCTGCGGGAACATTATAGAAGGGATTGTTCGGTACTAATTGGTCGAGAAACCACAAGCGCTGCTGTGCAAAGGAAAGCGGTAGATTTCCGTCCCGCCCCATAGGAACAATCGGTGTAGGAGTAAAACTAGAAGTACGATTAGCTGCTTTTAAAAATGAAATAATTTCGGCTTTTTTATGAGAAATTTCTGCCCTAAGTTCGGGTGTAATAATTCCTTCGGGAGCGTTGCAGCGCAGGATCTCGCCCTCAACAAAAATATTAATATCTAGACTGCGAAGGTAAGATAAAAACTCAACTAACTCAACCGTGACAGAACCTCTGGCATTTGGCGATGAGCTCGATATTTTTGGATCGGGCATTTTGAGTCATCCTGTCATTACTTGGGCAAATCAATAAAAGAAATTCAACCAGTGCACAAGTTAAGAGCTTAACTTACCGCTTGCTTACAGTGGCCTAACCTGAGTATGATCCTGTTTGAATTCGCAACCCAAATTCTACCCAAGGTTTCAGCTTATGCCGTTCATGCCCTTCAATTTCCTGTTCCTCTGGCTGGTAGGATTGCTGTCGATCGGGGTACTTGGCGGAGGTATATATATTATTTACGAATGGTACATCGGCGAACTTGTAGGGATTTCCTACTTAGTCAGCGGAGTCTTGATGCTTCTTTGGTCTGTTGGCGGCCGCTTTATCAGTTTGCCGCTGTTCCGCCGCCCCGGTGCTGACGAACCCAAGCCCACGCGGACGGGTACGGTGCAGCGGTTAGAGAGGCCTGATGGCACTATTTTACAAGTAGAATTCTACGGCCCAGAGGACGGACAGCCGATTATCCTCTCACATGGTTGGGGGCCGAACAGTATGGTTTGGTATTACGCGAAACGGCAACTAAGCGATCGCTTCCGAGTGATTGTTTGGGATCTTCCAGGTTTGGGAAAATCCACTCGACCAAAAAACAGCGACTATTCCCTAGAAAAATTTGCCCGCGATCTCGAAGCCGTCATTGCCATAGCAGGAACTAAACCTGTTATCCTACTCGGACACAGCATGGGCGGCATGATTTCTCTAACATTCAGTCGGCTTTTCCCAGAACTTCTCGGTAGTCGAGTAGCTGGTTTAATTCTGGTAGATACCACTTATACTAATCCCGTCAAAACCGCTATTTTTAGCGGTTTATTACGCGCTTTGCAGAAGCCGCTGCTCCAACCTCTGCTCTACCTCACCGCAGCTCTTGAACCCATTATGTGGGGAATGACTTGGCTGAGCTATCTCAATGGTTCACTGCACATCAGTGTAGAATTATCGGGATTTAAAGGCACTGAAACGCGCGGTCAATTAGAGTTTTCAGCTTTATTATCAGCCTTGGGTTCTCCCGGCGTTCTCGCTCGCGGCACGCTGGGAATGCTCAAATATGATGAAACAAAAACTTTGCCATCAATTGACATTCCAGTGTTGGTGATCTGCGGCGATTCAGATATCGCCACTACCCCCCCAGCTAGCCTGCGAATGAAAGCAGAATTACCTCAAGCAGAGCTAGTTACTATAAAGCGAGGAGGACACATGGCATTAATGGAACATAACCAGGAGTTTGCCGAAGCTGTCAGGGCATTCTGCACTGAAATTTCTTAACTAAAAATGTGACTTAAAATCCAATACGGTTTAGTTAAGGAAAATTGTAGCGAAAATGTTGGGCGGAGTGAAACGGAGGGTTCGTTCCCTCGGGGGCCCAACCTAGGCACTGATTCGGTCTAGTTCCTAGACCTCTTTGTCACCCTCCCACCTTTAACTGAAAATGCGCTTGAGGGCAGGAATACGAGCCAACACGAAATAATCCAACAGCAGAACGGTGACGAGTGAAAGTCCTACAAGCGGGAAGGCAATCCCTAAAACAGCAACGATTGCGAGTGGCACTTTCCATCCCTGAACATGGGTGGGAATTGCAGGCGCACCGAGCCAACCCGTCCCTTTCGGACGACGCTGCCACCACATCACCGTACCACTTACTGAAAGCACAATCAAAATTAAGGATGCAAACAACATCAGTAGTTGATTGCTCAATCCAAAATATTTTCCCATGTGAATTGAAATTCCCATTGATACGACTTTGGGTACTAACCCGTAATCCTTCCATCGCACATCTGCTAATACTTTGCCACTGTATCGATCAATGTGCAAAGTGACTTCTTGCGCCGGATTATTTGGAAATGCCGAAACCGTATACACACCAGTTTGGGATTCTGGAAAACTAACACTAAATCCAGGGGGTGCGCCTTTTGCTTGGGCTAAATTTACAACAGAATCTAGATTTACGGAGGTATCAGCAAGAGTTCGCCCGATAACTTCGTTATGTCCTGAATGATGCTCATTTCTAGGCGTACTCGATTTAGGAATTGGTAATTGCTCCACTGCCCAAGGCACAACTTGATTGCCCTGCTGATTGAGGGAGCCTGTGAGTGTTGTCGATTGAGGCACGTTATCCCGCATTTGTGCAGGGTAGTAGTTCGACAAACGAGCGAAGGTATCTCCCCAAAAACCTGTCCAGGGTAGTCCACTGAGGATGAGGAAGCCAATTAGCAATACGCCATAAAATCCCGAAACGGCGTGTAAGTCCCGCCAAAATACCCGCTTATTCTGGCTCCACAGACGCGGAATTAATGTTCCTAAAAAAGTTACTTTGCCGCGAGGCAACCACAGATACAATCCTGTAATCAGCAGCACAAGCCCCCAACAAGAAGCAAGCTCTACTATATAATCTCCCAATTTTCCGATCATCAGTTCGCCGTGAATCTTGCGTGCGATCGCTTGGAGATTATTATTTTCATCGCGATCGCCTAAAATCTTAGCCGTATAAGGATTCACGAAAACAGCTAGCGTTCGTTCATCTTTAGTCGCGATCGTCACTTCAGCACTACGATTAGACGCAACGCTCGGCGTAAATTTTGTTACTTTGGCATCAGGATAAGTTTGTTGAACAACTGCCACCTGTTGAGTATAAGGCATCACCACATCCGCAGGCTGCACAAACATATTCTGGTGATACATCGCAGCATCTAATTGCGGTTTAAACAGGTAAATGATGCCTGTGATTGACAAAATCAGCATGAAAGGAATAACAAACAAGCCTGCATAGAAGTGCCATCGCCAAACGGTGCGATAAAAACGATTACTGGGAGGTTCAGCAACCAGTGAAGGGTTCAAAACGCTGTTCAATTTACTCATTGTCTTTTGCCAAAATATCGAGAAAAAATCATTATGCTACACAAGTATGAAAAATGTCAAAAGACAGGCTGTTAAACAGAGTTGCTGCGGATGCCAATTCCACAAAACAATCAAAATCATCCCGCAATTATGTAAGCGCTTAAAATTCCACATCTTCGCGCTCATTTTCGTCGGTTCTGGGAGTATCCAAACCTTTCGCAGCCCAGCGCATTGTCTCAATGTATTTTGCCAGACTCGCCACAGTCGGAGCCTCAAACAAATTGCTGACCGATAACTCGACTTGCAAAGCGTCTCGGATGCGAGAAATCAACTGAGTTGCTAGTAGGGAATGCCCGCCTAGTTCAAAGAAATTATCGTAGATACTAACTTGCTGTTTTCCCAAAACTTTAGCCCAAATTTTCCCGATCGCCTTTTCGAGTTCCGTCCGAGGCGCTACATAATTTTCTGTTATATCCTCGCTGTCTGTATCTATATCGGGCAAGGCGCGGCGGTCTACTTTGCCATTAGGCGTCAGTGGCATATTCTCCAACACTGCATAAGTTACAGGAACCATATATCCTGGTAACTTTTCTTTCAAAAATTGGCGCAAGTCACTTGATTTTAGATTGGGAATTTCTAATCTCTCATTAATGCCGTCAGGAATAACATAAGCTACCAAATGTTTATCGTCGGGGATGTCTTCCCTCACAATTACTACTGCTTCGCGCACTTGTGGATGCTGGCACAAAGCCGCTTCAATTTCTCCCAATTCGATGCGGTAGCCGCGAATTTTTACTTGGTCATCAACGCGGCCTAAAAATTCGATGTTGCCGTCAGCTAAATAGCGACCTAAATCACCTGTTTTATAAAGGCTAGAACCAGATTTATTGCTAAAAGGATTAGGAATGAATGCAGCAGCAGTTAAATCTGGCTGGTTGAGGTAGCCTTTCGCCAGTCCATCACCGCCGACGTACAATTGACCCATAACACCGATCGCCACCGGCTGCAAATCCGCATCGAGGAGATAAATTTGCGTGTTGGCGATCGGGCGGCCGATGGGGATAGATGTTGCGGTTTCGGGTACGTCTTGCACGCAATAATAAGCCGAAAATGTAGTATTTTCTGTAGGCCCGTAAACGTGAATTAATTTAGTGCTTTGCTTTTGTTGGAGAACTTTTTGAACCCATCTCATATCGACCGCTTCTCCGCCAAACAGCAAGCAGCGCAGCGAATCAAAAGCTTGCGGTAAAACTCTAGCAATTTGTTGAAACAAGGCAGTTGTTAAAAACAAGACGGTGATGCCTTGTTGGCGCAGTTCTAAGGCTAAATCGTGAGGCGAAAGGGTAATATTTGTGCTAATTCCCACGAGTTGAGCGCCGTTAAGCAAGGCTCCCCAAATCTCGAACGTGGCTGCATCGAATGAAGCGTTTGATGCTTGGGCAATTTTATCGGTAGGTTCTATTTTTATATAGTTGGTGTTGAGTACCAGCCGATTTACTGCTTTGTGGGTGACAGCAACTCCCTTGGGTTTTCCTGTTGAGCCAGATGTGTAAATAACGTAAGCTAGGTTGTCTGCTGTTACGGTGTTGGCGGGATTTTCGGCGCTTTCTTTGGCTATGTCTTCCCAGTCGCGATCGAAGTAAATCACCGAGTTTGAGAAGTCTCGGAAATTCTCAATCAATTTATCCTGAATTAGCAAGACTTTAACTCGAGCATCTTCCAGCATCAAGTTTAGCCGATCGCGCGGATAGCTCGGATCTAACGGTAGGTAAGCTCCTCCCGCTTTCAGTATAGCCAACATCCCGACAATTAGGTCGATCGATCGTTCTGCACAAAGCCCCACTAAAACCTCCGCCCCCACGCCCATTTTTTGCAGGTAGCGCGCCAGTTTGTTGCTGCGACTGTTAAGTTCTCTGTAAGTCAGGTGCTTGCTGTCGAAAGTTAGGGCGACATCCTCCAGATGCTGCTCAACTTGCTCCTCAAATAACTGATGAATGCACTTATTTTGAGGATAATCTGTCCGAGTATCGTTCCATTCTCTGAATAATTGATTCACTTCATTCTCGCTCAATAAAGGTAAGTTAGAAATTCTTTGTTCGGGATTAGCTACAATGCTTTCCAGCAGCGTTTTAAAATGCCTCAGCATTCGGGCGATCGTAACTTCATCAAATAAATCTGTATTGTACACAGCTAAGCCTCTGAGGCCTTCCGAATCTTCCCAATGTTCGCCGTATCTGCTCCTAAAGTTATCGGAAGCTTCCCACAAATACAGCTCTAAATCAAAGCGCGTTGTTTGAGTCTCCAAAGGGAAAGAACTCAACTTTAATTCTGGCAATTCTAGCTCGTCCAGCGGCGCATTTTGCAGCCCGAATACCACCTGAAACAGCGGGTGGCGATTCAACGATCGCTCTGGGTGCAATTCCTCGACGAGCTTCTCAAAAGGCAAATCTTGGTGAGCGTAAGCTCCCAGGGTTACTTCCCGCACCCGGCCCAAAAAATCTCGAAATGTCGGGTTTCCCGAGCAGTCTGTTCGCAGCACTAAAGTATTGACAAAAAAACCGATTAATGCTTCTATTTCGCTGCGGTTGCGATTGGCGATCGGCGAACCTACAACAATATCTTCTTGTTGCGAGTAGCGGTAAAGCAAAGTTTGAAATGCTGCGAGCACTGTCATAAATAAAGTCGCTCCTTCTCGCTGCGAGAGCGCTACAAGTGCGTCCTTCAGCTTTTTAGGCACTTCTAAATATTGAGTTTTTCCCCGATAATTTTGCCTAGCTGGTGCAGGGCGATCCGTCGGCAAATTTAACGCCGAAATTCCGTGCAATTGCTGCCGCCAATAAGCTAGCTGAGTTTCTAATACTTCACCTTGCAGCCATTCGCGCTGCCACTCGGCAAAGTCGGCATATTGAAGTGATAATTCTGGCAGGGGAGATGGCTGTCGATCGATCAAAGCTGTATAGATGACCTCCACTTCTCGAATTAGCACGCCGATCGACCAATCATCGGAAGCTATGTGGTGCATATTTAGCAAGAGAATATGCTCGGTTTCTGTCAGCCGCAGGATGGTTACTCGCATCAGCGGCCCCGTGGATAAATTGAAAGGGCGAAGAGATTCTGCTGCGGTGAGTTTATTTGCTTCTGTTTGCCGTTGTTCTGGTGGCAAATGTTGCAGCTCTAAGAGTTTTAAATTAGTCTTGAAAGCGGGAGATATTATCTGCACTGGTTTGCCTGATACCGCTGCAAAAGTGGTTCGCAAAGTTTCGTGTCGCTGCACTATTTCGTTGAAGGTTTGCTCTAAGGCTGTTAAGTTGAGGGAACCTGTTAAGCGCAGTGCTGTTACTACATTATAGAAAGGGTTTTCCGGTGCGAATTGGTCGAGAAACCACAAGCGCTGCTGGGCAAATGAGGCCGGAAAGACAAACACTTCGGCTTCTGAGGAAATATTCAGTTTTTGTAGCTCGTTTGTAAAGGAATCGTTATAAATTTCTGATGCCATATCTGTTGCTCTTGGGGAATGAGGTGTGTTAATTTTTTGATGGCGCGGGGTGGCTTTTTGACGGTGCGATCGCCTCTTAAAACTTTCGCGAGCAAAAGATCGGAACCTTTAATATAATAAATCTGGGTGCGGGAGTGCGAGAGAAAGGCGGGCAAAAGAAACCGGATTTCTGGCCGCAGCATCAAGTTATCCGTTGAGGGGCTAGGAGTGCCACCCCCCAATCAAATTTAGTCGCCCAACAAGCTCTTAGGCTTGTGATTCGGGTGCAATCTGGTGAGTTAGATGCGAGAATTACCGGGAGCAATCCGTGGAGAGGTCAAGCTGTAGTATGATTTCTAATTGCACAAAGTGTTTTTGGGGCGATTAAGAGCGGGATAGCTTTGCTTCACGCAATTTTCTCACATTTGTAGCTTAGCGACTACTATTGATTCAACAGTGTCCGCAATCTTTTAGAGCCACTCACTAGAACTTGCGACCTGATTTGGCAAAATACTTAAGAACACTGAACGTGCAGTTTAAATTAGAGGTTATAGGCTAATGGCGCAGCGGAACGTATACTCGTCAAAGGGCGAGCCAGAGGATGCACAATCAGCAGAAGAAGTCCTCCACTCAGTAATGCAAGAACTCGACGCTTTGCATGAAAATGTCAAAGGCCAGTTAAATCAAGACATTACTCGGCTGCAAACTGAAAAAAATCACCTGATTGAAGATATTGAAGACCTCCGGGAGCAATATCGCAAATTGCAGTCTCAGCAAATGGAATCTCTGTCTGGGCGATACATTCAGCAGCAGCAATTGTGGCTGAAGCAGTTGGCTCAAGTTTTGGCTCACAATTTGCAAGATTTGTTGGTGCAGCGGTTCAACGAACTCAGCGCTAACTCGGGACATTCTCTCAGCAGCCCTATCCCCAGCGGCGAGTTCCCGATACCCCTGCCGCCGAGCAACTACGACGAACGGGCCTCGGAGTTGCTGGCGGCGCTGGATGAAAGGATCGATCGCAGTTTCCAGATGCTGGAACAAGATTTAACCAGTTACGAAAGCGAGCTTTCCGTGCGGCTCAACAACATGAAAACCCTGGAACTGCAAGGGGAAGAGCTGTTACAAAATCTCGTAAACCGCATCAGAGAAGAACTCGAAGCAGAAGAAGAATATCTTGAGAATCCTTTCGATGCTCAAGATTCCTATCCCGAGGAATCAACTAATTCTGTTAATTCTGTCCGCCCGCCATTAGTGCAGCCAACACCTGTGGAAACGCCGCGGGAACCCGTGCCGGAACCCTCTTCAGTGCCCTCTCCAGCAACCGCTAAAGCAGCTTCTCAAGTACAGACAGGTTTGGTGCTGGCTTTGTCTTCGGCGGTGGTATTGTCGCTATTTAATGTGTGTTTGAGAATTCTGATTAAAGGCAAAAATCCTCGGATGGTTTTTGGCTTGTTTGAATTTCCGGGGGTGGTGACTCCAGGTTTTGGAAATTCTTTGTTGATTTTGTTGATGCGGCTGATCGTAGTGATGGCTTTGATGCCGATATTGGCGACATTTTTGTATCCTTCTGTGTGGAAAGATATTAGACGGTTGTTCCAGTCGGGCGATCGAGCTTTGTGGAGCAAGGTTTTAGGAAGCGCATTTTTTCTGTTTTTGTCTCAGGTTTTGATTTATTTGGCGATCGGCAATATTCCGGCGGGGATTGCGATTACGATTTTCTTTATTTATCCGATCGTCACCGTACTGGGTTCTTGGATCTTGTTTGGTTCTCGCCCCACCACAGTCGGCTTTTTTGCGATATTCGGGATTACCGCAGGTTTGATTTTAGCTGGGTGGCCGAGTTTTGCCGCTCCAGCTCCCGGCGGCGGCAATGTTGGAGTGGGAGTCGCTGCAGCACTGGCTTCTGGGATTACCTTTGCAGGTTACGTATTGCTGACGCAAATGGCCGCGGGCAAGCTGCACCCCATTCCTTTTAGTTTAGTTAATTTCGCCGCGATTTTTGTATTTTCGTCCCTGAGTTTGTGGGTGCCACTGTCGGAAAATTTATCTCCTAAAATCGACCAAAATGTTTGGCCTGGTTTGATTTTAGGAGGTGTTGTTTTAGGGGTGCTGACGCTGTTTAGCTATCTTTTGAATAATTTTGCCATCCGCTTTGCGGGGGCGGCATTAGCGTCAGTAATTGGCACTTTGGGGCCAGCAATGACCGCACTCTTCGGTTTTCTAATTATCAATGAAAAGTTGCAGCCTGTGGCAATTCTCGGCATGGCTGTGGTGACGTTGAGCGTGGCTGCTATGAGTGTGGAACGCATAGTGGCTCCTCAGAAGAAGGCTGGTTGAGGTAATATTTTTCTTTAACGGTATAGCCTTTCTCAGGTACATGAGCTGCCAACCCAACCTACAGAAGAAAAACTAATACCAATTTTCTGTGAAGCTGCATAGAATAGATCCTTGACCAGAAAAGATTTCAGGCTTCCCATTCTATGCAGCTTCATACATAATTGGTATTAGTTGATACTGTAGGTTGGGTTTCCTTCCTCAATCCAACACAGGGTGTATCCACGATTTTTCATAGAAACGGGTTTTTTTGCCTTAGTCCTAATCTATTCAGTCTAGCTAAAACCCATGCAAAAATTAACCATAAAATCGACATTTTTACTGTTGTCATTAGTCTTATCTTTAGGACTATCTTTGCCTGCGCGTGCAGATGTGCTGACACCAGGATTTACTAAAGTTTATGCCTGTTTTAAAATTGATAACTTAAATAAATATCCTCATTATTTATTTATAGCTGTCGTCCGCTCTGTTAACTCGACACTCCCAGGTAGTCATAGAATCCTCAAGCCAAATCTGTGTTTTGGTGACCACGGATATCGGATGTATAGCCAAGTTTACGCCCTGCCAAAATCAGCGGTTAAACCTGGAGAAATTCTCGCCGAACAACTTAAAAAATTTGATGAAAAAGATCGACGTTTAATTCCATCAAAACTACAAATTGAGCACTCGCGATATGTCGCCGCCATCTTCGTTGGGGACATTACGGATGTATTGGAAATTGTTTCTATCAGTAACAACAATCTAGAATTAAGGAAGAAAAGCAGTAATTCTCAAATGTTTATTTTGGGGCTTTTAGTGCTTTCCAGCCCCGTCGTAACAGCTATAGTAATTTTTAGATTGCGCAAGCTGCCTAAATAGTTTCGCTCTAATGCTATCCGTTCTTGCTATAGCAATCCTTGCACCTCATGGAGACGATGGAAACCTTACCGCCAAGACATAAGTTGGTGCTAATAGCAGCAATTGTGCTTGTGCTAGCCTGCGCTCTGATATCAGTTGCTTTGCCACTAGCAACTTACACGATGGCCCTGGCAATGTTTGGACTAGCTCACGTCATCACCGAATTGCGCTATGTTGATGGTCGTTTTAATTCTCGCCTGGGAAACAACTTACGTTTGGGGATGATTTGGCTCCTGCTGCTAATTGTTAGCTTCCGCACCTGCTTTATGCTGGGCTTGATTTCTAGCTTGCAGATCGCACCTTTAGAATTAACTTGCGTTGCGTGCCTAGCAGGATTAGTCGTTCCTAAACTCGCCTTGCGTAGTTGGCTGTGGGGTGCTTTTGGCATAGCAGTGGTGGCGGGAGTGACGGCAGGCATTGCGATCGCGCCTGCTATGTTGCTGTTGGTTTTTAGTATCTTGCACAACCTAACACCAGTTGGTTTCATCGCCGAAAGACTACGAGGCGAACGGCGACAGCGCGCTTTATGCTGCTGTTTGCTAGTTTTTGTTACCATACCGCTGCTAATTCTTTCCGGCTTGCCACACGCCGCCTTAGCTCAACTTCATCTGCTATCTCCCTCAGTTTCGCTGCTGAAAGCAGGGTCACTTTCCTCTCACTTGGGCGTATTTGTACCTCCAGAGCTGCACGGGGAAGCTATGGGCGACCGAGCTTTCTCTGCCGCCGTGTTCCTTCAGTGTATGCACTATGCGGTTGTTCTCGGCGTACTGCCTCACTGGGATGATGCTGCGAGTTGGGCAAAAGCTCGTACTTTCTTTCCTTGGCAAAGGGGCTGGCTGTTTCGCGGGACAGTTGCTATCTTGGGAACACTTTTATTTGTGGCTTTTACTCAATCTTTTACAGGTACTCGCAGCGTTTACTCGTTGGTAGCTGCTATTCATGCTTGGTTAGAAATTCCCATTTTGTTGCTGGCTATAGTTTGTCCTGCGGAAACAGGGTTCATCGAAGTTAAAGCAGTTGGTAGATAGCCAAGCCGCCGAAGAAAGAGGTGGCATTAGCAATTGCTGACAGAAAAAGTCCTTGCCGCCAGCCTATTTTACCTACTAGCGCGTAGAAAGCCCCTTCCGCGATCGTCACAATGATTTCGATCGATCCTGCTCGTTCTGGAAATCTCAAATAGGGAATCAGCATTTGGGAGCCGATCCAAGCTAGGGGATGAGTTACAAGAGTAGCAATGCCAGCGCAGATTAGCAGCAAGAGCAGCTTTTTGTCAGGTCTTGGTTCCATAAGCTGTGCTAACAGCAGAACAGTTGGAACTTCAATTGCTAGCGAAATTAATAGTGCTAAATTTTGGGTCATTTCTTCTAGAGTTACAAAGGTGGGCGATTTTTGAACGCGATAAATAATTGCCCTTGGACTCTGATCACTCAAAACAAACAGCTACTCGAAAACCCACAATACTAGCCTTACAATCCGGCTGATATCTGAGGCGGCACGCGCTGCGACAATTCGGAGAATGATCGTTCCAAGAACCTCCCCGCAACAACCTCAGCGAAGAGTCCCCGTCAGACTCCCAAACGCTGCCATCTGCAGGCGCACCGTTATAATTATGGTGCCAAGAATCCGCGCACCATTCCCAAACATTTCCGTGGAAATCGTACAATCCGAAAGCATTAGGTTTAAAACTGCCAACATCTGTCGTTTGAAAGCGATAAACTCCCTTCGGCGCGTCAGCGTAATTAGAATTTCCGTTGTAATTGGCTAACTCGCTGGTAATCGTTTCCCCAAAGTGAAACGGCCCCGTAGTTTGCCCCCGGCAAGCATATTCCCATTGGGCTTCGCTAGGCAAGCGATAATTCTTACCAGTTTTGCGAGAAAGTCGATCGCAAAACTCCACAGCCTCGTACCAAGATACATTTTCTACAGGTCGATTTGCACCTTTAAAACGGGCAGCATCGGGATTGAGAAATATTTTAATTTCCGGCAGCGCCGCAACTGCTATCCACTGGGCTTGAGTGACTGGAAATTTGCTAATATAGAAAGAGCCTAAAGTTACTGGGTGCTGCGGTTTTTCGTCGCTGTCACCCCGATCTTTTGGAGAACCCATGAGGAAAGTACCGCCAGAAACAGATACCATTTGCAGCACTGTACTGCTACCAAGATGTTCTTCAAAAAAACGCGCTTGGCGGCTGTTAGCATTAGTTTGCTTCCCGCGCTTGTCTACTGTCACCACCTGAAATTCAAAAGTGCTTTTGACAGCGGCCATTCTCTGCGAGACCTTGTTGGAAGGCGGATTCGTGCTGGATTTTCCCCTGCTATTGACAGAGATATTGCTATTGATTTGCCCGCTTTGATTGAGCGGAGTATGGATAGCAAGTGGCCCTCCCTTTGTCACAGAAGAATTTAAAGCAAGTGGCCCTCCCTTTGTCACAGAAGAATTTAAAGCAAGTTGTCCTTTCTTGACAAAAGGGGGTTGAGGAGGTAAAGAATAAAGATTTAAAGCTTTGATTACTTCATCAGCAGATTGATATCTATTTTTGAGATAATCTTCAATTAACTTATCTAAAATTTTTGTCAGCTCGCTGCTGACTTTTGTGCCTGCTGGCAACCGTTCTCTCCACATCCAGTCGCCGTTTATCGGGTCATAAAGGTCATCGGAACCGTCAACTTTTGGCAAACATTGAGTTAGCAGTCTCAGGCAAGTTATTCCCAAACTGTACAAATCGCTTCCGGGGAAAACTTGACCGCGCATTTGTTCTACCGGCGAATATCCAGGCGTTCCTACCGTCGTGCCTACTTTGCTCATCAGCGAGCCCGTCACTTGTTTGGAAATGCCGAAATCTATCAAAACTAACTCTCCCCGCCCTCCCCTTCGGAAAGCTGAATTCCGAAAATTTCCCGCCTTTGGCAGGGAGGAGCTAACAGAGGTGCGGCGTCGCATGATATTCTCAAGTTTGATGTCTCGGTGAATAACATGGCGATCGTGCACAAATTTCAAAATCGGCAAAATATCTGCCAGCAACTGCCAAATTTTATCTTCGCTAAAAACACCCTGCTGAGTTAATTCAGCCAGTAAAGTTTGCCCCTCAATCAACTCTTGTACTAAATAAAGTCGCTTGTCTTGTTCAAAATAAGCAATTAATCGAGGAATTTGGGGATGTTCACCGAGTTCGTAAAGTCGTTTCGCTTCTTGCTTAAACAATTCTGCAGCTTTTTCAAGTGCTGAGGTTCCTTGAAATTGGGGTACAAACTGCTTAATTACGCAGGGATCGTCCATGCGATCCGTATCTACCGCTTCATAGGTTCTGCCAAATCCCCCTTCGCCCAACAGTCGAATCACGCGGTAGCGGTTTCTGAAGAGAGGGTTGAGGCCTTGCAATCCGCAACTTTGACAAAATTTAGAGTTGTCGGGATTGAAAGGATGAGAACACGTGGGATTAGAGCAGTAGAACATATCTGGGAAGAAATGATCCGATGAAGATTATGATATATCCTTTTGGCCCCCTCATGGAATACTAATAATTAATAATTGATTATTAACAATTGATCCTAGGGAGGGCATTACCCCCCGCTTGTGTCGCCCAAGGGAGAAAGTAGAAGGCAGAATCAAAAGGTCAATTAATCCAAAGAAAGCGATTTGAGGGCCAAAAATGCCAGCGCCAACGACCGATTTTAGCAACCCGCTTACCGCCGATATTCCTCTGGGGATTTTGGTAATTTCTTTACAGAGGGCAGTATAGTACAACTCGGCGATCGCGCAACCAAAAAGCGATCGCACTCTCCGTATAAAAATAAGACTATAAACTAACAGAGCGATCGCACCGAATTGAAGAGCGATCGCTCTACTGGTAATTTTAAAGTATTGCGTATTGCGATCGAGTTTTGGAAACTACAATTCATCAAATGAATGATTAAATATTACTTTGTAGTTTGGGGTACCAATTGATTTAGTGCACCACACAAGTATCCTTTCACCGTGTCTTTACTTGCACCCACGCCACTCGGAAGGGTAAAGATCATCTCAACATTTAATAAATTGCCGTCCATTGAGGCAAATACGTCAATTGGCAAAGCACGCTGAAATGCTGTTGCGGGATTTTCGGCTTTCATTACACCTAAGTTCAGATCCGTACTGAGAGTCTTGATGCCCTCGCGGGCCAAAATGGGTCGTAATAGGGAAAATGCTCTCTCTATCGATAACCCCTCAACCTGAACACGTGCAGAAAAGGCGGCACCATTCAAAAAATCCCCCTTTTTTTGAAAGCTTTCCTCGCAGGTTGTGGCAACAGCGGGGGTGGCTAAACACATGAGAGCTATAGTCAATACAAGCGATCGCATATTAACTGAGTTATAAGAATGAAACAATCATCAAGATCGTGATGAATCATTATAGGATTGTTTGGCAAGTGATGCAAATACCTTCGATGGTTTTTAGCATGAGTTGCAGTTCGATTAGTATTGGCTTCTATTTTAGCAATTATCGGAACTAGAAGAATTAAGAATAAATACTAAAAGGGCGATCGCACGCTCATTGAAGAGCGATGGAAGGCTATCTTCTCATTTTCCAACAGCATTTCAATCGCTTCACGTAGGTTAGCTTATAGCTCGTCTCAAGTTTCTCTTGAGAATGCGCTCTCTGAGAAACCAGTAACATACGCTACATATAAAGCAGTGTCAGGGTCTTTCTGAACAACGGCAGTGAAATTTCTCATACAGTTAAAGTCAAATAGCTTGACTTTAAAGCAAAATTAAATAAAATTAAGTTTAGCATATCTATCAACTACCATAAGTAAAATCACTTAGGCACAGGCTCCATGAAACCACCTATAACTCCAGCAACGTTATATCCAATACGGATACCAAAGAGTCTAACATTGGGATGTTTCACACTCAGGTAATCAGCAGCGTGTAAACTATTTTCATCAAATTTATTATAGTCGCCTGTTTCTATATCAATGATGACCATATGGCCAATATTCTCTTCTAATTCATTTTTGGGGCGGATGCTGCTCTCATACAAATGTTTCGCACGACGCGCGACTTTTTCACGACTCAAAGAGATTGTTTGCATACATTCCCCATTTTTTGTAACTGTAGATTCTGTTACGGAATGGGGCTGTAATACGCGACTTCACAATCTTTCTGGAGCGAATTCTTGGGTTTTACCTGCGGAATACTCAGCCATTGCTGAGGCTGCAAGTTTGGCAATAACGTCGAGAGAACGAGCAAATGCTCGATCGCATCTGGGATGGTCTTCAAGTTCTTCCAGAATCATTGAGCCGCCTTTTGCTCACTTGCAGACAGGGTTTTCAACTTACCGATCTTCTTCGAGGGCTTCGTTAACGCGCGCTCAAGTAACTCAGTCATGGCTAGCAGACTCTTACAATAAACCTCTTGCAAAAGTAGGGAAGGCGATCGCAACTTGTACCCTGGTAAGAGCAACGATCGCGCCCGGTCGAAGTGCTCCAAATAGGTTGTAGTAGGATGTATAATCCTAAGCTGGAATAATTTAGGCTGAGACACATAATCAGCTATTTGGATGTAAAAAACCTGAGTTCTGAAAACTTTAAGCGTCTGTGCGGAGTACGTCCAGAGACCTTTAAACAGATGGTTGACCTAGTGCGATCGCATAATTTATCTGGATGGGCTTGGACAAGCACCAATTCTTGGTTTTCCAACTCCAGCACAGGTATTATAGTTAAACATTAGACCATGATGCACTTTAGTATTGAATGAGGGGAGAAAATATTGCCATTTGCTAACAAGCTGATGCTCTGCTAGTTTAATTTTTCCCTACAGGCGATCGAACATCGCTGTCTCAGGTTCCCATCTATCAATTCCATGCCTGAATAATCGGACTCATCGAAAAAACAAATATGAAAACCACGCTGCCCGGTTACAAACTCTTATCGTTGCCCCTTCATGAAGGTGTCAATACAGTTATTTATCGCGGGGTTCGGGAGTCCGAGCCAACTCAGGTTATAATAAAAACCCTCAAAGCCGAGTATCCCACAATAGAAGAAATCGCGCGGTTGAGACATGAATATAAAATCCTCAAAACTCTGGACATAGCCGGGATAGTCAAAGCTTACTCTTTGGAAAAGCATAATAACGGTCTGGCGCTGATATTAGAAGATTTTGGAGGAGACTCCCTGAAAAACCTAATCGCAGCTAAACACCTTGAAATCAGCGAATTTCTGAGTCTGGCTATTCATCTGGCAGAAACTCTAGCTCAACTGCATGAAAATAAGATTATTCATAAAGATATTAAACCGCATAATATCATTATCAACCCCAAAACAGGTCAAATTAAAATCATCGATTTTAGCATTGCCACGCACCTAGAGCGAGAAAACCAGATTCTCAGCAGTCCCAACTTGCTAGAAGGTACCCTCACCTATATGTCACCAGAGCAAACCGGGCGGATGAATCGCTCAATTGACTACCGCACCGACTTTTACTCATTAGGTGTCACCTTTTATGAAATTCTGACTGGAAAGCTGCCCCATCAAGCCACCGACATTCTAGAATTAATTCACTGCCATATCGCTAAAAGACCCGTGCCACCCCATCAGCAAATCGGTGAGATTCCCGAAGCGATTTCTGACATTGTAATGAAATTATTAGCCAAAACGGCTGAAGACAGATACCAAAGCGCGCTGGGACTAAAAGCTGACCTAGAAATATGCCGTCATCAAATGCAAACGAAGGGGAAAATTGACAACTTTCCCATCGGTAAGAGGGATAAATTTGGACAATTTCTCATCCCGCAAAAGCTCTACGGTCGCGAGCAAGAAGTAGCAACTTTGATGGCAGCATTTGAGCGAGTCTCCGGCGGAACCAGCGAAATGATGTTAGTGAGCGGTTACTCAGGGATTGGCAAATCTTCCTTAGTGAATGAAGTTCAAAAACCGATTCTCAGGCAGCGCGGCTATGTTATCTCCGGTAAATTTGACCAATTAAAGCGAAATATTCCTTATGCTTCTTTGATTCAAGCTTTTCAGGGCTTGATGGGACATCTGTTAACAGAAAGTTCGGAAAAACTAGCCATTTGGAAAGAGCAACTCTTAGAAGCTTTAGGCTCAAATGGCCAAGTCATAGTAGATGTCATTCCCGAAGTCGAACTGATTGTCGGCCCTCAAGGAGCTGTTCCGCAATTGGGCCCATCTGAATCCCAGAATCGCTTTAATCGGGTGTTTAAAGAATTCATTCATGTATTTACTAAACCCTCACACCCGCTCGTCGTCTTTTTGGATGACTTACAGTGGGCGGATTCTGCATCGCTCAAGTTGATTCATCTGCTGATTTGTGACCCGGACAGCAAATATTTACTGCTGATGGGAGCCTATCGAGATAACGAAGTTAGTCCGACGCATCCGTTGATGCTGACGTTGGAAGAGATTCAAAAGAATGGGGCGGTTGTAAATAATATCACCCTCCGTCCTTTGGATATTGGCAACGTCAGCTTGCTGGTAGCCGATACCCTGAATGAGTCTTCCGCTCCGAGAAACCGGGTTTCTGAATTGTCCGAGCTACTTTTCAATAAAACCCAGGGCAATCCTTTCTTCTTGACTCAGATGTTCGCTACTCTGCATCAAGAAAAGCTATTGACCTTTGAATTTAGTGCTGGTTGCTGGCAGTGGTCATTAAACCAAATTCAAGCGGTAGGCATCACGGATTATAATGTCGTCGAACTGATTGCCAGAAATATTCAAAAACTCCCGGAGGAGACGCAGGATGTCTTAAAGTTAGCCGCCTGTATTGGAGACAAATTTAATTTAGACGTTCTGGCTATTGTCAATGAAAAATCTCAGTCGGAAACGGCAACTGATTTGTGGGAAGCACTTCAGGCTGGCTTGGTTTTGCCCCTGAGCGAAGCCTACAAAATCCCTCTTGTTTTTACCTCCGATGAAATGAGCATGATAGCAGAGGAGAGAATAGCTCCCGATTCTCCTCTGCTATCATGCTCACCTGCCGCTTTTCCTGACAGCCATTACGCGCCTATCGCTTACAAATTTCTCCATGACCGGGTGCAGCAAGCGGCGTATTCTCTTATTCCCGAATCTCAGAAACAACAGACCCACTTGAAAATTGGTGAACTGCTACTGGAGCATACTTCAGCAGAGGAAATTGAAAAAAATATCTTTGAGATTGTTAACCAGCTCAATGTGGGAGTAGAATTCATTACTGAACAAGAAGAAAAATACAAGCTGGCTCAATTAAATTTAATAGCGGGTCGAAAAGCCAAAGCAGCAACAGCTTATGAAGCTGCTGTCACGCTACTAAAAGTAGGGTTAGAACTCTTGGCAGAAAACAGTTGGCAGAGTCACTACGATCTGACACTAACACTCTATGTAGAAGCCGTAGAAGCGGAATATCTTAATACCAATTACGAAAGGTCAGCGGCTCTTGCTGAAGTTGTTTTACAACAAGCTAGTACCCTGCTCGAAAAAGTGAAAGTATACGAGCTACAAATCCAGTTTTATATGGCTCAAAATCAAATGTTAAAAGCCATTGATACTGGGCTGCAAGTGCTGGATCTGCTTGGTATTTCCTTGTCAAATGACGAAGGTAACGGAGGTTTTCTGGTTGAGTTGCCAGATATCGCCGACTTAGACAATATCCCAGAGATGACAGACCCTTACAAAATAGCGGCTTTAAGTATACTGACTTCTCTTCTTTCTCCTGCTATTACTGCTAATCCCGCAATTTTGCTCCCACTTGCAGTGACTTCGGTTAAAATCTGCATGGAGTATGGCCATTCCCCTATTGCTGCTTTGGTGTATGCTTTTTATAGTGTAATGCTGTGCTCGGCAATAGGAGATATAGATGCCGGATATCAGTCGGGTAACTTGGCCTTAAAGTTGTTGAATAAATTCAATGCCAACTCGCTTAAATGTAAAGTTAATGAATTCTTTTATGGTTTGGTTATACACTGGAAAGAGCCAGCTAAAAAAGCTTTAGTCCCCTTACTGTCAGCGTTTCAAAGTGGACTGGAAACTGGAGATATAGAATATGCCGGTTATTGTGTTACTGTCTATTGTGCGAGCATATTTTTGACCGGGGAGGGATTAGACATTGTAGAAGAGAAACAAGAGCAATATCTTGATTTAGCGCTCAAACTAAAACAAGACTATTCTATTTATTACATCCAGATATTTCACCAATTGACGCTAAATCTTCAAAATGAATCTGAAACCAAATGTCAGTTGATAGGTAAAAGTTTTAATGAAACACAAATCTTGCCTGTTTTTATTGAAACTAACAATAGAACTTTGCTATTTATTACTTATCTAGCCAAGACAATTCTATTATATCTCTTTAAAGAACCAAAGAATGCCGTTGCCAATGCCAGTTTAGCCGCCGAACACGTATTCAGCGTGTTCGGAATGGTAGTTAGTGCTCCTCACAACTTCTATTATTCCCTCGCTCTACTCGCTGTTTATCCTCAAGCTTCACACGCCGAACAACAACAATACATCAGCTTAGTTGAAGCTAATCAAGAAACAATGCAGAAATGGGCATTTCATGCCCCGTCTAACTTCCAGCATAAGTACGAATTAGTGGAGGCGGAGAAAGCACGGGTATTGGGGAAAATTGGAAAAGCGATGGAGTATTATGACGCTAGCATTCTAGGAGCCAGAGAACAGGGATACATTCAGGAAGAAGCCCTAGCTAATGAACGGGCCGCCGAGTTTTATTTCTCTCGCGGCCGGGAGAAGATAGCGGAGATTTATTTGACGGATGCTTACTATGGCTATATTCGCTGGGGAGCGAAGGCCAAAGTGAAAGATTTATCAGAAGAATATCCTGAATTCTTCTCGCGAATACTGACCGCAGAAGTCTCCAGCCTTGACGTATCGCGGACGACCACCTCGACGAATACGGGGAGTTTTGCAGCACTGGATTTCGCCTCTGTGATGAAATCTTCTCAAGCTATTTCTGGCGAAATTGTTCTGGAAAGTCTGCTTTCTAAGTTATTGAAAATTGCGATCGAGAATGCTGGGGCTGAAAAAAGCTACTTCATTTTAGAAAAAGATGGTCAACTGGTGGTAGAAGGGACGGCAACCATAGATAATGATGAGGTCGTAGTCCTGCAATCCACACCGATAGAAAATACTCATAAATTGCCGTTTTCTCTGCTCAATTATGTTGCTAGAACTCAGAAAAATGTGGTTTTAAATGATGCAACTCAAGAGGGACTTTTTACCAGGGATAGCTATATAGTTAACGCCCAACCGAAGTCAATTTTATGTATGCCGCTTGTCCATAAAGGAAAGCTCATTGGTCTGCTTTACTTGGAAAATAATCTGACAAGGAGCGCGTTTACTCCCGATCGCCTGGAAGTTTTAACCGTGCTCTGTTCTCAAGCGGCGATTTCCTTGGAAAATGCCCGACTCTATGCCAATTTATCTGAGGCGACTGACAACCTGAAACAAGCCAATGAGCAATTAGAAGATTACAGCCGGACTTTAGAACATAAAGTGCAAGAGAGGACGCAGGAATTAAAGGAAAAAAATCTGCTCCTGAGCCAGGAAATTCGCGATCGCGTGCAGATAGAGCAAGCTCTGCGACTATCAGAAGCGCAATTAAAAAAACAAGCCGAACAACTAGAGCTTTCTTTCCAAGAACTCAAGCGCACCCAGACCCAGCTAATTCAGACTGAGAAAATGTCCTCCCTCGGACATATGGTGGCAGGGGTTGCCCACGAAATCAATAACCCGATTAACTTCATATATGGCAACCTGACTCACGTCAGGACTTACAGTGAAGACATACTAGGACTGGTGAAACTCTATCAAGAACAATACCCCCATCCCACAGCAGCGATTGTTGAGGATATCGAGGCAATCGAATTAGAGTTCTTGATGGAAGACTTACCCAAAGTGCTGGATTCGATGAAAGTGGGGGCAGACCGAATTCGCGAAATTGTCCTCTCTCTGCGAAACTTCTCGCGACTGGATGAAGCGGAAATGAAAGAGGTCGATATCCATGAGGGCATCGATAACACCCTACTGATTTTGCAGCACCGACTGCAAGCTAAATTAGACCAGCCTGCTATTCAAATCATTAAAGAGTACGGCCCGCTGCCGCTGGTGGAGTGCTATGCCGGCCAACTGAACCAGGTGTTTGTAAATTTACTGGCGAATGCGATCGACACTCTCCATGACCAAAGGGGGCCGCGCACGATCGCAATTCGCACCTCAGTGGTGTATGGGGAAGGAGAAAAATCCCCGATTTCCAATCCCCCCCTTGCGGAAAGCTCTACAGTTTCTTCGGTTGAGGTGGATTCCCACAACCTCGCCCCGACCCGGAAAGCTCCCCAATTTGTTGTGATTCGCATTTGTGACAATGGCCCCGGTATGACAGAGGAAGTGAACCGGCGGCTGTTCGACCCGTTCTTCACGACGAAACCCGTAGGGAAGGGCACCGGTCTGGGGCTGTCAATCAGCTACCAGATTGTGGTAGAAAAACACCGCGGACAGTTGAAGTGTGTTTCTCATCCCGGTCAGGGGGCAGAGTTCATCATTCAGATTCCTATTCGACAGGACTCTCAAAAATTGGCTTTGCAAAGCCAAACCTGACGAGTAGTTGTTATTGGTATTTCCAGGGATTCGATGGCGGGAATTGTGTCGGGATTTGTGCGATCGCAGAACTCTCAAACAAGCTTGCCTTAGCGCTTAACAGCAAGACTGAGACGACAAGGGCAATGAGCAAGAAGCGGAGAACGATCGAGCGATCGCGGAACCATGATTGCAGCCTTCGATATCTCACAACAAATCCCCTCTGGTTTGCAGCCTAAATTTCCGGCATTTCGCATCTGGAAAGTAAAAAAAAGATGCTTCAAATTGGCGGCCGATTTGAGCGTGTTTTACCAGGCTGTTCTAAAACTTTCCTCTCTCTACAGGATTAAGCTGAAGGATAGAATGCGATGCCTTCGGCACACGGGAACGTGCTCGCGAAATCAGATTTCAAACTGTGAATCTAGCTGTCACACTTCACTCTCCCAGCATTGGTCGTACCTGCAATCTCTAGAAGTTCCAATTAGAAGCTCTAATGATCGGTCTTTATGCGATCACAACCTATAGCTTATGCCGCATACATAGAAGTCTAATGTTCTGGTTGAGCGGCTACCAATAACTTCCGCACACACCCAGCGACTTTCGACCGTCCCCGCCAACTGAGTTGTTAAGTCACTTGGGAAGAGCGATCTTCCCAAGTTGCGACCAAAAATGCTGCCATTGAACCTGCTAAATTGACGGCAAGTGCAGCGTGTCGAGGAGAGGGTTTAACAGCTCTTTTCCCTTTACCATGAGCATCACTCAGCTTATTGCGTAAAGTACCAAGTCCTTTAATCACCGTCTGACAACTACCAAGAATTTCCTTAAAGACCTGTTCTTGATGCTGTTCAGGAGCCATATTAAGTTGTTTGGCAGTTTCAAAATAAAGTTTAGGCAAATCATCTCTATCGCTGTGGGTAATACCTGCTTCATCCAAAATGTGTTTACAAACTGATTCAATTAATGTACGTGCCATAGTAATTGCTGCTTCTGGATCTTCATTGCGGCGTTCAAGAGCTTTTTGCCAAGCAATGTGAACATGATCGGTATCAAAATCGACAAGAATAGCGGAAATGTCATCATCTGCTGGATGCGCCGCAATAATATTTGCCTCCAGAGATGCAATCACTGAACTAAATTCATCCCATATAAACGCCTTTCGTTCTGCGTAGGTACTGAACCTTGGTTTAATGAAACCCCAGAATTTTGAGAGTTCGTCGCAAGTCTTAACAAATTGAGGAAGAAGATCTCTGACTCCGCTATCCCTTAATAACTCTAAGCGGAGTTTACTGTAATCCTCATCACTGGTATCACCATGTGTCGCACGAGCGATAAATATCTCTTGGAGTTGCCGTACTTTGTCTAAGCGTGTCGTCATACTTTCTAAAAGCTGGATTCTAACCTCAGCAGTCTAACCTAGACTAACTCAAATTGCCTAATCAACACTCAAATTCATACTGAAAGCCACACAACCTCAAAGTATAGGCTCAACCACCAATCCTACGACCTAACTATCTATTCAAAGTCAGAATTGCTTGATAGCACTTCCTAATATCGGTCTTATCGAGCATTAACCTAATGTCGTAACCAGTGCTTCGATGCAGCTTTGCTGGTTGGTGGAGGCGGAGTAGGAAGGAGTGCGATCGCCCCTCGCTGTAGGTTGGGTTGATCCTATCACGTCCTTGCTTGTGAATGAGTAAGTAACGTGAAACCAAAAATGACTCGATCGAGCGATCGCAATTAACTAGCTATAGAACAAAGTAAACCTTGAGACTTAACATTTGCAGTTAGAGCTTCTTGAAGTATCTGGCGACTGGAAATAGCTCAAAGCCCACCTTTTCATAGGTGTGACGGGCTCTTTCATGACCGGGATCGCCCCCAGTCTCAACCATAGCCACAGACATCCCCGCATCTTTCATCCAACAGGGAGCGAATTCTATCAAAGCACTACCAATGCCGCGACCTTGAAAGTCTTGATCGACAGCAACCATGTAGATTTCACCCATGCTGTCCTCTGAGTGTAGTTTCATAGCTACAAAGCCCACAGTAGAATCTGCATCAATAGCAACCCATACATTCGTGTCTTCCGCAGCACACACATCCTCCACAGCTTTTTGCTGGCTCACGCGCCAATGATTGGGATAGAATGCCTGGTAAACATCAGCGCTCATCGCCTTCTGAATCGAATCAAAGACCGGAGTCCAGGCCCTTCGCGAAAGACGAATAACAGCATCAAGGTGGCGAGGGTCGTATGGTTCAATTTGCATTCCCACATGAACTCCAGTTAACTCTGAAAGCTGGCGTTGCTGAATAGAGGTATGAATTCAAGATTTCCCAATAGCTATCAGCCCGCTTGAGGGTGAGTTTTGTAACTTCAAGCGAAAAGTTGATTCATACCGTGAATCATCAACGCTCAAAGTTTTATCATAGCTTAGTTAGCTGCAAGTGCTGTGTGCGCTCAAGAGTGGGGCTAAAAATGTCACTAAATCTAACTATCTGCACGCTTATAATTCATCACCAAATCCAACCGGGATAAAGAACTTGTCGCTGATTCCCGCACATAAGAATCCACGGCTTCATCATTCGCAAATGTGGTCAGAACTTCTACACAACGTCGATCGCCCACAGAAGCAAGAGCATTCACGATCGCCACTTGTACCGCCACATTATCCGTTGTATTCAGCGACTCCACCAAAATCTCAAAAGCAGAGGAACCCATCTGGCCCAAGGCCATCACAGAAGCAATATTAACCACAGGATTCGGATCGTCGATCGCCTTTTTTAATCCCTGCAAGCCCGCTTCAGGAAACGGTAAATCTGGATAATTAATCGCAATTTGTGCCAATACCTTCGCCGCACTCCCTCGCACAGTCACATTATCACTGTTTAACAATGCCTCAACCACCGATGGTACGGCATCTTCACCAATCACGCCCAAGGCTTTTACCGCCGCCCGACGATAGGTGACATCTTCTTCATCTAAAATGCCCACCAGTCGAGAAATTGTATTTTCATCGCGCGAATCGGCAATTTCAAACATTGCCCGATCGCGCAGATGAGGATTCGGGTGTTTTAGTTGTTCAAACAAAGCATCTGTTGTCATGGTTTTTGTGGTTTTAGGTGTTGTAATTTAAGCTTAATTAAGATATTACATTTCTCAGGTAGGGACACGGCACTGCCGTGTCCCTACAGATACCGGACACGCCACTGCCGTGTCCCTACAGCTATAATTCGGATGTTACAGAAGTATGAGCATCTACTTTAGCTCGAACTAACCAATCTTGGTCGGCAGCAGCAATTTCATAACCGCTGACATCACCAAGTTTTTCTAGTGCCATTAATGCAGCATACTTCAAATCCCAGATTTTAGTTTCCAGACAGGCTTTCAATTCTGGAATAGCACGCTGTTCTCCCAGTTCCCCCAGGGCGATCGCCGCCCCTGCACGGGATTTCTGAAACTGGGGTTGAGAGTGATGCAAAGCTTCCAATAACAAATCGTAGGCTGGAGAATGTTTTAACCAACCAAACAATTTTACCACATGAAAATGCGCTCCATAGTCATTATTTGCTTCTTCAGCAAAGGTCGCAAACAGGGCGGCTGGTGCATCCTCTGAGTAATTTTCAAGTATCGTTTTAGCTGCTAAATAGCAACGTCCAAAATCTGTTTCGTATAATTGGCGAATCAAAAACGGTAAGTCGGGTAATTTTTCATAACTGTGCACTAAATCTAAATCCCCTGGATAGTCTCTTAAGGTTTGTTCCAAATGGGGTTTAATGGTAGCAAAGGTGAGGGATTTGTCGGCAATTCCTGCTTCTGCTAACATCCTAATTCCTCTGAGCCGAAAGACTAAAGATACCGGACATTTGGCAATATTTGGAATTGCATCGTAGTAACGCGCATCTATCAAATCCTGAATAGATAATCTGCGCGCAAGGACATTTTTGTGTTGCAACATCGCGACAACTTTTCCCATTTGAGAAAAGTCTCTGGTTAAACGACAAATTGCGGCGATCGCAGCACTAGCAGTCGGCGGGTCAATATCATCGACAAATCTGCGAATTCTGGCTAAGGCTGGCTGATAATCTAATTTAGTCAGGGTGTGAATAATTACCCGGTAGGTTTGTCCCGGTTTGTCCAGCAATTGAGCAACTTCTGCTAAAATATCCGGATCTTGAGTGCCAATTTCGCCGATCGCCCAAACGGCATTTTCCACCGTGTAGCAGTCATCATCCGCCAGACAGGTGCGAATCACCGGCAATGCTTGCACAGCTTGCAGTCTTCCCAAGGTTTCCACCGATTTGCGGCGCACAATCCGGTTTTCCAGCACCGGATCGGTTTGTTGTACTGCTCGCATCAGTGCTGCGATCGATCGATCAGTTGAGAAATTGATCAAGTGGGAAGCAGCTATGTAGCGGGAATCCTCTTCCCCGATTTCCGCTTGGGGCGTATCTAAAAGGGCGATCGCCTGGTCTTCGGTTAAATTAAAAAAACTAAAAAAGCGTTTATCCATAAAATTAGCAGTCTGCAATAACTATAATATGATATGCCTATTAAAACACAATAACAAGCCTAAGAATTCTTTACCCTTACCTCACCAAAATCGGTAAAGCAACGAGCCAAGAGTTCCTAGACTTGTCGGGTAGAAACTACCCAGTCACGACATTACAAACCTGTCAGTTAATTAGGACAGGGAGTTGATCGCGTAGTCAAGAAGAGCATTGTACTCAGTCAAAGCTTGAGGAGACAAATCGCGAGGAGCGCAACCGCGGTTACGAGCAAAGCTCAATGCTTCAACGTAAGGAGCAGTAGGCAAGCCCAAAGCGCGATAAACTTCGCGTTGACCAGCAATACCCCATTCGTCCAGAGGGCCTGTGCCGCCAACAACTAAACTGTATTGGATCAAGCGCAGGTAGTGCTTGATGTCACGATGGCATTTTGCTTTGAAAGTATCGGTGGAGTTAGCTTGACCGGATTCGTTCAAGTAAGGATACTTTTTGATGCAAGCATCATAAGCTTCTTTAGCAACTGCGTCGAGGTTGCTGCCTAGTTTTTCTGCAGCTTCTAAACGAGCAGCAGAGCGTTGGATAGAACCTTGAACTGATTCTAAATCTGAGGTGCTAGGGAAGCGGCCTGCTGCATCAGCAGAGGCAATAGCGGTGGTGAGAACTGATTTCATTTCCTAAAACTCCTAAAGTGATTTTGACGACAGTGAGCGTAGTTTCAATTTTGCTGAGCGAATTGCGATTAGCAACTGACTAGCTCAGTGCAGAAATGATGCGATCGAAGTAGCTGGAAGCTTCAGCAACGAGGCTAGCACAACGATCTTCTACTACAGGGCTGCCCATTTTGCGGAGCTTAGCACCAGCAAATTTTTCGCTAGGATTGTCTTGGATGTGAGCAGCGGCTTGAGCCTTCATGATTTGAACGGCACGCACGGTGGAGGTGGTGGGAACGCCCAAAGCTGCGTAGGTTTCTTTCAAACCATTCAAGCAACGGTCATCAAGAACTGAAGCATCACCAGCCAACAAAGCGTAGGTGACATAGCGCAGAATGATTTCTGCATCGCGCAAGCAAGCAGCCATGCGGCGGTTAGGATAGCAGTTACCACCAGCTTGAATCAAGCCTTGGTTTTCGCAGATCATACCGGCAACAGCATCAGAAACCATGCAGCTAGCGTTGCTGGCGATCGCGTTTACAGCATCCAAGCGTCGGTTGCCGCTGGCAACGAAAGCTCTGAGGGCAGCAATATCACCGACAGTGGAGGTGCTGGCATCGGCTGAAAGTACAGCTCTTGAAAAAGCGTCAAGCATTGAGTTCTCCTTAACTTAGAAAAATTATTTCTGAATCAGAGTTGGTCAACTTGGTGACTAACTTGATGGTTTTGAATATATCTCTGGGGTGTTGCCTCTGTCTCTTTCCTGAGAAACAAAGTAACAATTTGTTACTTTTGTGGCTAAAAGCACTTTTTTTCGTGGAGAGGGGCGCAAAAAGTGGAGTTTTCAAGACAAGAATATTTTTGCTCTTGCCCCTGTACAATGTTTTCCATGAACAATATTAAGCAGTTTGTTGAAAATTCTCTAGGACGGTGGCGATCGCAGCGCAGCGCCCATCATTTGACTTTCAGACACTTTGAAGCTGTGCAGTCAGTTATTGATATCGCTGCTATCTCACCGGACGATCGGGCAGTAATGGAACTCTGTCAATTGTATAATGTTGACCCATCCCAAGCAGTAATGCCTTTTCAAATGAGTTGGGAGGGTGAGTCAGATTGGGATGAGAATTCTGAGGTTAAGGGGAGTTGTATTCTGGTACCAATCCCCGATCCAAATGTACCTAATCGCGGTAAGTTATTACGAGATCAAGGTTATGCTGAAACTATTGCCGCAGCAGGTGACTATCACATCACAGAGGATGGAACTTTTGTGCTTTTGACTAGCTACGAACACGCCGCAGCGGAAGAAAAAATCTGGTTTGCTAATCCTAATTTACGGTTTCGTGTTTCCCTAATTAAAACCAGTGGAGGAAGTGGAGTAGTAACGGCATCATTTTCCTCAGAGATTCGTTCGCTGTCAGGGAATTAGTGAATCACTAATTGCTATTAATCAACTTTCTTCTACCTTCTTCTTAGCTTATGAATTCAGTTAAAAGCAATGATTTAATCACTTTGGCTCAGTGGATGGCTGGGGATTTTAGTAACTATCAACAATCCTTTGATAACCCACAACAATTTGCCCATATTCGGATATTTTTTCGTCCCTTACCCTTTGAATTTTTCAATGCCATTGGCTTTTACTCTGAACAGGTTTACGATCACGATCTGTGGACCCCCTATCGTCAGGGAGTTCATCGCTTAATTGACCAGGGAGATCAGATTTATATTGAAAATTATAGCCTCGAAGACCCAATACAGTACGCCGGAGCCGCACGAGAATTAAGCATTCTCAAAACTATTAAACCAGATAGTCTGCAACGACGCTATCACTGTTCCATGATTTTTAAACGCGACGGCGAAATGTTTCGAGGCAGTGTCGAACCTGGAAACCTTTGTCTCATCGAAAAAAGAGGTTGTTCAACCTACCTAGTTAGTGATGTGGAAATTACAGAAACAACTTGGAGTAGCCTCGATCGAGGTCTGGATGTGAATAATCATCAACAGGTTTGGGGTTCGGCTTTTGGCTCTCTACATTTTGAAAAGCGTCAAAGTTTTGCCACTGAGTTACCTCACATCTTATAACTTATCGGCTTAATATTTTCAAGTCACATTCACCATGTATTACACGAAATAAAATGTACTACACCGCATTTCTTGCAATAAGAGACTCCGAGCAATATCTCAACCTCTTTATGTAGTACAAATAAGCTCCTAAATCAGGCTTAATGTTAAGTTATGCAAAGTTTTCTAATATAACGTCTAAGTATGGTAGTTTTTCATGTAATACAATTGTGGAGATTTTTTCAATGGTTTTTGGACCTGCATCTCGACTTGGAGTCAGTTTATTTGAAGAAACACCCTGTTTAGAACTGATGCCAGGACGTTCAGAAGAAGAAGTAGAAACCATTATTCGTGCCGTTTATCGGCAAGTTTTGGGAAATGCTTACGTCATGGAAAGTGAACGAGCGACGATTCCTGAATCCCAATTCAAAAGTGGTGAATTCAGTGTGCGCGAATTTGTCCGCGCTCTGGCAAAATCAGACGCTTACCGCTCTCGCTTTTTCGATACTTGTCCTCGCTATCGGTTTATTGAACTCAATTTCAAACATCTTCTAGGTCGGGCCCCTGATGGCTTAGAAGAAATGAGAGAACATAGCACCATTTTAGATACGGAAGGCTTCGAGGCAGAAATTGATTCTTATCTCGACAGTGATGAATACCAAAATGCCTACGGGGAAAATATCGTTCCCTATTACCGAGGCTACAAAACCCAGCCAGGACAAAATATGGTTGGGTTTACTCATATGTTTGCTCTCTTGCGGGGAGCTTCCAGTAGCGACCTCAAGGGCAGTATTTCTGGAAAAACCCCTGTTCTGAATAAATTCGTGATTCAGCAAACCCCCCTACCAATAGTTCCCCCTTCAGGTGGTGCAGTTGGAGATGGTTGGGCATTCCAAGAGTCTGGTATCAATTCACGTACTCGTGCTGGATTAGGCGCCTCCACAGAAGGCAAAGTTTATCGCATTACTGTGACTGGATATCGTTCTTCAGCAACGACTGTGATGAACCGAGTCTCTAAATTTCGCTCTAGCAATCAAGCCTATCTCGTACCATTTGATAGGCTCTCGCAAGAATATCAACGCATCCACAAACAAGGCGGCGTAATTTCCAGCATCACTGCTGTCAACTAACAACCGCTCAAACTTCTGCCTTAACGACTTGGGGAATTATCTCCCTGAGCGTGTTTTTCACAATCCCTAATTCCCTGTTTTGAAGCGTTATTTATTCTTAGGAGAAACTCAATGAGTGTCGTTTTAGATGCGCCAGTAGAACTTTGGCCTACGAGCAGCTCCGATGATCGACAGGCGGTAATTCGCGCTGTTTACAAGCAAGTATTGGGCAATCCCCATGTCATGGAAAGTGAACGCTTGACGATTGCAGAATCCAAGTTGTGCGATGGCACGATAACGGTACGAGAATTTGTCCGCGCTGTGGCTAAATCTGACTTTTATCGCAGTCGGTATTTTGAATCCTGCGCTCCTTACCGCTTTGTCGAGCTAAACTTCAAACATTTGTTGGGTCGCGCTCCTTTAGCTCAAGAGGAACTTTCTGAGCATATTTGCCGTTCTACCCAAGAAGGCTACGAGGCAGAAATTGATTCTTATCTCGATAGTCCAGAATATCAGGAAAAATTTGGCGAGAATACAGTTCCTTATTATCAAGGAGCAAAAAGTCAAGTCGGACAAAAGCAAGTCGGCTATAATCGCACCCTTTCCCTGTATCAAGGTTATGCAGGAGTTGATAGTGCTTTTACCGCTTCTCGCTTAGTAGATTTTGTGGCTGGCAATAGCGGTAACAAGATTACTTTACCAACAACAGGCGGTCGGATCAGCGCTTACAAAGATGCCACCGAAAAAACCTTCAAGATTTTAGTCAAGGGCTCTAAATTTGATAGTCCTCGCCGACTAAGTAACACTGAATATCTTGTATCCGGTGCGAATATGACTCCGCAAATTCAGCGCATTCATCGTGCAGGCGGCAAAATTGTCAGCATCACAGAAGTTGCTTGAGGCCTAAAGTGATTCGCGGGTAGAGAAGTAAAGATTTGCTTCTCTACCCTCTCGGAAACAATCGCGATTTTTATCTTATCCGATCGCAATTATGAAAGCGATAACGATAAAAACACGTAGTGCTTCTCTGTCTAAATAACAGATGCGTTCGCTTATCTTAAGCTCTTTCAACCAACAGTAACATCTTTTGACAGTCTGAATCAAACTTTAATTAACGTTAGGAAAAAAAAATGTCCAGTTTAACAGCCTCTTTCGTCAGTGACCCCGTAGAACTTCGATCCAATGCAACCGAAGACGATTTACAAGTCGTCATTCGTGCTGCTTACCGACAGGTGTTAGGAAATGCTCACCTGATGGAAAGTCAGCGTCTCACCAGTGCCGAATCTTTGCTTCGCAATGGTGATATTACGGTGCGTGATTTTGTCAGACAAGTGGCAAAATCCGACCTGTATCAGTCTCTATTTTTTAACACCAATTCTGCCTATCGGTTCATCGAGTTAAACTGCAAGCATTTGCTTGGTCGCGCTCCTTTAGAACAGACAGAGATTTCGGAACACGTCCAAATTTGTAACGGTCAAGGCTATGAAGCCGAAATCGATTCTTATATCGATAGTGACGATTACAGCCAGAACTTTGGCGAGAATATTGTGCCTTATCCTCGGAACATTCGCAGCCAAAATGGTATCAAGAATGTCGGGTTTAATCGGATGCTTTCTTTGCTGGGAGGAGCAGCTACTAGCGATAGCAGTAATCAAGCTCAATTAATTGCTACGGTTGCGAGCAATCTGCCTCAGAAAATCAAACTTTCTAGCGTTGGTACCAGTGGAGCCTCTAGCACAACTGGTAAACGTTTTCGGATTACTGCTGCTAAGTCTGGTGGTGCTAAGGTCAGAGTGAGCAATATCAGCTATGAAGTCAGCTATGCTCAAATGTCTAAGCAAATTAAAAATATTCAGAAAATGGGAGGCAAAATTCTCAGTATTACTGAAGTTGGCTAAATTTACCTAGACTTCACCTTTGTCTTCATTGAAGTTTGGTATCTCCTACTTACTCTAGAGCGAGTTTATTATTCGCTCTTTTTCTCTTTCCAACTTGAAAGTAAAAATAAATCACTCGGTTTTCAAGCTGAGTATCTGAAAGATGCTACCCCCAATAGCTTGTAAAAAAATGCAGGCTTGGATCAGAAGTCGTCACCTAATTTTTTCCGGTCAATTGCTAATTTTTGAAACTTTAGACTATCCAGCAGTTGAGCGATTTGAGGAATGTGTTAACATTCTAGGAGGGTGCTTAATTTCTGTTGAACCAGGCAAACGACTTTGGATGGGAAATCATCGACAAGTGATTCTCTATCAGGCTAAAGCCAGTTTGCATACACCGCATCATGAACTGCGACAATATTGGTTCAAGTACGGCTGTTTTCAGACTCGATTCGATCAAAGAGCTTAACTATAACAACCGCGAAGGTTATTAAGTGTTAAAAGCTATTTGGTTATTTGCAAAATTAGGAACTTTTTGGTTAAAATCAATAAAAATTATACTTGATTGTGTTTATGGATATTCACGAAATCGAAACGTCTCTGAACAATCCTGATTTTCAGTATCGACTCAAGGCCGTCGCTGCTCTCAAGGATTATAAACCAGAGATTGCCGTTCCCTTGCTCAAAGGCAAACTCGATGACCCCGAATTCTTAGTACGTTCCTTTGTCAGCCGGGCATTTGGGACACAACAAACCGCTGATTCCTTCGCCGCATTGCTCCAAATCATGAAATTTGATAATACGCCGAATGTGCGAGCTGAGGCTGCTAATTCTCTTTCGCTTTTTGGTCGATGTGCTGCATCTCATTTAGTCTTGACTTTTTTTCAGGATGACCACTGGTTAGTTCGTCGTAGTATTCTGGCTGTTTTGGTTGATATGGAGTGCGAAAGCGAACTCTTTGAGGTCTGTATGGAAGCCTTAGCTGGAGAAGATAGGACCACTCAGGAAGCCGCTGTGGATGCACTTGGTACATTAGCCGGAACTAATCAGGAACAGGCTGCACTTTCTCAGTTATTAATGCTGGCTAATTCTGAGTATGAAGGTATGCGTCAGCACGTCGCATCTGCTTTGCAACATTTTGACGATCCGCAGGCTAAGGAAATTTTAAGTAAACTTCGGCAAGACTCAAATCATCGAGTCGTTGCTGCTGCTTTAGAAAATCTGCTCAATCAACTAAACAGTAAGGAATCTGATACTGTTTAGTTGATTAAACTTGATTAAATTGTTTTAACCCAGTGATTAAATGGTCAAAATAAAGGCTCAATAAATCCCGGTCTTCAAAATTAAATTGCTGCAAGCTAACTGTTTTCAACTGTTCGAGTCCACAGAGCATCGCCGAAACAGGAACCCGCAATTCTTGATAGAGTAGCTCCATGTTTTTGAGTCCTTCTTGGCTAGTAAATTGAGGACTGTTACCTGCAATTCCATAGGTGATACAGCGCAGAAACTGTAAAAAATCTCGCCAACAGGCTTCAGCACGTTCGGGAGGATAAAGGTCATTACCAAGCTCAGTGATATTTGGAAAGTCGGCTAATACCTTTTTCCTCGCATCAGCAACAAGATTAGGAGCTTGCTCTCGCAATAATCGGGCTTTTTCTAGCATTAAAGAGAAATTAGGAGCAAGATTTTTAATGCGTTCTAAATCCTCATCTGTGAGATATCGACTTTGATCGTCAGCCTCTTGAAAAATGGCAATTACTTCATCTGAATATAAGTTTTTCCAACTGGCAAAACTGACAATTCTGGCTTGGGGAATTAATTGCTTTGCTCTTTCACTTAATTGCATAGTCATTAAATTACACATAGTTTACTAGGATAGACTAAAATTATGAGGGAGTTTATTAAGATTTATTACAATTACAGCAGTTTAATGATGGTTGGTACAGGGTTTTTCTTGGAAATCCTGAGCGCACAACAGAGTTTCGTAACGAAATATTACTTTGTTTGTCAAAAACAGAGACAAGATTTAAGGCAATCCCTTATGATTGTGTTTTGAGGGAAAGATTGAAGGAGCTAAATTTTAATCTATGTTTAAGCCGTTTCAGGAATTCTTAGAAAAAGAACTGTTTGGACGTTTTGCTCTAGAGAGTCGTACCATTCCCTCTGGATTGGAATCGGTGGTGAGTGAAAGAGGCAAAAATCCCGCCACGATTCAAAGTTGGTGCTATCAATGTCCCAAATTGCGAAAGATTCGTTACACATACATTGATGCGGGAGAAACGGCACAGATTTTCAATAGTGTCATTTATCCGAATTATAATTACGATCTGCCCTTACTAGGAATTGATTTTTTAGCCTTTGGACAGAAGAAAATCTTGGTGGTTTTGGATTTTCAACCTTTATTCCGCGATCGCGCCTATATAGACAAATATATCGAGCCAATGAGCGCCATTAAGGATAAATACAAGGATTTAACGCAAGACTTAGAAATGAAGTTTTACGATGCGAACCAGTATTTTTCCAAGAACTTGCTATTTGCTAAAACTGATGCAGAAACGGTTGTAACTCGTTTGTTTCCAGCCTATCAAGAATATGTTCAGTTGTATTGGCAAATGTTAGAGCAAGCCTCCCCGCTTAACACTCCCGAAGAGATTCAGCGGATTGTGAAGGCACAGAAAGATTACGATCAGTATAGTGCGGAACGCGATCCTGCATCAGGGCTATTCGGCAGCTATTTTGGGCATGAATGGTCAGAGCGATTTCTGTACGAGTTTTTGTTTGAAGATGCTATTCCATTAGCAGTTCCAGCGGGAGTAAGATAAGTTAAAAATGACTCTTTATCAGCCTTTCTTAGATTACGCCATCCCACTTCTAAAAGAACGACTTGACTTGGCTGCCTATCCCATTCCGGCAGGTTTTGAACGGAAAGAATCTCTAACTGGTAAGGGCAAAAAAGAGCAGTTGGTGGTGACGACAAGTCATGCTTTTAAGTCCTCAAAATTACGGCAAATTCGGGCGGCTCATGTTGAGGGTGGTGATGCTCTCCAGGTACTTAATTTTGTGATTTTCCCCCAGTTAAATTATGACTTGCCATTTTTTGGGGCAGACTTAGTAACCTTGCCGGGGGGACATTTAATTGCTTTAGATATGCAGCCTCTTTTTCACGATGCGGCTTACCAGAAGCAATACTCAGATCCAATTTTACCGATTTTCAACACTTATCAAAAGGAGTTGCCTTGGGGAGGAGATTTTCCTGACGAGGCAAAACCTTTCTTTTCTCCTGCTTTTCTTTGGACTCGTCCCAAGGAAACAGAGGCTGTGCAAACTACGGTCTTTGAAGCTTTTAAGGATTATCTTCAAGCTTATCTCGATTTGGTTGAGCAAGCGCCACCTGTCACAGATAGTCAGCGACTTGGAGAGATTCTTGAGGCACAGCGACGTTATATTAATTATCGTGCTGCAAAAGATCCCGCTAGAGGGATGTTTACGCGGTTCTATGGTGAGGAGTGGACTGAGGAATACATTCACGGTTTTCTGTTCGATTTAGAACGCCACATTCCAGAAGTTCAACAATCAGTGTAAATTTATCCTACCTGAGAGCCAAGACTCTGAGCCGTATTGTTACGAGTAAAAGCATTCCAAGTTCCTAATTCTTTGCGATCGCGACTGCAAAGCATGGCTTTCATCTCTTGGGTGAGTCCTTGTGCTAGGGTAAAATCAGCGCCAGCAATACTCTTTAATTGCTCTAAATTTGCCCCGGTTAAGTCAGCCGCTCGTAAATCCGCTCCTTGTAATTCGACTCCAATTAAGATAGCATTCCGTAAATAAGCACCAGTCAGAAAGGCATTCTGAAGGCTCGCCCCACTTAAGGCCGCTCCCTCTAAATTTGCCCCAGTTAAATCGGCTCCACTGAGATAAGCACCTCGCAGATTACAGCCCTGTAAATCTGCGCCTCGGAGGTAAGCTGTATTCAGAAAAGCTCCACTGAGATTGGCTTGGGGACCAATAGCTCCCGAATTTTTGTAATTGAATCCTTCTGGCCACTGGGTATGAGCATCATATTGAGCTAATTTTAATTTTGCCTCTTGTAGCTTGGCATCGACTAAATTACAGCCCTGTAAATCTGCACGAAAAAGATAGCTTTCTTCTAAATTCGCTCCACTCAAATTGGCATCTCTGAGATTTGCCCTTCGTAAATCAACCCCTGTGAGATTTGCCCCTTGCAAATTGGTTTGACTGAGGTTTGCCCCAATCAAGTTTGCTCCACTGAAATCAATACCAGATAAATCCATCTGGCTAAGGTTGATTCCCGGGAGGTTGGTTTGAGCTAGACTTTTGCCTTCCTGAATGGCTGGTAAGATTTCTGTTGCAGAAAGGGGTTCGGAGAGGAAAGACGAGTGTTGACGAGGTGACATTGTATTTTCTGAAGATTTATCGATCGAGTTGCTCAAAATTGTCCTGTGTCATTTATCCTAGAATTTGACGGATTCCAGACTGACGTTTGTTTATTTTTCTTAACCAAAATCCGATCGGATTCCCAGTTCGGCTAAGCTCAGGTCAAAGCTGAAATCTCCATTTTTCAATGAGATTTGTCTCAATCCCTCTGATTCCTATCGCTAATTTGACACAGAAATGCTGCTAACACCACCTATGACTATGATGGATTTCTTTCGCAAGAGTGAGGGCGTTTGGTTTACTCAGCGAACAGTCCATAATTTTGATACTGCTGCGGCTGATGAGTCGGGAGAATCCAATGTCATCGTTGACGTTTTGTCAACAGACGATCCCAGAATTTTAGACGTGTGTCAACAGCAGAATGTCGATCCCGCTTTAGTTAGTGGGGGATGCAGTTTTATGTGGCAGGATAATTTAGATGATACAGTCCCGAACGAAAACTATGCTGCTATTCTTGTAGATGTGCCTAATCCTAGTAATCCGAGAACGGGCAAGTTTCTGCGAAATCGAGGCTATGTTGAAGGTATTCCGGTCATCGGTATTTACCATTTTGCGGATGATGGGGTGTTGACTATTGAGACGGAATATGAGACTAATCAAGGACAGGAACGCTGTTGGTTTATTAACGATCATTTTCGGGTACGGGTGATGACTGTGCAGATGATAAATGGGGTTAAACAAATGGCATACTGTTCTGAGCGTCGTTGTATTTCTCATTCTGCTTTAGAAGAGATGTTAGAACACAATCGCTTGAGGTTTTCTGGGGTGGGTGTGCTGTCACCTTAAAGCACAAATATCCCGGCGATTGCAATCGCGCGCGGCTACACACACACAAAGTCGAAATATCCCGGTGACTGAAATTGCGGTTACAAAAACAAAAAATATCCCGTCGATTGCAATCGCGGCTACACACACAAATTTCGCCTAGGCGGACTAATTATTAAACTATCAAAACTATGTCTGAAAACGAAGAATTTAATCCGTCGGATTCTGATAATGAGGAAACTGTTGCTAATTCAACAGACACTAATGTTGAAGAATTGGCAGAAGTAATTGCTGAATTTGAGAAATATCGCGAACGTTTGGTTAATGAAACGATGACTGCGGCACAAAAGGCAAAATTACCTCAGAAGGCGGCGATGGCTAAAATTGAGCCGGAACTTGCTAAGATTGATGCTGGACTGGAGAGTCTTCGCGATCAATTGGCGGCTCTAACTACTAATAATTAGGGGATAATTATGGTCAATTCTAATGCTCAAGCGGAGGCCGATCCAATTCTATTGGCTCACGCTGAAACAGATGCTTTTCTTCGGGAAGTTACTGAACAAATAGATTTAGATACTTTCGATCCTAATGATTCCAATCTGTTGAAGCGGTTGGTTGAATGTTTGGGAGATACGCGGGGGATGACTCGACTGCGTTTCGCGGAAACTTTGGCTGAAATTGGCGAAGCGGCGACTCCTTTTTTATTAGATGCTTTGGCAAATCATGTTAATCCGGTTGTGCGGCGTGCTGCTGCTAAAACTCTGACTTTGATTGCCGATCCGACTGCGGTTCCTCATTTAATTCATGCTTTGTTGAACGATCGGGATACGGTGGTTAAGGGTTCATCAATTGGGGCGTTGGCGAGGATTGGGGAGCCGGCTGTGCAGGCTTTGTTGGATATTTTAGGGTCAAGTGATTTGCCAGAGAGTACGATCGGTCATGCGGCTTGGGCGTTGGCTTTTATTGGGGCGGGGGCGAAGGAGTATTTGTATCAGGCGATCGCCTCTGATTCGCCTGTGGTGCGCGGTGCGGTGGTGGGTGCGATCGCCAAGGTTGCACAGGAAGAACCGAAGGATGAATTATTCGAGATTTTGGTTAAGTCTCTGACGGATGTTGATGTTGATGTGCGTTGCGAGGCGGCGGCGGCTTTAGGAAATCTGGCTTATAAACCTGCAATTCCTAATCTGATTGAGTTGCTCGATCGTGGTGATGGGGAAACTCGTAGGGCGGCGGCTTTGTCTTTGATGAAAGTGGGCGATCGGGCTGCAATTGAACCGCTACAAGCTGCATTGGAAAAGGAGTCAGAAGCGGCGGTTCAAGGTGTGATTAAGTTGGCGATTTCTCAAATTAAGTAACTAAAAGTATGACTGAATCGGGAACGGTGCGGATGTTGCTTTCTCATAATTTTGATCTGCCCGAGGGGGTTTTTCCCACCTTAAGTAGGGAAGAATTTACTCGGGTATTTGCTGAGGGTTTAAGTCAATATCCTGAGATTAAGTGTCGTCAATTAAATCACGGTCATTGGATGGTAGAAGTTTTATTTTCTACTGATGCTTTTTCTCCGCCTCAAGTGGGAGAATTTTGCGCTCAAAGTTTGGTGGATAAGCGGATGAGTCAGGGGAAAACTGATGATTCTTTTCCTGATATTTTGATTTTAGCGGGATTGAAGAAGACTCCGCCATTGACTAGCGATGCTGAGGCGCTGCAACCGGGAGAATGGGGGGTGGATGTGGTGGAAACTCAGTCTGCTGAGAGTTTTTTGATGGCGATGGGGTGGGAGGAGAAAACGGCGGGGAAAAGTATTGAGGATGTTTTTAAAGTTGAAAGGAGAAAGGGGTAACGGGTGAGTTAAGGTGCCAGGATATCTTGTTGATTGATACTGTTTTTTATTCTTGAGACTCCGCCAATTTAAAGGCTTCCTAATAAGCTGTAGCAAATTCAGTTTTCATTTGTAAAACATCAGCTTGATACTCTGGATTGCTTGCCATTTCTGCTAGGGCTGCATCAATTGATGCTGGCTTTAGCGTGGCTAATTCTCGACTAATAGCCCGCATAATAAATTAATCACGACTTTTTGCTTTTCCCTAGTTTACGGCTCGATAAGTCGCTTCTAGTAAATTAACAGGGAGACTGATTTTTGCTTCAATTGTAGGATGCGAAATCCAAGTTACTCTTAACTAAAACCTGAATGTTCTGTAGATCTATATTAACTCTTTTTTATCCAAATAGTCATGGGTAAAGCGATCGAGGATGTTTTTAAGGCTGAAAGGAGAAATGGAGCAAGGCTTCAAGGTTGTTTGGAAAGTTGGATGTAAGTCCCGAAACGCTGATTTTGACGTTTACCAGGCTACGATCTATCTCCCGTCGATAAAATCGTCGTTGATTTCGATATTGTCAACTCCTGCTGCTGAACCCAATACGGTTCAGTTAAGGGCTATGCAGTGCTTGAAACAATAAATATAGGAGTATTCATTATGATTCCAGTACCTCTGTGTTTAACTTGTT